>DAIMGK010000017.1:0-41540 GCA_036723985.1 Flexilinea sp.
CAGCAGCGCCGGTAAAACCATGATGGCAGAAACATTTCTCCATTATACGGGTGCTATCACCCGTTTGGGCAAGATCGAAGACGGTACCACCGTTTCCGACTTTGATGATGAAGAAAAGCGCCGGACGATTTCGCTTTACAGCACCGTGATCCCCGTTGAGTATAAAGACACCAAGATCAACGTTCTGGACACCCCGGGCTACAACGATTTTGTCGGTGAAGTGATCTCCGCCCTGAGCGTTGCTGACGGTGCTGTTGTTTTGGTCGACTCGGTTTCCGGCCGTGAAGTCGGTACTGAAATCACCTGGAAATACCTGGAAAAGTTCAACCTCCCCCGTATCGTTGTTATCAACAAGATGAACCGCGAAAACTCCGATATGAAGAAGGCCATGGCTTCCATGCAGGATTACACCGACAAGCGTTTGATCCAGGTCCAGATCCCCTGGGGTGAAAAACTGGATTACAAAGGCGTCATCGATATCATGACCATGAAAGCCTATGCCGGCACAGACAAGAACGGTGTCGAGATCCCGGCAGAATACAAAGACGAAGCCGATGAACTTCGCGCCGCGCTGATGGAAGCAGCCGCTGAAAGCGATGAAGAATTGATGGAAAAATTCTTCGAGACCATGGAACTCTCCGATGAAGAGATCGTCCGCGGTTTCAGCAAAGCCGTGAAAAGCTGCAGCTTCATCCCCGTTTACTGCGCTGCCCCGACCGCTGAGATCGGCGTTGCCCCGCTGCTGGATGCCCTCATCAACCTGATCCCGAATCCTGCCGAAGCTCCCGCGAAGGCTGCTTTCGATAAAAACGATGAACCCATTGAGATCGCCTGCGCCGATGACAAACCGCTGGCTGCTTATGTCTGGAAGACCACCGCTGACCCCTTTGTCGGCAAGCAGACCTATATCCGTGTTTATTCCGGCGTCATGAATGCCGATTCCCGTGTGTGGAACAGCTCCCGCGAAGTCGAAGAACGCTATGGCAACCTTTACGTTCCCTGCGGTAAAGACAATACCGGAGTGAAGACCATCCATGCCGGCGATATCTGCTGCGTGGCGAAGCTGAGCGAAACCATCACCGGTGATTCCTTCAGCGACAAAGCCAACCCGCTCAAGATCGCCAAGCCGGAATTCCCGGGCTCTCTCTACAGTGTCGCGATCTTCCCGAAGACACAGGCAGACTCCACCAAGATCAGCCCGACCCTGACCCGCCTCTGCGAAGAAGATATGACCCTCTCCTGGCACAATGACATGGATACCAACCAGACCATTCTCCAGGGTATGGGTGATCAGCACATCGATGTCGCGATCCGCCGTGCGGAGACCAAGTTCCAGGTCAACCTGCTGACCGAAGTCCCGCGTGTGCCTTACAAGGAAACCATTACCAAGAAGGCTGAAGCCATGTACCGCCATAAGAAACAGACCGGCGGTTCCGGTCAGTTCGGTGAAGTCTGGCTCCGCGTGTTCCCGAATCCGGAAGCTGATTTCGAGATCAAGAACGATATCTTCGGCGGCGCCATCAGCGCTTCCTACATCCCGGCGATCGAAAAGGGTATCCGCAACGTCATGCGTGAAGGTATCCTGGCCGGTTTCCCGGTGCACGGTGTGACCGTCTCCGTCTATGACGGTAAGGAACATCCGGTCGACTCCAAACCGATCGCGTTTGAAACCGCCGGCCGTGAAGCTTTCAAACTGGCGTTCAAGGATGCCGGTCCGGTTCTGGAAGAGCCGATCATGAATGTCCGCATCGTTGTTCCGGAAGAGAACATGGGTGATGTTATCGGCGACCTGAATACCCGCCGCGCCCGCGTTATGGGTATGGAAACCGATAAGGGTGAATCCACCGTCTCCGCCACTGTTCCGCTTGCCGAGATGCAGCGCTACACCACCACGCTCCGCTCAATGACCGGCGGCCGCGGCTACTTCGAGATGGAATTCGCCAACTATGAAAATGTCCCGCCGCATATCACACAGGATGTGATCGCGCAGCACGAAAAGGATAAGGCTGCTGACGCCAACAAATAACAGACAGTAACTGATCAGACAGGTGGCCCTGAACAAGCCACCTGTCTTTTCATTCAGACCCATGAGTCAGCCGGGACGATTTTCGTTGACTCGCAGCCGCCTCAAAAAATTGCTGTGGACCATTACGATCATCGTCCTTGCCGTGCGAGTCAACAGAATCGTCCCGGCTGACTCTTGTCTCGCAGCAGATCTGATCATGCCCTCTGAATCAAATGATACTGCCCGCGGGAACCCGGGGACTGTCCCCCTGCCGGCTCCCTGATATCGAACTATGTTCCCTTACGAAATACGCCCGATCATTCCGGAAAAAGACGCCGCGGACAGCGCTGTCCTTGTAAAGACCTGTTTCCGTCCCTGGCTGGACCGGGAAAACCTGGATTACCTGAAAGTGCTCAGGGAGGAAGGTGAGTACGCGGAACAGCACCCCCTGCTCACCAGATTCTCCCCCTTCCCTTTTAAACTGGAGGGTGTCGTATGCCGGGACCGGGACGGGAAACTTCTCGGCCTCATCAACTCTTATGATTTTCAGCTGAACGGAAAAGACTGCAGCCTGCTCGCCAATATCTGTGTTGACCCCGCCCATCGGAAAGAGGGGATCGCCGGCCGGATGCTGACGGAGATCGAACGGATCCTGTCTGCCGAAGGGAAAAACGATCTGTTTCTGCAGGCAAGGGCTGAAAAGCCGGAAGTGATCAGCTTCTACCGGCGCAGAGGGTTCAGTGTAACCGATTATCGCAATACCTGGGTCTATCCCGCCGGCAGATCCTGCCCGCAGCCCGGAACCGATATGCGTCTCGAGCCTGTCCCGGATGCTGACAGACAGGAATTCGCCGCCCGTATGAGGGAAACCTATCCGGATACGGTCTTGTGGAATCTGGACTGTAAAAAGGGATTGTTTCAAACGGGAACTGCCGCGCTTGCGGCGAATTGGATTGGATCACCCGGAAGCCGTTTCCGCAGGGTCGTCAGCGGCAGCGGTCAGGTCCTAGCCTGGTCGGCTTATCAAAAGATGAAAGGCTTCGCGGACATCCTGTGGTTTATCCCCGCCAAAGATCTTCCCGATGGATCCCGTGTCCCCGTACTGCGGTATCTCCTGATGAAGTTCATCCGGAAAAAACCGGTCAGGCTTGACACCTCAGCCGCAGCCGGCACGCAAGTCTGGAAAGAAGCCGGCTTCACCCACATGCACACCCTCGCCTGGATGTGGAAAAACAGTCGTTAGTCAATAGTTATTAGTCATTAGTTATTAGTTATTGGTTGGTGGTTGATGAACGGCAGACAGGTGTCAGTTGTTTATCAATCATCATTTCCATCATCTGCCATCTTACGACTAACGACTAATGACTAATAACTAATAACTATTGACTAATGACTATTGACTAAATTCCGCACTTGTTCTGCGGCGG
The DNA here is from genome assembly GCA_036723985.1 of Flexilinea sp. Lineage (GTDB taxonomy): Bacteria > Chloroflexota > Anaerolineae > Anaerolineales > Anaerolineaceae > Flexilinea. Next base: position 3,433 of record DAIMGK010000017.1, read on the forward strand.
TTTTCCAGGTGAAGTATTGTTCAATGCGGTCATGGAGGTTCTTTCCCATGACGGCGCGCTGTTCCGGATCATCGATCAGCTGCTGCAGCGTTTCCCGCAGCAGCGGGACATCACCAGCGGGGATCAGCTTTCCGTAACGGTCATCCGGGATGATCTCCAGCGTTCCGCCGCTGTTTGTGGATACCACCGCGTTCCCGCAGTACCCCGCTTCGAGCACGCCGGTGGGTTTCCCCTCCACGAAATGGGAAGGCAGGCAATAGATCTGCGTATCGGCAAGCAGCCGCGGCATTTCGGAAAAGCTGATCTGCCCGGGGAAGAAGATGTTTTTCCTCCCCTGCCAGGGCCGGATAAGCTCCATATCGCCCCCGCCCGCTGCCGCCAGATACAGATGATCCCCTTCCAGACCGTCGAATGCCTCCAGCAGGTCGAGGATGCCTTTCTCCTTCATGATCCTTCCGGAAAAAGTGATGAGCACCGCCTCATCGGGAATGCCGTGCTCCCGCCGCCATGATCCGGGATGCCGCAGCGCCTCATCAAAATCCCCCGGGGCGACACTGTTGGAGATCACGCCCACGCCCTTGATGCCGTAATGTTCCAGCCAGCGCAGCCCGGCTTCGGAAACCGCATAAAAATCATGCGGGATCCGCTTCTCGATCCGAGTCAGCAGCGCGTCATAAAGATGCCAGATCCGGTTGATGACGGGATCCGGCAGCACGACGTCTCCCGCGCCATGTTCGATCTGGATAAACGGGATCCCATACCTGTGGAGCACCCGGCAGGCATAGCAGCTGAGCATATAAAAACGGCATTGTACAATGGCAAAATCCGGGGATGTCTGACGGAAAAACCGGTCGATGATGCGCAGCGCCGCGGGTTTGGGAACCGGAAACCGCCCCTTCTGGAGCGGGAAGCAGGGGAGAAAATGAACCTCGACCTCTCCTTCCCGGACAAAAGCGGGCTGTCCTTCCGTATTCATGCAAAAGACAGTCACCTGACTGTCTTTTGATAATTCTGCTGCGAGCGATTGTGAATATTTTTCCACGCCGCCCAGATGCGGCATATAGAGCGCGGAAAAAATGACGATATGCCGGCGTCCCATAGAAGATCAGAGATGACGGATGACCATCACGACCTTTCCCATGATCCTGAGCTGTCTGGGGTCATCGATATAGATCGGACCCATGGTCGGGTTTGCCGGCTGCAGCCGGACCCGGTCGCCTTCGTTGTAAAAGTATTTGAGTGTCGTTTCTTCGTTGTCGGAGAGCCATACGGCTACCATGTCCCCGTTATGGGCTTCGGATGCCTGACGGAAAATGACTTTATCCCCGTCATTGATCATGGCATCAATCATGGAATCCCCGGAGACTTCCAGGACAAAGAGCTCGTCGATGTTTTCGGAAGGCGAAAACATTTTGCGCGGGACTTCCACGTAGCTTTCTTCATCATAATATGCCAGGTCAGATCCGGGTACCGGGAGCGGTGCGCTGGCGACGATGCGTCCCAGGATCGGGAAACGGATGACGTCACGCCGTTTGTAGGAGATCGGTCTCGTCTTGTCTTCGCTGTTCCGGTCATAGGGGCGTACCACGCGAAGGCTCCGCGAGACGTGCTCATCCCGCTCGAGATATCCCATATCGATCAGCTGGCGGATATAATAATCGACCAGTGATGTGGACGGGACATCGATATAATCGCCGATTTCACGAATGGACGGCGAATAAAGGTTTTGTTCCTGGTATTTTTCCAGAAACTCCATGATCTTTTCCTGTCGTTCACTCGTATACTTTCCTTTTCTCGCCATATTATCCTCCCTCGGCTGAAATTTTATTCTATATTGTTCTATGTAAATATATCAGAACACGCCCACTTCGTCAAGGGTCTATTTAAAGAATTGAGGACAGTTTTATAAAAATTGTAAAAAAAATTCTGCAATTCACAGTAATGTTATCGTGTATTGTATGCCCACCCCCCGCTGAAGGATCCACCCTCTTTTACAACATACCCACCTATGCGTTGTGAACACTTAAAAATTTGTGCCGGGGTCCAGGCGTGAGCCTGCTCAGCGCGTGGACCCCGGCTAAATTAAACCAGGCGCGGGAAGCACTCCGGCAGGCACAAATGATTCCGCTCCGTGCCTCTGCGAAGCAAAGAATTCCGCGGGCTGTTGTTTCTGATTTTGTTTAACAACATATCTCAAAACTGCCGGGAATAAATAAATCATCGTTTCCGAAAAAGGGAAACCGTTTTTCAGTGTTATACTCTATGCATGGTTATAAGGCAGCGCCGCCTGAAGTCTCATTGTGCCGGTGCTCCGCAAAAAATTAAAGATCAGGGTCATATCTATGAAAAATGGAACAAAAAACATCCGGACGGAACTGTTATGCGGGAAAGGATTTCCGATACTGCTGCTGGCAGTAATGGCATGTGCCTATGCCATTCAGATCCCGCAGCTGGGCTTCTATCTGGATGACTGGGTCTCCATCGTCTCCTTCGACCAGGGCGGTGAAGCCGGACTGATGGCATTCGGGATCAATGACAGCCGGCCCTTTGAGACCTGGGTCATGGCAAAGTTCTTCGCTGTGCTCGGTACGGGCGTTCTGCAATGGCAGCTGATCACCTTATTCTGGCGCTTCGCCGCTGCCCTTGCCGGCAAATGGCTGCTGCAAAACGTCTGGCCGGAGCGGAAAGCCGAAGCTGGTTTCATCTCACTGCTCTTTGGTGTTTTTCCCTATTTCAAACATCAGCCGATCTGTATCGCCTATTTTATCATCCTGATGCATTATTTTACGATCCTGCTGTCTTTCTGCTTCACGGTAAAGGCGCTTTTGAGCGGAAAAAAGTCAGTCAGGATCCTGTTTTTCCTGCTGTCATGGCTGACCAGCCTGTTTCACCTGGCGTGCCTGGAATACTATCTCAGCCTTGAAGCGGCACGCCTGCTGCTGATATATTTCATACTCTGCAGAGACAATGAGACCCGGGATGCCATCCGGAAGTCGGTCCTGCTGTTTCTTCCCAATGTCCTGATCCTTGCGGGGATCCTTGGGTACCGTTTCCTCTATATTCCCACCCTTTCCGCGGACGTCCGCCCGATCAACCTGTTTTCCCGTTATCCCGGAATAAAGATCGTCCTGCACCTCTTCAGCCTTCTGCTGCAGTACCTGACGGAATCGATCCTCGGGATCTGGTACCGGAGCATCAACCCGCTGGAACTGGACCTGACGATCCGCAACGCGCAGCTTGGGTTTGGCCTGGGGCTCATCGCGGCAGTTTTGATTTTTATTTTGCTGCGTTCAAGTGCGAAAAATGATAAACCGGACCGCTCCCGATATGAAATGCTGGTATTCGGGGTCACGGCAATGCTGCTGGGATACCTGCCCGGTATGATGATCGATGTTTCACCGGCATCAAACTCCATGTATCACGACCGTTTTCTGCTGCCTTCTTTCTGGGGGATCGCTATTTTTACGGTCACCTGGATGTCCATCGTCTTCCAAAACCGGACGCTGCGTTTTGTTCTGTTCTCCGGCATGATCTGCCTGAGCATTTTCTTCCAGATCCAGAACGCCTTCATGTACCGGTATTCATGGAAATACCAGCAGCAGTTCCAGTGGTCCCTGAAATGGCGGGTCCCGGATCTGAAGGAAAATACCGCTGTATTCAGTGATGGCGCGGTCGCCTCATTTATGGGCGGCTGGGCTGACAGCAGTATGCTCTTTGAAATGTACGGTAAAAAGAAGGGGATCACACCGACCCCCTACTGGTATATCAGTGTCGCGGATGGTGAATACCTTCCGGTGCTGGAAGCGGGGGACCCGATCTATGTGAGATCCAAAATGTTCCTTTTTGAGACAGAAGCAGAGAACGTTCTGCTCGTGACGAAACCGGAATATGGGAAATGCACCTGGGTCCTGGACGAGGCTGACACATATAATCCCTATCTGGAATCCGGGATCGGGGCATATATCCCCTATCAGAACAAATCACGCATCATTACCGAATCCGACCATAAGCTTCCGGAAACCATTTTCGGGACCGATTATATCCATGACTGGTGTTATTACTTCGAGAAAGCGGACCTTGCGGCGGATATGGAAAACTATGAGGAAACGCTGGGACTGTATGACGAGGCTTCCGACCGGGGGATCGCGTTCGGAAATCCCACGGAAATGAGGCCCTTCATCAAAGCCGCCGCTTTTACCGGAAACTGGGACAGGGCGCTGGAATGGTCGGAAACAGCCAACGCGAAGCAGCCGGATAAAACGACTGCCTATTTTGCCCATCTCTGGGAGCTTCTTGACCGGGATACGGCACCTTCCGCCGCGAAAGAAGACGCGATGACCCGCGCCGCGGAATTATTTGGGATGGAAAAATGAAGAAACAGAATGACGATTTTTATACAAACGTATTGACCGGAAAATTATTCCCGATCCTTCTGCTCCTGGTGATGGCCTGTGCCTACGCTACGCAGATCCCGCAGCTTGGCTTTTATCTGGATGACTGGGTATCGGTCGCGTCTTTTGATCAGGGAGGGGAGGAAGGCCTCATTGCCTTCGGCATCAATGACAGCCGTCCTTTTGCTGCCTGGGTCACGGCACAGTTCTTTAAAGTTCTGGGGACAAGTGTGCTTCACTGGCAGCTGATCACGCTGTTCTGGCGGTTTGCCGCCGCGCTTGCCGGCTGGCGGCTGCTGCGGAATGTCTGGCCGGAGCATAAAACAGCCGCTGGATTTATTTCGCTGCTTTTCGGTGTTTTTCCCTTTTTCAGGCATCAGCCGATGTGCATTGCCTATTTCATGATCCTGATGCAGTATTTTACGGTCATCCTGTCTTTCTTCTTTACCGTCAAAGCACTGCTGTGTGAAGACCGGAAGATCAGGATACTGTTCTTCATCCTCTCGTACCTTACCAGCCTGTTCCATCTCGCATGCCTGGAATATTACCTGAGCCTGGAAGGTGCCCGGCTGTTTCTGATCTTTTTCGTCCTCCGGAAGAGGGACCGTTTATCTTTCCGGGATGCGGTGAAAAAGACGATCCCGGTCTACATCCCCTATGCGCTGATCCTTGTTTTTATCCTGCTGTACCGCTTCATCTATATTCCCAGTCTGTCGGAAGACGTCCGGGAGATATCCATGTTCTCGGAATACAAAGGCTTCAATATCATTCTCCACCTGGGCAGCCTTTTCGTGCAGTATTTGAGCGAATCCCTGATGGGGATCTGGTACCGGAGCCTGGATCCGCAGACGCTTGATCTCAGCATGCGGCATACACAGCTGGGTGTTGTCCTCGGTGTGGCTGCCGGGGCCCTGACGCTTTTCCTGCTGATGAAGGCTAACAGGCAGAATGAAACGGAAAAGGGCGGAACGCAGTATGAAATGCTGCTGTTTGGGTTTATTGCTATGATCCTGGGTTATTTGCCGGGAATGATGATCAACGCGTCCCCTTCCTCCGCGTCCATCTACAATGACCGCTACCTGATCCCGAGTTTCTGGGGGATCGCGATCTTTACGGTAAGCTGTATCTCCATTCTCTTCCGGAGCGCCGCGGCTGCCAATATCCTGTTCTCCGCTATGATCTGCCTGAGTGTCTTCTTTCAGGTACAGAACGCTTATGCCTACCGCTATTCATGGAAATATCAGCAGAAATTCCAGTGGCAGATGAAATGGCGCATTCCTGATATCGTGGAAAATACCGCGGTCATCAGCGACGGGGTCGTTTCTTTGTTCATGGGAGACTGGGCGGACAGCAGCATGCTCTTCGAAATGTACGGGAAAAAGCAGGGCCTGACGCCTGTGCCATATTGGTATTTCAACCGGGGCGATGATGATTATTTTGCCGGGCTGACCACGGGCGAAAGCCTGTATATCAAATCGAAAATGTATGAGTTCGAAGCGGCGCCCACCGATGTGATCGTTATCACAAAACCGGAATACGGGAAATGTGCCTGGCTTCTGGGAGAGGAGGATCGATACAATCCCTACCTGGAAGAGGGTATGCATGATTTTATCCGTTATCAGAACCGGTCCAGGATCCGGCTTGAATCTGACCACGTTTTGCCCGCTCCTGTTTTCGGGGCCGATTTTGACCATGACTGGTGCTATTACTTCGAAAAAGCCGACCTTGCCCTGGATAAGGAAGATCATGCGGAAGCCCTGCGCCTCTATGAGGAAGCTTCCGCCAATGGATATCACGCCGGGAATGCCCTGGAAATGAGGCCTTTCATCAAGGCAGCCGCCTTCAGCGGAGATTGGGAGAAAGCGCTGGAATGGTCAGAAACAGCCAATTCCGTCAGGCCTGATCAAACCACCGCGTATTTCAGGAACCTTTGGAAGATCCTTGACCGGGATGTGCCGGATTCCGATGAAAAAGCGGCAGCTGTCGCGGAAGCTGAAACGTTATTCGCGGCGGAATAACATCATGGCAGTTTTTCCATATTGCCGTACCTTTATCCGTCCGCGTCACTGCCGTTTTTCGCTTTGGCTTCAGCCTTCCTTTGTTTGTTTTCTGTTCTTCGGCATTCTTTCTGTTTTGACATTTTCGGCAGCCTCCGCGGAAGAGCATGTCATAAAAAAAGGCGAAACAGCGCTGCAGATCGCCATCGACCATGATCTGACGATGGATCAGTTATCCCGGCTGAATCCCGGCATTGATCTTGAAATGATGCGGGTCGGTGACATCCTGATCGTTCCTGATGAGGGCGCGGCGTCTTTTGATGAATATCTGGATAAACTCTATGGCGATTTTATCCAAATTACAGACCTGAACTGTGTGCCGGCTGCTGACCGGAGCGCTGTCTGCCTGTTTCATGCGGAGAACCTTTCTGACCTGCCGCTGTTCGATGTCCGGTTTAAGGCTGCGGTGCGGGGCGGGAACGGAAACTACGGAGAAACGGAATCCGCGATCGTGATGATGCAGATCCAGCCCGGTGAGAAACTGCCGGTCTGTATCGGAGTCCCCGGTAATTTTGACGCTGTTGAGCAGGCTTCTGTCATTGTTCTGAATCTGTCTTACAGCGAGATGCTGCAAAGCTCCTTCCGGATCCCCGCGGATCAATACAGCTGTACCCATCAGCCTTCGCCTGACGGTATCGGGGTTGTGTCAACGGTCGTCTTCAATTCCGATGGCATGAGCGCGTATCAGGATAAAAGCGTCAATATTCTTTCCGCCGCGTACGGCAGGGACGGCAGACTGATTGGCGTCAGATCATTGTACAGTGATTTTTATCCGCGTCTGGACATCACAGTGTATTCAGCAGACGGACCGATCGATACGGTCGAGATCAGGATGGAGGCATACTGATGCATGCTTTCATTACCGGCGCCACGGGTTTTATCGGGACGGCATTATGCCGCAGGCTTTGTGCGGAAGGGCATACGGTGGCGGCATTTCACCGTCCGACCAGCTACATCGGCGGGATCGAGGACCTTTCACTGATCCGCCTGATGGGGGATCTGACGGATGCTGATTCTGTGGACAGGGCAGTAGAAGCCTTCCATCCGGATGTGATCTTCCATTTGGGCGCGCAAATGACCGCGGCTCCCACGGTCAATCGTATCATGCAGGTCAATGTTTCCGGGACCCGTGCTGTGCTGCTGGCTGCCATGAAATACGGCATCAGACGAGTCGTGTTCATGAGTTCCGCCTGTACGCTGGGATTGCCGGAAGCCTTTCGGCATACCAACCAGGCACCCGGGATCCTCAGTGAAGCCCGTGTTCAGAATGCGGATGTCCCGCTGTGGCCTTTCGCGAGGTCAAAGTATCTGGCTGAAATGGAGGTCCAGTCAGCGGTGACCGGCGGTCTGGATGTTGTGACTGTCAACCCGTTTATGGTTATCGGCCCCGGGGACTGGTACCGGCGTAAGAGTTCGCTGCTGATGCAGTTCAAACAGCATTCCCTGCGTATGATGGTTCGCGGGGGACTCAACGTGATATCGGTCAATGATGTGGTCCAGGGGCTTCTGAATGTCTGCCGCTACGGGATAAGCGGTGAACGTTATCTCCTCTGCGGAGAGAATATGACATATCATCAATTCTGTCAGTATTGTGCCGGACCCGGAAATTTCGAAAGTCCCCGGCTGCTTTTTGAAAATGAATTCCTTGCCAGGCTTTTGGAACACAGCAGGAACGGACAGTCCCTCCGGATCGAATGCCTTGAAAACAGTATTTTCCATTTTCCAAACCATTATTTTTACTACAGCCCAAAGAAATCAAGAATCGGGCTCCATTTGCAGCCTCCGGAAAATATTCAGGATACAATAGAAAAAACATATCAATGGTTTGAGGCAAACGCATGAAGAAAAAATCGATATGCATGATCCCGGAAGCACAGTCCCTCGGCGGCCCGAGAACTTTCCAGCGCAATCTGATCGCCTGGGCAGCAAAGGCCGAAGATGTTGAGATCCATTTTGACGCCGAACGGGAAGATATCGATGCGTTTCTGGTCATCGGCGGTCCGAGAAGATATCTGAAACGGCTGCTGAAAGCCCGGCGTCAGGGGATCCCGGTGGTACAGCGGCTCAATGGTATGAACTGGATCCACCGCTGCCGAAAGACCGGTGTCCTTTATGCTGTCCACTCCGAAGAAGCAAATCTGGCTATCGCGTTCTACCGCCGCTTTATTTGCTCCGGGATCATCTATCAGAGCCCTTTTTGTGAGAAACGCTGGGATCATGTATACGGTCGATTGAATAAGCCGTCGGAAATTATTTATAACGGGACGGATCTTGTCCGGTTCCATCCCGGAAAAGATGTCCCGGACTTTTCAAAGGAGGTCAGTTTTGTTCTCGCGGAAGGAAGTTTTCGGTACGGGATGGATTTCGGGCTGGATATCGGCGCCGAACTGGCTGCAGGGCTGGCGGAACGGCTGGATTGTCCTGTCCGGATGCATGTCGCGGGGAAAACCAATCCGGAATCTGAAGAACGGGCCAAAAGGATACTGGCGGATTCCGGCAAGGATGCTGAAGTGATTTTTGAAGGCGTATGCGCTCAGGAGAAACTTATCGAACTGGAACAGAAATCCGCCTTTTTCTTCTCATCGGAGATCCATGCCGCCTGTCCCAATGCGGTGATCGAAGCTTTGGCCTGCGGCCTGCCTGTGATCGGTTTTGATACCGGTGCTTTGAATGATGTTGTCGGCCCGGCGGGAATGATCGTCCCCTACGGCACTGATCCGTGGAAGCTCGAAAGGCCCCTGACCGCGCCGCTGATCGATGCGGCTGAAGCAGTGATCCGGGATAACGATGTCTTCCGCAGAACGGCCCGGGAACGTGCGGAACAGCAGTTTTCCCTTGACAGAATGGCGGAAGCCTATATCCGCTTTTGCCTGCGGCAGTGCAGGTCCTTTCTTTGAATAAATACAGGGTGCCGTTATCGCTGTAAGCTGTAACGGCACCCTGTATTCTGTATGATCAATCGAGTGTGCAAGGTTCGGTCTGCCCCGTAATTTCAACGAGGCTTCAGATAACTGCCGAATGCCCCGGAAGTTATTTATGGTATAAACGGTTTATCTCGTAACGCGGCTCACAGGTGACGGTAATGCCGAGACGTTTGAGCAGTTTTTCATCTTCATCGCTGATGATCACCGAAAAATGAGCTTCGGAACCGCTCAGCCTGCTGAGCTGTTCTTTGGCGACCTGTGCCATCGGGTTGGTCAGCGCGCAGATCGTCAGGGCGAGCAGCACTTCATCCGTATGCAGACGCGGATTCTTATGATGGAGGTAACGGGTCTTCAATTCGCACACCGGCCTCAGCACTTCCGTGGAAATGAGGTCGAACTGGTCATCGATCCTGCCCATCGTTTTGAGCGCGTTGAGCAGAAGAGCTGCTCCCGCGCCCAGAATTTCTGATGTTTTCCCCGTAACGACATGGCCGTCAGGCAGCTGCATGGCGCCGGCAGGGGCACCGGTGGTTTCTGCCTTAAGCAGCGCGGCTGAGATCTCCGGACGGATCTCTGAGGTAATTCCGGCCTGCTTCATCAAAAGATCCAGCTTTCGAACGATTTCATCCCCGCATTTGCCCTGGACACGCTGGACACAGGCTGTATAATACCGCCGCAGGATCTCCTTGTAAGAGGCTTCCCGGCATACATCGTCATCCACGATACAGGAACCGATCATATTGACGCCCATATCGGTCGGAGATTTGTAGGGGGATTCTCCCTGGATCAGTTCGAAGATCGCGTTCAGGACCGGGAATATCTCTACGTCCCGGTTGTAATTTACCGCCAGTTCCCCATAAGCTTCCAGGTGATACGGATCGATCATATTCACATCATTCAGGTCGGCGGTGGCCGCTTCATAGGCAAGGTTGACCGGATGTTTCAGCGGAAGGGACCAGACAGGGAAAGTCTCGAATTTTGCGTATCCGGCATGTACACCGCGTTTGTTCTCATGGTAAAGCTGCGACAGGCAGGTCGCCATTTTTCCTGACCCCGGCCCGGGCGCGGTAATGACCACCAAAGGGCGGCTTGTCTCAATGTAATCATTTTTGCCAAGTCCATCTTCGGAAACCACATGCGCTACATTGGACGGATATCCCTCAATGGGATAATGCCGGTAACAGCGGATACCTAACGAAGTCATTCTTTTCAGGAATGCGTCCGCGGAATTTTGCCCGCTGTAGTGGGTCAGGACCACGCTGCCAACATAAAGATCCATACTCCGGAACCCGTCGATCAGGCGCAGTACGTCATCTTCATAGGTGATGCCCAGGTCACCGCGTATCTTATTTTGTTCGATAGCTTCCGCGTTGATCGCGATGACGATCTCTACATCGTTCCTGAACTGCTGCAGCATATGGATCTTGCTGTCCGGCTGAAATCCGGGAAGCACTCGGGAAGCATGATAATCATCAAACAGCTTCCCTCCGAATTCCATATAAAGCTTCCCGCCGAACTGCTCGATACGTTCCCGAATGTGTTCTGACTGAATTTTTACATATTTTTCATTATCAAAACCGATCTTTTTCATACTTTCACTCCAATCCATATTCTCCGGGCCGCATTCAGCTGTCGGCAGGCAGCCCTGCAGAAGGATTTTTTTGATCGAACAAAAACATAAGCATCGTATTGCTGTATAAATAATTTAGCGATGTAATTTTCCTGACAAATGCCTTTCATGGATCTCTGTTTGTTCCCGTAAATCGCAGCAATACACATATTATATATAAAATCAGTTTAATGAGAAAATTTCTGTTAATGGGAAAAAAGGAATCTCAATAAACATTGAAAAATATCTTATTTCGTTTCCTGCCGAAACATTTTTGCGGGATCCATTCCGCTGAGCCGCAGGGTGTGGGCGCTTTGGTCAGCTTCCGATCCGCTGTTATCAGGAAAACGCGGGGCAGTCTGAATTGTCCTCCTGATTCGTTCCGAATCGTAACGGTCAGCATTTACAGGTGTGCTGTGGGGTACCGGTGCCCTGATTTATAATTTTAATTTCAAGAAAGAGAAAAAATATCACAAACATATGGATTTCTGGTATAATGGTATAACGTTGTCGGGAAAGATATATTGTTATATTTTTCAAAAGACATATTTCTATAGGAGGAAATTTTCATGAAAAAACTTTTTGCTCTTTTACTGGTCGTCGTGATGGTTCTGTCTGTCATGGCCGTAGCTTCTGCGGACGATGAAATGCGTGTCGCCATGATCACTGACTATGGTGACATTACTGATCAGTCCTTCAACCAGACCACCTACGAAGCGGCTAAAGCCTGGTGCGATGAGAACGGGATCGATTTCACCTACTACAAACCCGCCGGTGACAGCACCGCGGAACGCGTTGCCATGGTCGAAAAGGCTGATGATGACGGATACAATGTTATTATCATGCCGGGTTACGCTTTCGGCGGTACCATCGCTGAAGTTGCCGCGGAATATCCGGATGTGAAATTTGTCGCGCTGGATGTTGCTGCCGGCGATCTGCTGGAAGCCGGTGTCGCGCTGAAAGGCGAAACCTATGACTACAATCCTGCCAACTGGGATATGGCCAAATATGTCGATCTGAGCAATGTTTACTGCGCGGTATATCAGGAAGAACTGTGCGGTTACATGGCCGGTTACGCTGCCGTGAAGCTGGGCTACAAGCACCTGGGTTTCCTGGGTGGTATGGCTGTTCCCGCGGTTGTCCGCTATGGTTACGGTTATGTTCAGGGCGCCAATGCCGCTGCTGCTGAACTCGGCAACACCGGTGATGTGACGGTCGAATATGTGTATGGCAATCAGTTCTATGGCGATGCTGATATCACCGCTTATATGGACAACTGGTATTCCAACCTGGGCGTTGAAGTCGTCTTCGCCTGCGGCGGCGGTATCTTCACCTCCGCTTCCGAAGCGGCTGCCAAGGTCGGCGGTAAAGTGATCGGCGTGGATGTGGATCAGGCTGCTCTGATCGATGGCAGCTACGGCGAAGGCATGACTGTGACCTCTGCTATGAAGGGTCTGGGCGCAACAGTGAACACCCTGCTGTCCGAGATCAAGGCCGGCAACTGGGATAACTATGTCGGCAAGATCGAAACACTGGGCCTGGTTGGCAATGATCCGGATAGCAACTATGTACAGATCGCTCCTTCCACTCAGTTCGCTGATGGCTTCACAGCGGAAGACTATGCAGCGCTGGTAGCCAAGATGTACGCCGGCGAAATCACCGTGAGCAACAGCATCGAAGCTATGCCTGCGGTTGAGGTCACCGTGAATGATCTCGGTACTGTGAAATAAGAGTTGTTTTCTTTGCCGGGGATGTTTAAACATCCCCGGCTTTTTTATAACAAGCCCGCGGTGTTTGTTTTGATTCCGGGGGCTTTTCCAAAAAAGGTGGAGATTAGTATGCTTCACCGGAAGATCGCGTTCAAAGGAGGAGTGACAATTGGAAAACGGGCACAACAGCGAATATGCTATTGAAATGCTGCATATAACCAAGCGTTTCCCCGGTATCATCGCCAATGATGATATCACCCTGCAGCTCAGGCATGGAGAGATCCACGCGCTGTTGGGAGAAAACGGCGCCGGAAAATCCACCCTGATGAGCGTCCTGTTCGGCTTGTATCAGGCAGAAGAGGGGACGATCCGGAAGGATGGAAAGGAAGTTCAGATCAAAAGCCCGAACGATGCCAACGCGCTGGGCATCGGTATGGTCCACCAGCATTTTAAACTGGTGGAGTGCTTTACGGTACTGGACAACATTATCCTGGGAGATGAACCCACCGGCGCGATGGGCTTACTGAAAAAGGCGGAAGCCCGGAAAAAGATCATGGATCTTTCCAATAAGTACGGCCTGCAGGTGGATCCGGATGCAAAGATCCAGGATATCACAGTTGGTATGCAGCAGCGGACTGAGATCCTCAAGATGCTGTACCGGGACAATGAGATCCTGATTTTTGATGAACCGACAGCAGTTCTGACGCCTCAGGAGATCCATGAGCTGATGCAGATCATGAAGAACCTGGCAGCGGAAGGAATGTCTATTCTCTTCATCAGCCACAAACTGGCGGAAATCATGGAAGTGGCGGACCGGTGCAGTGTACTGCGGAAAGGTAAGTACATCGGAACGGTTAACACCGCGGATGTGACCATGTCGGATCTCTCTTCCATGATGGTGGGCAGGAACGTGAACTTCCATGTAGAGAAAAAGGAGCAGCATTTAGGAGATGTGATTTTGGAAGTGAATAACATGACTGTTGCTTCCAAAGTGCATAAAAACAACGCGGTGAAGAATGTTTCCCTGAAGGTTCGGGGAGGCGAGATCGTCTGTATTGCAGGTATTGATGGCAACGGCCAGACAGAATTTGTCTTTGGTATCACCGGACTGGAGCCCCTTGTTTCCGGAGAAGTAAAGCTGCTGGGGCAGGATATCACAAAGATGCCTATCCGGAAGCGTTCAATTCTCGGTATGAGCCATATACCGGAAGACCGTCATAAGCATGGTCTGGTACTGGATTATACACTGGAAGATAACGTTGTGCTCCAGCGTTATTTCGAACCCACCTATACAAAAGCCGGGTTCCTGCGCAGGAATAACATCCGGAAACAGGCTGAAAAGATGATCGAGGAGTATGATATCCGTTCCGGACAGGGACCGATCACCATCACCCGGGGCATGTCCGGCGGGAACCAGCAGAAGATCATCATTGCCCGGGAAATTGAAAAAGAACCGTCGCTGCTGGTGGCTGTACAGCCTACCCGCGGTCTGGATGTGGGAGCTATCGAGTTCATCCATAAACAGATCGTAGCACAGCGGGACGCGGGCAAGGCTGTCCTGTTGGTTTCCCTGGAAATGGATGAGGTGCTGGATGTTTCTGACCGGATCCTGGTGATGTACGAGGGAGAAATCGTGGGCCAGTTGGATCCGAAGACTACGACACCTGAAGAAATGGGGTTGTATATGGCCGGTGCCAAGAGGGAGGAGGTTAAACCCTGATGCAGGAGAATAATTCATTACTTAGAAAGCCCGCGGTGCAGACGATTCTGGCTTCGCTTCTCTGCATTGTTCTGGGCGTACTGATCGGGTTTATCGCCCTGCTGATGATCAATTCAGAAGGCGCTTGGAATGCCTTGATGGAGATCCTGAAAAACTTTTGGAATTATTCCAAACATGCTACCCAGATGAAGAACCTGGGAAACACGTTGGTCAAGAGCGCTCCGCTGCTGATGTGCGGCCTTTCTGTGTTGTTCGCTTATAAAGTCGGGCTGTTCAATATCGGTGCAGCCGGACAGTATGTGGCCGGCGCCGGCGCCTGCATCTACTGTGCTGTGGGTCTGGGCTGGAGCTGGTTCCCCTGCATGCTGGCTTCCATCCTGGCGGGTGCGCTGGTGGGCTCCATTTCCGGCGTGTTGAAGGCATATCGGAATGTGAACGAAGTGATTTCCTGTATTATGCTGAACTGGATCTGTCTGTATCTGGTGAATACGCTGCTGAGCAAAATCAAAAATCCTACCAGTCCGTATACCTATGCCATCACCCTGAAAGTGGTAACAGTTGATGGAGTCACTTCCACAGCGGCTCATCCGGAAGCCCTGCTGCCGCAGATGGGACTTAACACATTTTTCAACAACAATAAATATGTCGGGATCGCGATCCCCCTGGCAATTCTGCTGGCGATTGCCAGCTGGGTGCTTCTGTCAAAGACCATGCTGGGCTATGAACTTCAGGCGACCGGCCTGAACAAATTCGCCGCGAAATACGCGGGGATGAGGGATAAGGGCAACATTATCCTGACGATGGCTATCGCCGGCGGCCTGGCAGGCATTGGTGCTTCCATGCTTTACCTGACCGGGTTTGAGGATTGGTCGGTTACACAGGCATCCGTTCCGGCTATGGGTTTTAATGGGATCGCCGCGGCATTCCTGGGCGGTCTGAATCCCATCGGAACGATTTTCTCTTCTTACTTTATTCAGCACATCACGGATGGCGGAGCTCAGCTGAACAAACAGGTATATCCGGGGGAAATTTCAAACATGATTTCCAGCCTGATCATCTATTTCTGCAGCTTTGTTCTGTTCTTCAAAAACACTATGAATAAGTGGCTGAACAGCAAGGATGAGAAAGCAGCGAAGAAAGGGGGCGGACAGAAATGATCCTGCTGATTCAATATACGATCGTTTTTGCCTCTGTACTAATGTTGGTGGCACTGGGCGGATGTTTTTCGGAACATTCCGGTGTGATCAATATCGGTCTGGAAGGCATTATGGTTTTCGGTGCTCTGGGCGGGGGGCTGGTGATGAGTTCCCTTCAGGAGAAAACATCCGGTTTTGTGATTGTCGTATTGTCAATTCTGGCGGCGATGGTCGCGGGAATGATCTATTCACTGCTGTTGGCGGTTGCGGCTATCAAATTCAAAGCGGATCAGACTTTGGTGGGTACAGCCATGAACCTGCTGGGTACTGCCGGAGCTACGGTTATCGTAAAGGCTATCAACACCAGTGCGAATCCGAACAACCCATCTTCTACCCTGCAGTATATCAGCGCGAAAAAGGCTTTTCTGCTGGTTGAAGGCTATGAATTCAACTGGTTTATGCCTTTGGCGCTGTGTCTGCTGCTGCTGTCCTGGGTGTTTTTGTACAAGACCCGGTCCGGGCTGAGATTGATGTCCTGCGGGGAACATCCGCAGGCAGCTGCTTCTGTAGGTATTAATGTTTTCAAAATGCGCTATACCGGCGTATTGATTTCAGGCCTGTTGGGCGGACTGGGCGGACTGGTATATATCACGGCCGGCGTATCCGAATGGAAGTTTGAAAATGGTGTGGCCGGCTTCGGATTTCTTGCCCTGGCCGTGATGATCTTCGGTGAGTGGAAGCCTTTCAAGATCGCAATGGCGGCTTTGCTTTTCGGTTTCTTCCGGGCATTGAGCAACGTGTACACGGGCTTTGATTTTCTGCGGGCGCTAAACCTTCCCAGCACGGTCTACAACATGCTGCCTTATATCATTTCACTGATCGTTCTGGTGATCTTCTCCGGAAACAACGCTGCGCCCAAGGCGGAAGGCGTTCCCTACGATCCGGGTTCAAGTTTACATTACGCGCGCTGAAAAAACTGCATGAGTTTCTGATCGATGCACTTCATCTGAACAGGAGAAAAATTCCTCGCAGACGAAAGCATCCCGATCTTATAAAGTCTCATCACATAATAAATCAAATTATGAGGGCGGATCAAAAAATTTTGAGACGCCCTCTTTCGTTGAACAGCCGGTTGAATAATTTGAAATCTCTCAGCCGCAGCAGTGACCGGACACTGTCTTTTCAATATTTCCTTCAGCAGAAAAATTCGGGAAGAAATTCAACAAATTATTTCGGGATATTGTCAAATATCATTATCAATTTTTCAAAAAACTGCGTAATGGTATAGAATTTCTGAAAAAAATAAAAAATCATCTCGATTTGTTTAATAATTCATATTATAATAATATCAGAAAACTTTTAATGGATTTATCATGAAATATCTGTTGGAATTCTTTCATCAAAAAGTGCCGAAGGCGGGGACGGAGATGCCCGCTTATTATCGCAATGCCTTGTCGGCAAGTGAAACCATTCTGACAATTTATTACGCATTGAGTCTGGTCCTGATATACTTGACGACGCACAAGATCATGATCCCTCCGATCGTGCTGATGTTTTTATCATTTGTCTGTTTACGCAGTTCCGGCGAAATGAGGCCGCGTGTTCATACTGCGATATTCACTGCGATGACTCTTTTCTGGTGCGGCTGGTATATCTATTTATTCGGGTGGAGCTGCGGAGGGCAGCATCTTCTCCTGCCGCTTCTTTTACTTGCTTTTTTCAATATATTTGATTCTCCGGTAAAAAAGATCTCCAACTGGGCAGGACTGATCGCATTCCGCATGGGTCTGTTTTTCTATACGCTTCATCATGATCCTGTTTATGTGCTGGATCCAACTACGTCTGTCATCTTTCAGACTGTCAACAGCGTGACGCTTTTTATCATCATGGCAGTCAACTATATCATATTCAGCACCAGCATTCAGGACACGGAACGGAAACTCCGTATAGACAATCAGGAACTTCACAAGGAAGCCGGTACAGATCCGCTGACCGGCCTTCTCAACCGCCGCGCCATGCTGGACAGGATCGAGCTGTTCAAAAAGAACTCTCCGGATTCACTTTTCAGCGTTGCCATCGCTGATATTGACTTTTTCAAAAAAGTCAATGACACATACGGCCACAACTGCGGTGACTATACACTTAAAGAACTCTCGAAGCTGTTTATGGCAAAAGCCGGTGATGATTACAGTGTATGCCGCTGGGGCGGTGAAGAATTCTGTTTCTTTCTGCCGGAGAAGAACATTGACGATGCATGGGTCCCCATGTTTGACCTTTGCGATTCAGTCCGGAAGATGCCGCTGAGCTTTGAAGGAAATGATTTTTCGATCACCGTTACTATCGGTATTGAAGAAAACAATTTCCGTTCTCCGGTAAATGAAATTCTGGATAAGGCAGACAAAAAACTGTATATGGGGAAAGTTGCCGGCCGCAACCGGGTGGTTATGTAAACGGTATCTCACGATTGGTAATTGAAAGCCCGCTGTATTCTCTTTCAGCGGGCTTTTTTCTTTGATCAACATGATCCTGCGTTACTTACAGATAACACACTTTGTGGGAATCTTACCGCGTTCCCCTGCCGAGATTTGTCAATTTCCGCAGGTTTTGGCTGAAGAGCGGGAAGGTGTCGCGGAAAATGGAATAATATTCGTCATATACAGCGGCATGATGAGGGTCGGGCATAATGATCCGGTCCTGATAACGCACGATCTCTTTAGAGGCTTCCGGGATATCCTTCCAGAAACCGGCTCCGACACCGGCGGTCATAGCCGCTCCCAGACATGCCTGTTCTTCACCGATCACCCGTTTCATGGGTTTATTGAAAATATCCGCCATGATCTGTGTCCAGTCATCGCTTCGGGCAGCGCCTCCGGAAGCCAGCCAGGTGTCCGCGGAGAAGCCAAGCTGTCCGCAGACCTCCGCGCACTGGCGGAGATTGAATATCACGCCTTCCATAACAGCCCGTGTCATTTCACCGTATGAGGTGGATGCGTTTACTCCCAGAAAACAGCTGCTGATATCTGACATCAGATGCGGGCAGCGTTCTCCGTTCAGGTAGGGATAAAAAATGACGCCGCCGGAACCCGGCTCAGCCTTTGAGACGAGCTCATGGATCTTCTCATAAGATGGGTTCCCGGTAGAATTCCGCCACCACTTCAGGCAGAGGCCGGCACTCATTGTGGCTCCGTAGAGGATCCATCTACCGGAGTGATACGCGGTAAACATGTTGGTATTCAGTGCCGGATTGATCACGGGCCGGTCGATCTGAAATGATACCTGTCCGCTTGTTCCGATGTTCAGGATCGCGTCACCATTGCTGACCATACCGTTCCCGACGCTCATCATCGTCAGGTCGCCGCCCCCGGCGGCAATGAGTGTTTTCGTTGATAAGCCTGTCAGTTCAGCCGCTTCCGCACTGATCGTCCCGACAATGGCCGAAGGCTCGGTGCAATCGGGGAAGATCTCCCGGGGCAGCCCGGCAATGGCGATGATCTCATCCGACCAGCGGTTGTTTTCTATGTCGAAAAGCAGGGTGGCGCTGGCATCGGAATATTCAGAGGAAAAAACGCCGGACAGCCTGAAGCGGATATAATCTTTGGGCGAGCAGACATGCGCGATGCGGCCGAAGTTTTCAGGTTCATTGTCCCGCATCCATAATAAAGATGTCAGCATAAAGCCCGGGTATACCGGATTGCGGAATAACTGCCGCTGCTGTTCCGGAGAGGTTATTTGTTTCAGGCGTTCCACCTGTTCGCCGGAACGGGCGTCACAGTGCAGGATCGACGGACGGATCACCCGATATTCTTTGTCAAGGTTAACGACGCCGTGCATCTGCCCGGAAAAACCGACAGCCCGGATATCGGAAACATTGATACCGGACATACGGACAGCGTTCCCGATCGTCTTCAGGCAGGCATCCCACCACACCTGCGGATCCTGTTCCGCGAAACCGGGGACCGGGCTGTCGAACTGGTAATCGACGGCATCCGAGGCGAGGATCATCCCGTCACGGGAAAGTACGATGGTTTTCAGGCTTGAAGTACCCAGGTCAATACCGAGCAAATAATCCATCAGATCTCCTTTTTCCATTCATAGAGGTTGATATGTTCATCTGCCGGGCCATGCAGCTGAACAGCGCGGAGTCCGCCCAGCGGGGCATCTTTATCTTCGATCCCTTCGGAAAGAAACTTTACGCCTTTGGCTTTCAGGTCTGCCACGACGGAATCGATGTCACGGACTCCGAGCCCGATGTGAGCGATCGATCCGCGGTCGCCGAAGTCATTTTCTGTCTGCGGCTTCGGCTGGATCAGCTCCAGCCGTGATGAACCGAGCTTCAGCATGGCATATTCGTCGACATCGGACGATTCTTTCCCGACCAGCTTGAATCCGAACATATCACGGTAAAAAGCGATGCTTTCGTCAATGTTTTTCGCGTGTACGCAAATGTGATGTATTTCGTAGATCTCTCCCATTCGATTTTCCTCCGTTTTTTTCGAAAATGCCGGCTGAATCCATCCCCGCCGGCACTTTCACAAATTTTTCCGAATTTCTGATTTTTTATTTTTTATTTCTACTATAAGAGCTCAGTTTGTATTCGCCTGCATGATAGTTTGCTTCGCAAGGTGCGGGAGCGTGTGTTCGTGTGTTCGCAAAAGCGGGAGCCGTAAGGAACCGCTGCGCTGAATTATGATTCGGCTCCCGAGCTTCGCTCCGCACCTGATTCCCGGGGGCTGTAAACCTGTCCCGTAAAGTGCGGACTTCGTCCGGTCAGATTCGGGACAGGAGCTTCGCCCCCCATACCCCCGCTTAAGAATCACGCTCTTTTTCCGACTCACTCGCAAATGCGGCGGTCACCTTATTTGATGATCAGGTCTCTGCCGCCTTTTTCGGAGTTGATAGCCACAGCCGCGATAAGGACGATACCGTAAACGACATTTTTCCACAGCGGGTTGACGCCTGCCATGTTCATCCCTGAAGAGATAGCGGTGACTGTCAGAACACCGACCAGTGTACGGAGAGCGGAACCCTTGCCGCCGGAAAAGAGTGTGCCGCCCAGGGCAACGGATGAGATCGCCATCATGTAAAGGTTGTCACCGATCGTCGGGACAGAGCTCTTCAGCTTGTATGTGTACATGATGCCGCCGATCGTCGCGCCGACACTGCAGAGGACGAACGCGCAGATCTTGGTGAGTGTTACATTCACACCGGCCATGCGGGCGGCTTTCTCATTGGCGCCGATAGCGAAGATGGACTTGCCGACAGATGTCTTTCGTTCAATGAGCAGGCAGATCAGCAGAATAATGACGGAGATCCAGAACAGAATCGGAAGACCAAGCACCTTTTCACTGGCCCAATTGACGACAACACGCTGTTTGAGCGGAATATTCTTGGAACCGCCGCCATGCGGATTTGAGAGGATGATGGCTATCGCACGGTAAATGCTTTGAGCACAAAGCGTAACGATAAAGGAAGGAAGTTTCCCCTTCGCTACCAGCAGACCGTTGATGAGCCCGATACACACGCCGAAGAGCAGCATATACAGGATCATAATGTTGCCCTTTTCTCCGACATTCAAGCCTGTGATGACGCATACCGCGGAGGCTACCGCTCCGATGGAAAGGTCAATGGAACCGGCATAAAGAACAAACGCGATCCCGCAGGCCATAGGAAGCAGCGGCGCCAGTTCTGTTGTCATGTTTTGGATCGAATAGAGCGAAAGGAAACTCGGATTGATGAAGTAAAACACAACAATGACCAGGACGGCACTCAGAATATATATATTCTGAATAAATAAACTTTTGTATGAAGTTTTCGATTTTTCCATGATGAGCACCTTCCTTATAACATTTTCTGTACAACTTCAACCTGATCGGGTTTGTTGTCCGCGGGACAATCAAATTCCGCTGTTACCAGTCCGTCTTTCATGACAATGATCCGGCTTGCGAGTCCGAGACATTCATCCAGCGTATCACCCATCAGCAAAACGGAGAAGCCTTTTTCCGTGATGTCGCGGATCAGACTGTAAATATCCCCTTTGGCTCCGATATCGACGCCGCGTGTGGGATGGTCCAGGATCAGGATCGGGCATTCGGAATCCAGTACACGGGCGAAGATGACTTTTTGCGCGTTGCCGCCGGAAAGGTTGCTGATGCGCTGATTCGGGCCTTCACATTTGATGCCGAGATTGCTGATCCACCCTTTGGCGTTTTCGATCTGTTTCTTGTTTGAGATCAGGCCTGCAGCGGCGTTCTTTCCATAGTTGGAAACAGAGATATTTTCATGGATCGGCAGAATACCGATGATCCCTTCATCACGGCGGTCTCTGGGTACTGAGAGAATGCCGTGTTTTCTTGCATCGCTTGGTGAACCGAATTTGACTTCCTTCCCTTTTACCCGGATGATGCCGGATGTTTTGGCTTCATCACCGCTGATCACCGCGCAGACATCTTCTTTACCGGAACCTTCCACTCCGTACAGGCCGAGGACTTCCCCTTTGTGGAGTTTGAAAGACACATTTTTGAAGGAGCCGAACATGGCGAGGTTTTCCACTTCGAGTACAACATCGTCGGTGGGGACAGTCTGGCGCTGGGATACATAATATTCACCGTTGGTTTCCCGTCCGACCATCATTTCATAAAGTTTATATTCATCCGCGTCTTTTGTTTCAACTTCGCCGGTAAGATGTCCGTCTTTGAAAACATAGATGCGGTCCGTCAGGTCAAGGACTTCCTGCAGACGGTGGGAAATGAAGATGATGCAGTTGCCTTTTTCTTTCATCATCCGGACCTGCTCAAAGAGGATCTTCATTTCATCATCGGTAAGGACGGTGGTCGGTTCGTCAAGCAGGATCAGTGCCCGGTCATTGGCAGTCTCGGAGACGATATCCAGCACTTTTGTGATCTCAACCATCTGACGCATGGCGAAAGGCATGTCGCTGATTTTTGTTGAAGGCGAGATGTTGGACAGTCCGAGTTTATCCAGTGCGGCGCGGGCAGCGGCGTTCATTTTTGACCAATTGACCATACCGAATGTGGAAAAATCTTTTTCCCTGCCGAGATAAATATTCTGGGCTGCGGAAAGATTTGATATCAGGGATTGTTCCTGGAAGACCATTCCGATGCCATGCTTGTTGGCATCAAGCATGGATGAGGCTTTGAAAGGCTTTCCGTTCATTTCCATTGTGCCCATGGACGGATCTTCCACACCGGCGATGATCTTCATCAGCGTGGATTTTCCTGCTCCGTTTTCACCGATCAGTCCGACGATCTCACCGCGATGAAATTCAACGTTGATCCCTTGCAGGACGGTGTTTGCGCCGTAGATCTTTCCGATATTGTTGGTTTTGAAAAGCAGTTCTTTTTCCATGGCAGCCCTCCTTATTTCGCGATGACCTTGCGGCCGCGTGTGATCGTAAGGGCGACTGCGATAATGATGATTACGCCCTGAATGGCGTTTTTATAGTCCGCACTGACACCGATGATGGTCAGGAAATTGAGCAGTTCCATATAGATCAGGATCCCTACCATGGTTTGAAGCATCCCGCCTTTTCCTCCGCTCAGTGATGTCCCGCCGACCACCAATGCGGTGATGCACGGGAACATCTGGTTTTCTCCGAGAGAGACCTGACCCAGTTTCAGGCGGATCAGGGCGACCAGCCCGGCAAGACTGGCGGCAAATCCGCTCAGAACAAAGACTTCGATGACTACCTTTTGAACGTTGATGCCTGATGCCGCCGCGGCTGCTTCATTATCACCGATCGCGTATACTGCCCGTCCGAATGCGGTGTAATTCAGGATAACAGTACAGATGATGAAAAAGAGAATGGCGATCCAGGTGATGAGCGGGATCCTCAGAAAATTGGGATTGTCAGGGAAATTGATTTGAGACGCATCCAGGATCCACTGTGCTTTGACAGTCGCCGGGCGGCTGTTATAAAGGAGCACTGCCACACCGGAAACAATGGTGCTGATGGCGTAGGTGATGATGAAAGAAGCAATTTTGAGCTTCACATGGAGGAATCCTGTGATGAAACCGCAAAGTGTACCCAGCAGCAGCGGGAGGATAACGCCCCAGATGCCCCAGTCATTGGGATTCCGTGAATTCAGCACCAGCAGGGAAATGCAGGATCCCACAAGTCCCATAACACCTTCCACTGAAAGATCGATGCGTCCCAGCAGCAGGACAAATGTCAGACCTGTCGCAAGAATAAGCGGTACAGCCATTTGACCGAGGACATTGCTGATATTTTTCAGTGAAAAGAAATGGCTGTCATAGATCGAAAACACGATCGTCATGAAAACCAGCAGGATCATCGGGGCGTAGACTCTGATTTTATTCGAGCGGGATTCCTGTTCGACTTTGGAGACAAATTGCTCAGCGATGGTCATGGATTCTGCATCTCTTTTTGAGAATAAATTCATATGATCTCCTTTATACATTTCAAAAAAGCAGGCATCAGGATGGATCCCGGAAACGGTATCCTCCGGGCCGGCTCTCAACAACAATAAAAAACCTGTCTTCTGCATTTTGTTCCGGAGATACAAAATTGACAGGCAAAAAAACAGGCTGAAGCTGTCAGCAGGAGAAGCCTTACGTGGACCCGAACAGGATCAGGCTCTTTATATGGCTTCCCTGTGTCTTTGTGTTTCGGATGCTTCACGGAAACACAAAATTACGACTATAATTATAACAGGTTTTTGTATATGGTGAAGAATACTCCGTCTCCCGGAAAGAAGTCCGCCTGACCGGGACCGGTTAACAGCGATGCTGTTTTTGTCTGAATCCTGAATCATATTAACGAATCCCTGAACGGATTCAATATGGGATATAATAGCATCATGTATATCTGTGAATATGATTTGAGGATACGATGAACGAGATTTTTGAAAAATTTAAAATGAACGGCCAGACTGCTGTTGTGACCGGTGCGGGGCTCCTGGGAAGCCAGTTCGCGAGAACGCTTGCGCAGGCGGGCGCCGATGTGATCGTTGCTGACCTGAATATGGAGCTGGCGGAAAAAGCCGCTGAAGCGGCCCGTGCGGACGGTGGAAGCTGTTATGCGTTTCAGGTGAATGTGACAGATCCCGTTTCCACAAAAGCAATGGCTGATTTCGCGGTGGCAAAGACCGGACGCCTTGACGCGTTGATCTGCTCCGCGGCAATGGATCCGAAATTTGACGCTACGCATTCCCGCAACACAAACAATTTTGAAGATTATCCGCTGGACCAGTGGCAGGCAGCGGTAAATGTAAACCTGACCGGACTTTTCCTCTGTGCGCAGGCTGCGGTAAAGCCGATGAAAAAACAAAATCACGGAGTGATCATAAATATTTGCTCGACCTATGGTTTGACCGGGCCGGATCAGCGCATTTATGAAAAAGAAGGCATGGATCCGGAGAACCGTCAGTATAAGCCCGTGTATTATTCGGTAACGAAAGCGGGCGTCCTGGGCCTGACACGTTACCTGGCAACGTATTATGCGGGTACGGGCATACGGGCAAACTGTCTGACACCCGGCGGCGTTTTCAACAATAATGATGATGAATTCGTTGCCCATTATTCCTACCGGACAGTGATGGGCCGTATGGCGCATCAGGATGAAATGAATGGCGCGATCCTCTTCCTGGCCTCAGATGCTTCGACATATATGACCGGGGCTAATCTGGTAGTGGACGGCGGGTGGACTGCATGGTAAAAAAGCCTGAGGTCCTTGCCATAATTCCCGCCCGCGGCGGTTCAAAAGGCATCCCGCGGAAAAATATCAAGCCCTTTGCCGGATATCCGCTGATCGCCTACAGTATCGCGGCAGGCCTGCAGTCCGAACTGACAACGCGGGTGATCGTGTCTACGGATGATGAAGAGATCGCAGAAACAGCCCGCAAATGGGGCGCGCAGACACCTTTTATCCGCCCCGCTGAATTTGCCGCGGATAACACACTGGATCTTCCCGTTTTCCAGCATGCCCTTACCTGGCTTAAGGAACATGAGGATTATGTCCCGGATATTGTCGTCCAGCTGCGTCCCACATCTCCGGCAAGGCCGCGTACTTTGGTGGACGATGCCATCCGGCTGCTGATGGAACATCCTGAAGCGGATTCCGTGCGCGGAGTGGTCCCGGCTGACGAAAACCCTCATAAAATGTGGCGTGTTGATCCGGAAACCGGGTTGATGCATGGTCTGCTGACAGTAGAGGGTGTCGATGAACCTTATAATGCTCCCCGGCAGAAATTACCGATGGTCTATTGGCAGACGGGGCATATTGACGCCATACGCCCTGAACGGACCTTTATGGCAGGGAACAGTATGAGCGGGAAGAATATTCTTCCTCTTTTCCTCGATCCGGACTTTACCATTGATATTGATACTCCCTCAGATTGGGTCCGTTATGAATGGATGGTCTGCCATGCCGGCCTGGATATGGTCTGGCCGGGAAAGCGCCGCAGAGGACTGCCAAAGAATATTCAGCTGATCGTATTTGATTTCGACGGTGTGATGACGGATGATTGCGTATATGTGGATCAGACTGGTACCGAGTCGGTCCGCTGTTCCCGTTCTGATGGGATGGCGGTTCGATTAATGCGCGAAGCGGGGATCAATATGATCGTCCTTTCTTCCGAACGGAATCCCGTGGTCATTCAGCGCTGTAAAAAACTTGGGTTGGAATGTATCCATGGCGTTCTGAAAAAAGGTGAGATCCTTGATAATTATCTGAAGGAAAAACAGATCGATCCGGATAGTGTCATCTATATGGGCAACGATGTCAACGATCTGCCCTGTTTTTCTATGGTCGGCTGTTCGGTCGTTCCCGCGAATGCGCATTTTCGTGTAAAGAATGAGGCTGACCTCGTTCTTACCAAAAACGGCGGTGATGGCGCGATCAGGGAATTGTGTGATATTTTGATCGGAAATTAGAAGATATTGTTTATTGGAAAAAAGCAGATATCTGATAACGAAAAGGATTTATGGCAAAAGAATTAAAAATCGGAAAACATATGATCGGGGAAGGGCATCCGGTCTATATTATTGCAGAGATCGGGATCAATCATAACGGTGATATAAAAATTGCCGAAGAAATGATCCGTGCTGCAAAACAGGCCGGAGTCAGCGCGGTAAAATTCCAGAAACGGACGCCGCTGCTGTGTGTTCCTCCGGAAGAACGAACGAAAATGAGAGAGACCCCCTGGGGATATATTACATATCTTGAATATCGGGAGCATGTGGAATTCGGCAAAGAAGAATACGCACGGATCGATCAGCTTTGCAAAGAACTGGATATTGACTGGTTCGCGTCTGTCTGGGATGAAGAGGCGATCGATTTTCTGGAAGAGTTTTCTCCCATTGCCTATAAAGTTCCCTCCGCGGCGCTGACTGATAACAGCCTCATCGATAAACTGAACGCCACAGGCCGGCCCATCATTCTTTCAACCGGCATGTCTACGATGGAACAGATCCGCAATTCCGTATCTCACTTTGATATAGATCATCTGGCGATAACCCATGCCACCAGTTCCTATCCCTGTGATCCGCGGGATCTGAACCTGCGGATGGTTGAGACCCTTACCCGGGAATTTGACTGCCCGGTCGGTTATTCCGGACATGAAGTCGGTTTGATCCCGTCAGTGGTAGCGGTTGGCCTGGGAGCGACGATCGTGGAACGTCATTTCACACTGGACCGTGCCATGTGGGGAACTGATCAGTCTGCCTCTGTGGAACCAAGCGGTATGGCACGGCTGGTGAAATATATCCGTGTGACAGAACAGGCACTCGGCGACGGTGTCAAGAAGGTCTACGATTCGGAGATCCCGAGCCTGAATAAACTGCGGAGAGTAAAATAGGCAGCCTGCGCACGGAAGGTCAATTATGAGTAAACAGGAAGAAAAACGATCGCTTTTCCGGATCTTGCGGGAACATGCGGTTATGGGGATCACCGATGGCACCAATGCCCGCCGGTTTCGGACTGTCAATCGGGAAACTGCGGCGTTTGTCGAAGATCAAAATCACCCGGTACTTTTCTTTAATGCTTCTACAAGGCTGAATCGGACCAGCTTGAACGCGGCTTTTGCCTGGATCACTGCCGACAGTCTGCGTTATAAGGGAGTCCCGGTCCATTTTATCAGCTGCGGGCGCGGATTGAAGCCCTGTCTGCTTTCGGTCGGCCGGGGCGGTGAGACGCTGTGTTCCTCCTGTATGGAACTTTCCGATGAAATGTACACCGGACTGCCTCATACGGTCTTCCGTTTCGAGCAGGATAACGAGGTCGCGAACGATGTCGAGGGGCTGGATCACAGCGGACTTTCCGCATATGTTCATGAAGGTGTCCCTCTCGGCGAACTGACTTTACCTTCACTCCGCTGGATACTCCGCCGGCATCATCTTGAAAATGATCCTGAGGCCGTACCGCTGCACCGTTCGTTTATAAAATCAGCGTGGAGCGTATTCCTGCAGGCTGAAAAACTGATGGACGAGCTGGAACCACGGGCAGTTGTTGTTTTCAACGGGCTGCAGTATCCGGAAGCGGTGGTTAAATGGCTTGGAAAGCAGCGGGGCATCCCGACATTTACTCATGAGATCGGGCTGATGCCCTTTACCGCGATCTTCACTGAAGGGGAAGCCACAGCCTGCCCCATCGATTTGCCCGATGATTTTGAAATGACACCGGAACGGGATGAAAAGCTGGATGCTTATCTCTCTAAGCGTATGAAGGGGAGTTTCAGTACTGCCGGAGTGCAGTTCTGGCCTGATATGCAGGCTCTTCCGCCTGAATTTTGGGAGAAGGCAAGAACATTCCGGCAGATCGTACCGGTATTCACAAATGTGGTTTTTGATACCAGCCAGAAGCATGCCAATGTCGTTTTTGATGATATGTTCGCATGGCTCGATGAGGTGAAGAAAATTATTGAGGCGCATTCGGATACACTCTTTGTTGTCCGTGCGCATCCGGATGAAACACGGCCCGGAAAAGAATCTCATGAAACCGTCACGGATTGGGTGAAAAAGAATCAGCTGACCTGGCTCCCGAATGTTATGTATGTACCTCCGGAAGAACATATCAGCTCTTATGAATTGATCCAGGCTTCAAAATTTACGATGGTATATAACTCGACCATAGGCCTTGAGGCGGCGATCATGGGCGCCGGCGTTTTGAGCGCCGGAAGATCCCGGTATACGCAGGTACCCCTTTGCTGGTTCCCGCAAAGCGTTCCGGAGTATATTGAAAAGTGTGAGGAACTCCTGAATTGTGATGCCGTACACGTTCCGGCTTCTTTCCGGACAACTGCCCGGCGGTTTATGTACTATCAGTTTTTCCATACCGCACTCTCATTTGAACCATTCATTCAGCCTGATGAAATATGGAATGGGTATGTGAAGATCAGAAAATTCCCGCTTGACGCGTTGGATCCGGAAAAAGATCCTGATCTGCGGGTGATCCATGACGGTATTCTCAATGGAAAGCCGTTTGTTCTGCCTGATGAAAATAAAATATTGTGTGATGAGACAGAGACCGTGAAAGGAGCCGAATAATATGAAAATCGCAGCTTTTGTACCGATGCGCCATCATTCAGTGCGCGTTGAAGGAAAGAATTACCGCCTGATGAACGGCAAGCCTCTCTATCATTACATCATGGAATCGCTTCTGAAAGTTCCCGAGATCGATCAGGTGGTGGTGGATACAGACAGCCCGGTGGTGATCGATGGCCTTGCGCAGGATTTTCCGCAGGTCAAACCGCTGCTGCGGCCGGAACATTTACGCGCTGATGATGTGCCGATGAATGAGATCCTGATGTATGACACATCACAGATCAAAGCGGATTACTATTTGCAGACACACTGTACCAATCCGCTGCTGAAAGCTTCCACGATCTCTGCAGCCATTCGTGCTCTGATGGAAAAATCCTATATGTATGATTCGCTGTTCTCGGTTACGGAAGTAAAGAAGCGCTACTGGGATCAGCTTGGCCGGCCGATCAACCATAACCAGAATATTTTGCTGAGGACTCAGGATCTTCCGCCGATTTATGAGGAAAACTCCTGTATTTATATATTTACCCGGGAAGTGCTGGAAAAAAAGCATACCCGCATCGGTGACCGTCCTATGCTGTTCCCGATCCCTGCCCGTGAGGCGCAGGATATTGATGATGAATTTGAATTCGCTGTGACCGAACTGTTTATGAAGCTCGGTTTATAAAAAAATTTGCAAGAGGATTTTATGAAAAAGACGATTATTTTTTCCGCACCTTACATGATGACTTCGGTTGATCGTTTCCGCAAGGTGATCGAAGAACATTATGGCATTGAAATGATCGTGCCGAAAGTAAAACAGAAATTATTGGAAGATGATATTATCGCGTATGCCGGACAGTTTGACGGGACGATCTGCGGGGATGATGAATACAGTGCCCGTGTGATCGAGGCATGCTCCCCACGGCTGAAAGTCGTATCCAAATGGGGAACGGGGATCGACGCCATCGATAAGGAAGCCTGTAAAAAATATGGCGTTATGATCGGCAATACGCTTAACGCGTTCACGATCCCGGTGTCCGAGACGGCTATCGGCTATATGCTCAGCTTCGCCCGCTCCCTTCCCTTTATGGACCGCACGATGCATGAGGGGAAATGGAATAAACCGGCCATTACGACACTTTCGGAAACAACGGTCGGTATTATCGGCGCAGGCAACATCGGACAGGCTGTTGCCCGCCGTATCCGTCCTTTTGGCGCCCGTATTTTGATGAACGATATTGTTCCGATCAAACCGGATTTCCTGATCGAAAACCATATCGAGCAGGTCCCGCTGGAACAGCTGCTGAACGAGTCGGATTTCGTGACCTGTCATACGGACCTCAATCCGACCTCCCGTCACCTGATCAACGAAAAAACGCTTTCCATGATGAAGCCGACCGCTGTTCTGATCAATACATCACGCGGTCCGGTGGTGGATGAAAAAGCCCTTGCGGATGCGCTGGCGGCAGGAAAGATCGCCGGTGCTGCGATGGATGTATTCGAAACTGAACCCCTGCCGATGGATTCTCCGCTTCGTTCAATGCCGAATGTACTTATCGCTCCGCATAACTCCAATTTCAGTCCTCTGGCCTGTGAGCGGGTTCACTGGAACACCATCAAAAATCTTCTGATCGGATTGGAGATCCCCCATGATGATTTTGATGAAGTCAGAAAGGCAATGTGATGCTTAAGGATAATCTGAAAAAGATACTTCCTGAACCGGTCCTGGACACCGCAAGAAATACGGTGGATTGGGCAAGACGCCTGAAAGATATTCCTGACGCATACTGGAGCCCGGAACGGCGCGAGACCATCGAAAAACTGGGCGCTTTGAAGGATAAACACAAAGGTGAACGCTGTTTCATCATCGGGAACGGACCCAGTCTGAAACAGACGGATCTGACGAAGCTGCGGAATGAGTATACCTTTGGGCTGAACCGCATCTATCTGGCTTTTCCGGAAATGGGATTTGAGACTTCCTATTACCTGTGTGTAAACGATCTGGTAGCCGAACAGACCCATGCGGATATCGAAAAGCTGACCATGCCGCGTTTTGTCTCCCTTCGCCATAAGAAGTGGGTGCATCCGGCTGAGAATCTGTTTTATCTCTACGGTACCTATACCGGTCCGACCTTTGCCAAAGATATCCGCAAACGTATGTGGGAAGGCGCCACAGTGACTTACATGGCGCTGCAGACGGCTTATTTTCTTGGATTCAAAAAGGTGATCCTGATCGGTGTGGATCACAGTTTTGCCACAAAAGGCAAACCGAATGAGACAGTTGTTTCTCAGGGGGATGATCCGAATCACTTTAATGCCGGTTATTTCGGAAAAGGGTTCCGCTGGCAGCTTCCGGACCTGGATACTTCCGAACGAGCCTATATCATGGCGCGTGAAGCTTATAAAGCGGACGGACGGGAGATCATCGACGCGACGATCGGCGGAAAACTTCAGGTATATCCCAAAGCCGCCTACGATTCGCTTTTCGGATGAGCTTCACGGACATTATTGAATCAGATGGCAGAGACAGGATATTGACTGATGACTGATAAATCCCGGAAAACTGAATTCGGACCGGATACTGGTAACAGCTGCCTGCCATCTCTGTCAGTCATCACCCCTTCTTACGGTCAGGCTGCTTACCTGAAGCAAACCATGGATTCTGTCTTATCACAGAATATCCCCGATATGGAATATGTGGTAGTTGACGGCGGATCGGCGGATGGTTCGGTTGAACTTATCCGGGCTTATGAAGACCGCCTGTCCGGCTGGATCTCCGAAAGGGACAGCGGACAGGCCGATGCGGTGAACAAAGGGGCTGCCATGACCCATGGTGAGATCATCGGCTGGCTGAATTCGGATGATCTTTATCTATCCGGTGCTGCCGGAAAAGCGCTGGCTTACCTGTCCCGGCACCCGGATGTTGATGCGGTTTACGGGGATGTGCTTTCCATCGACGGAGACGGACGCCTGATCAATGTCATGCGCTTCGGACAGTATTCGGCGGAAGACCTGATGCGGTTTCGTGTGATTTCCCAGCCCGGAGTTTTCTTCCGCCGGTCTGCCTGGGAACGGGCAGGAGGACTTGACCTGAGTTATCACTACCTGCTGGATCATCATCTCTGGCTTCGAATGATCATGAAAGGCAAATTCGCATATATTCCGGAACCTCTTGCGGCTGCCCGTTTTCACGCGGCTGCCAAGAACCGTGCTCATACGGATGATTTTGGAAAAGAAGCCTACCGTCTTTCTGATTGGCTGCTGAGTGATCCGCTGACGTCCGAAAAGGCCGGACCGATGGAAAGACAGATCCGCGGCGGGGCGGCATGGCTTGACGCGCATTATCTTTCAGATGGAGGAGAAGCCGGAAAAAGTCTGAAAGCGTACGCGAAAGCTTTTCGCATGTATCCGGATCGCGTAATGGAAGATAAGAACCGTCTGGCATTGACGCTTCTGATGGCTCTCAATAAATCGGCAGCGGATAAGGTATTCAGAAACCGGTCTGAAAAACGCCTTAAAAAATTATCCGCTTATGAACAATATCTTAAAGAATATTAATAATAAATACATTAAAAAAAAATAATTCCGATAAATTATGAGTAAAAGTCTGAAGATGATCATGATCATATTTATTTTTCTTAGTGCGTTTGCATTAAGATTATATGATTTTGATGATCCTCCGCTCGATTTTCATCCGGCAAGACAGATGCATTCCGCTTTAATGGCCCGGGGATTTTTTCTGAAGGACGGCGGGATCCTGAAAGACCGTTCAGAGGCATATAACAAGGATGCCATGATGCTCGGTATGCTGGAAGCCTGGATCGAGCCTCCCTTCTATGAAAAGCTTACTGCCGGACTTTATCATATCTTTGACACTGTCGATCTGCGGATCCCGCGGTTTACGTCGGTTTTATTCTGGCTGATCGGCGGGATCGGCCTGTGCCTGCTGACTGATGAGCTTTTGGGTCCCGTCGGGATGTTTGGCGCATTGGGCTGGTATTTATTTTTCCCCTACGGTGTGATCGCTTCCCGGTCATTTCAGCCGGATATTATCATGGTCAGCCTGCTGATCTGGTCGATGTATCTGCTCCGTCGTTGGGTAATGCAGCCGCATTCAATTATGCGGGCTGTTTCGGCAGGGCTGTGCGCGGGACTGTGCATTTTTATCAAACAGGTGGCGGCATTCCCGCTGGGATTGGCTTTTGCCGCGGGCCTGGTCTCTGTGAATACCTTAAAGAAAACATTGAAAAATCCCCTGGTGTGGCTGGCAGCTGTTCTGTCATTGGCTCCGATGCTGGCATACAATTATTGGGGATATTTTGTCAAAGGGTTTCTTGTCCAGCAGTATCAGGGCAGGTTTTTCCTCTCGGAATTGATCTCCCCTTCTTTTTACATCCGCTGGCTGCGGATGATCGATCATGTTTTTACGATTCCGCTGTTTTTCTTTGCGGTATGGGGTGTTCTGATGATCCGTGATTCCGGTACACGGGTATCATGGATGGCATATTTTCTCGGTTATCTTTTCTATGGTATGAGCCTGCCGCATCACATCGGTACCCATGATTATTATCAGCTGCTGATTTTTCCCTTTGCGGCGGTGGGATTGGCTTCTCTCGTGAGATGCGGGGCCCGCGGGATCATGAAAGCGTCTCGAAAACAAAGCCGTCTTGTTCCTGTACTGGCTGTTATTTGTGCCGTACTGTTATGTTTCTGGTGGGCCGCGAACAGTGTGATGACGCTTCACCGCAGCGATTACCGTGCATGGCCTCAACGCTGGGTGGATTGGATGCCGGAACTGGAGCCATATGAAAACCGTACCGCCACCATCGGGATCATGGATGATTATGGCGGCGGTATGATCTATTGGGGACTGCGGAATCCCGGAGTATGGGATACCTCGGTCGAAACCCTTGACGATTTTGACGCTTTGGTGAAGCTTAACACAACTTTCTGGAACTATGACTATCTGATCGTGACGAACCTTAACAAATTCTACGAACAGCCAAAGCTCCGCCGGTATCTTGATGATACAGCGGTGATCTATCGTCAGGAAGCGGACTACATCATTTATAAATTAAATGAGAACCGGGATGAGGAAGAATAATAAAGAATGATCTTTCCGGTCGGGACAATGTTCATTCGCTGAAGAATTAAGGAAAATCTATGAATAAAACGCCATTGGTGACCATCGTCACGCCTTCTTTCAATCAGGCTCCTTATCTTGAATCGACGATCCGTTCGGTTTTGGAACAGGATTATCCGAATATCGAATATATCGTTATGGACGGTGGTTCGACTGATGGCAGCGTGGAGATCATTCAGCGTTATGCGGACCGGCTGGCTTACTGGGAGTCGGTGAAAGACAAGGGACAGACGGATGCCATCAATAAGGGATTTTCTCACGCTGACGGAGAGATCCTTGCCTGGCTGAATTCGGATGATATTCTGTATCCTCATGCCGTGCGAGAAGCTGTTGGCTATCTTACGGAACATCCGGACTGCGGGTTGGTCTATGGAAACTGTGATTTTATTGATGCTAAAGGAAATGTGATCGGCCGGTTCAATGCGAAGCAGACGGATCATAAAAAACTAACACAGGGCTATGTGCACATCCCCCAGCAGGCCTCGTTCTGGCGTGCGGATCTGTGGCTCCGGGTCGGACCGCTGGATGACACGATCTATTTTGCCATGGATTATGATCTGTGGCTGCGTCTTGCCGATATTTCCGGGATCAAATACCTGCCGGAGTCCAAACCCTGGGCGGCTTTTCGCCTGCATGCCGATGCCAAGACCATCGCGGAAGACGACCGCTGCTGGCCGGATATGCTCCGGATCCACAAACGCAACGGCGGCACTGTTGTTTCCGTGATTTATGCCAAATATCTTCTCCGCAAGCTTCTGGCTCCTGTCATTCGATGGCGCCGAAGAAGATCCTTTGGGGGATAGTTATTATGAATAAAGATGAAATCAGAAATGTTTTGTTCGGCCTTCAGGACAGGAAATACGGTGAATTTCAGGCGAAACTGATCCCGTCGGCAGCTCCCGAGACTGTTATCGGTGTGCGTACACCGGAACTTCGAAAGCTGGCGAAACAGCTGGTGAAAGAGGATGATACGGCGGAGTTCATGAAAGATCTTCCCCACCGGTATTTCGATGAAAACCAGCTGCATGCCTTTATCTTATCTGAAATGAAAAACTATGACGTCTGCATCGCGGAGGTCTGCCGCTTTCTGCCTTACGTTGATAACTGGGCGACCTGTGACCAGATGTCTCCGAAGGTCTTCACAAAGCATCGTCCCGAATTGCTGGAGATGATCCGTGTCTGGCTCGGATCCGGTAAGACTTATACCATCCGTTTTGCCATCGGAATGCTGATGGCGCATTTTCTTGATGAGAATTTTGATCCGGAATATCCTGAGATGGTGGCCGCTGTCCGGTCGGATGAATATTATATCAATATGATGATCGCCTGGTATTTCGCGACAGCTTTGGCGAAACAGTATGATTCCGTTTTGCCTTACATAGAAAACCGCCGCCTTGATAAGTGGACACATAATAAAACGATTCAGAAAGCTGTGGAAAGTTATCGTATCACGGATGAACAGAAGGACTATCTGAAGAAATTAAAAATGAAATAAATGTAAATCACAGGATGTCTTTCCCTGACCAGGACCGAATGATTACTGTAAAACATAAGAAAAAGCGGTAAATGGTCATGGAGTTTGCATATTTCGACAAAACAGCGAATAAAATATTACATCAGGAAATGGAAAGGAAAAGAACAAGCCTTATGGAAGAAAAGACTCAAAAGCAAATCATTCTCACCGGTGACCGGCCTACGGGACGGCTGCATCTGGGACATTATGTGGGCTCACTGAAACGCCGTGTGGAACTGCAGAACTCCGGAAAGTTCGATGAGATCAATATTCTCATTGCGGACGACCAGGCGCTGACGGACAATGTGGACAATCCCGGAAAGATACGGGATAACATCATTCAGGTCGCGCTGGATTATCTTTCGGTCGGGCTTGATCCGAACAAGACAACGATCTGCATCCAGTCCGCCCTGCCCGCGCTCCATGCCCTTACCTTTTATTACATGAACCTGGTTTCCACAGCCCGCCTTTCACGTAATCCTACCGTGAAAGCGGAGATCCAGATGCGTGGGTTTGCCGATGAGGGCCTTCCTGCCGGATTCTTTGCCTATCCGGTCTCCCAGGCGGCGGATATCACTTCGTTTAATGCGACGGTCGTTCCTGTTGGGGAAGACCAGCTTCCGATGATCGAACAGACTCGTGAGATCGTGGAAAAGTTCAACAAGATCTATGGTGAAACGCTGGTTCTGCCGAAGGCTATGATCCCGGAAAATGAGACCCAGCGCCGTCTGCCCGGTGTGGATGGCAAGGCGAAAATGAGCAAGTCCCTCGGGAACTGCATCTATCTCTCCGATGACCCCAAGACTGTAAAAAAACAGATCAACGGGAAAATGTTCACGGACCCGATGCACCTGCGCATTGAAGATCCGGGACATCTCGAAGGCAACGTAGTCTTTACTTATCTGGATGCTTTCAGCACAAATGAGCATTTCGCGGAATTTCTGCCGGATTATGCCAACCTGGATGAGATGAAAGCCCACTATCAGCGCGGCGGTCTGGGTGACGGTGTCTGCAAAAAGTTCCTCATCAATGTTCTGGAATCCGAGCTTGCGCCCATCCGTGCCGAAAGGGCTAAGTGGGAAGCTGATATTGATTCGGTCTATGATATTCTGCGCGACGGTACCGCGAAAGCTGTGGAAAAGACGAATGGGACGCTTGCCCGCGTCCGCAAGGCTATGCGTATCGATTATTTCGATGATCGTACGATCGTGAAAGAATGGAAGAAACTGTTGGGATAGGAAACGGATTTCCGGGGATCATCATGATCGATTTTGAGAGCGTAAAAAATCTGTCCATGGAAGAAAAAGCGGTGGAACTCCGGCGCAGCGGCAAATGCAACTGCTGCCAGGCGGTTACAGGCGCAATAACAGAAGATCCGCTGCTGCATCAGGCGGCTTCCGGTTTTGGCGGCGGGATGGGAAATATGAATGGCGTCTGCGGTGCGCTGGTCGGTGCGGTCATTGCCGCGGGGATCAGGACGGAAGGCGCCGGAACTACCCGCTATTCCCGCCAGATCCAGGAAAGCTTCCGGCAGCGCTGCGGTGCCATTATTTGCCGGGAACTGAAAGGAATTGACACCGGCACAGTCCTCTGTCCCTGCGAAGACTGCGTACGGAACGGTGTCCGGGCTTATCAGGATATTTTCGGGAAATAAAAAAAAACTGACAAAAAAATCAGAGGGGCAGCTGTAAGCTGTCCCTCTGTGGTTTAATAATGATTTTCTGACAGTTCTGTTTACATAACAGAAGCTACCGCTACTGCGCAGGCAACGGTGGCGCCGACCATCGGGTTGTTCCCCATGCCCATGAAGCCCATCATTTCCACGTGGGCGGGGACGGAGGAAGAACCTGCGAACTGGGCGTCGGAGTGCATGCGGCCCATGGTGTCGGTCATACCGTAGGAAGCCGGACCGGCAGCCATGTTATCCGGGTGCAGGGTGCGGCCGGTACCGCCGCCGGAAGCGACGGAGAAGTACTTCTTGCCCTGTTCGACACATTCCTTCTTGTAGGTGCCGGCGACCGGGTGCTGGAAGCGGGTCGGGTTGGTGGAGTTGCCGGTGATGGAAACATCAGCGCCTTCATGGTGCATGATGGCGACGCCTTCGCGGACGTCATCGGCGCCGAAGCAGCGGACCTTCGCGCGGTCACCGTCGGAATAGGGGATCTCGCGGACGATCTCAAGTTCACCGGTGAAGTAGTTGAACTTGGTCTGGACATAGGTGAAGCCGTTGATGCGGGAGATGATCATGGCGGCGTCCTTACCGAGACCGTTCAGGATGACCTTCAGCGGGTTCTTGCGGACTTTGTTGGCGTTCAGGGCGATCTTGATCGCGCCTTCTGCGGCAGCGAAGGATTCGTGGCCGGCCAGGAAAGCGAAGCACTTGGTATCTTCGCTCAGCAGCATGGA
>DAIMGK010000018.1:0-40560 GCA_036723985.1 Flexilinea sp.
TCCCGTCCCGCATGCTCTTTTTCATCCCGCTGTACATCCTCTTCGGCTTATTCGAAATCGGTCTGCAAGCGCTGATGGTTTCTGTCGGCATGGAATATGTCAACGCGGATATTCCCATCAATGCCGGATTCGGACGGGGAATGGGATCCGTCGGTTACGCGGTCTTCAATGTGATCCTGGGAGCTCTGATCGTCCGTTACGGCACTTCTGTCTCCCACATTCTGAATATTGTTTTGCTGCTGGTTCTCAGTGTTCTGCTGATCACGCTTCCTGATCCGGATACTGCGGCGGGGAGAACACCGGATACATCCGTCCCGGCATCCGGACCGGATGGCAGCCTGTCCGGCTTTTTGCGTGAGAACACCACCTTTACGGTCTTTACCCTGTCCGTGATCTTCATATTCTTCGGACACTCCATTCTGAACACTTATATGCCGAATATCGCCGCGCAGTTCGGTCTCGATTCGGATTTTACCGGACTGATGAACGGCCTGGCAGCGGTACTGGAACTGATCCCGATGATGTTCTACGCCCGGATCAGCAAAAAAATATCCACGGACACACTCCTTTCTTTCTCCGCTGTCTTTTTCCTGGTCAAGATCCTGATGACGACGCTCGCAAGATCAGGGGCAGGGATCGCCGCTGCCCAGACCATGCAGTTCTTTGCGTACGCCACTTACGCGATGGCTTCGGTCTTCTTCACAAACCGGGTCGTCCGTCCACGGGACCGGATCATGGCCCAGGGATTATTGATAGGCGCCGGAGAACTTGGATTTATGGTCGGAAGCCTCACAGGAGGGCTCGTCCTGGAAACCGCTACGATCCGCACCCTTTTGTGGATCGGCGTGGCTGTGACCGCGGCAGGCTCCCTGCTCATGATCACCGCCGTGCAGAAATTCCGGCGTATCCCGGCATCTCAGTCCTGAGTACCTTGTATTCATTCTCACTCTTGACAAAAAAACCGGAATCGAGTTTAATTATTACCGTCAGCGGCGGGCTTTCGGGAGACCCCCTCTTCCGAAATGTCCCTGACCGCTGACATTTTTTAAGTGGTTGGTGGTCAGTAGTTGGCTGATTGTCAGATATCAGCCGTCATCAACCCCTGAACACCCGAACCCTCATCCCGTATCCTGATTCCGGATTCCTTCATCCTGATTCCTGCATCCTGAACGTTAAACGCTATTATAATAAATTCATGGATAAAAAAGAATTGCCCGATTTTTCCGATGACTGGTACCGCATGACCGGCAGAAAATGGGAAAGTGAAAAGCTCCGTCAGAAGGTTCTCACATTCCTGAACAGCCATGCCCTGCGGCACCTGTATGTGTACCGCAAGGTCCGGCGACAGGAAGACCCGCTGGGTATTTTCCGCCTTCTTCTGCGGATCGGAAAACAGAAATACGGGCTTGATATCGGCAGCAGCTGTATCGGGAAGGGGTTATATCTCGGCCATCCTTATAACATTTCCGTATGTCGGGATGCCAGGATCGGTTCCAACTGCAACCTGAACAAAGGCGCTTCGATTCAGGCGCAGGATCCCGAAGCCGGCGGACAGGCGCCGGTGATCGGAGACCGTGTCTGGATCGGTATCAACGCGGTGATCAGGGGCAACATCCGTATCGGGGACAATGTCCTGATCGCCCCCAATACCTGCGTGGACCGTGATGTTCCGTCCGACAGCATCGTCATCGGCGTCCCCTGTCAGATCCTTACCGGCAGGCCTGACGCGGTCGAGGGATATATCAATCATGTCTGCTGAAGACCGCCTTTCCCTGAAAGTGATCGCCCGGATCCGCACCGAATTTTCGGAAAAGTTTGGTATTCCTCGCCAAAGCGGCCTCGCTCCGCATCTGGAAGCCCGGATCGTCTTCGAAGAGGGATACCGTAACGCGGAAGCGCTGCGCGGGCTTGACGGCTTTGAATATTTATGGCTGATCTGGGAGTTCTCCGAAAACCGCCGTGGGACCTGGACGCCCACCGTTCGTCCGCCGCGTCTTGGGGGGAATGCCCGGCTCGGCGTGTTCGCCACCCGCTCCCCCTTCCGGCCCAACCCCATCGGCCTGTCTTCCGTCCGTCTGGAGAAAATCTTAAACACCCCCGACACCGGTCCGGTGCTGATCGTTTCAGGCGCGGACCTGATGGACGGCACGCCGATTTATGACATCAAGCCGTATATTCCCTACACGGACGCGCATCCCGATGCCCGAAGCGGATTTGCCCCGGCACCGGACCGTACACTTGCCGTCGTGATCCCGCCGGAACTGTTCAGGCAAATCCCCGCGAAACATCATACGGCATTGACGGAAGTGCTCGCCCAGGATCCCCGCCCGTCCTATAAAGCGGACGGCGAACAGGAATACGGGCTTTATTTTGCCGGTTTCAACATTCGTTTTCAGGTCAGGAACAACACGCTCACCGTCTGCGGAGTGCAAAAAAGACCGGAAGAGGCAGTATGAACAGGCGATCCGCGCTTGCGCTGGCTTCAGCCCTGGCGCTTCTGCTGATCCCCGTCCGGATCCTGTTCCTTTTCATTTCTTCGTTTCCTGATATATCCGTGCTGGATCAGGTCGCGGCAGGAAATGCGGTCAATCCCGTATATGACCTGCGCGGGGACCTGATCTATGAATACCGCAGCCCGGTTTACGGAGAAAAAAGCAGCGTCACCCTCGCAGAGATCTCCGATCCCATGATCGCCCTCACGATCACTACGGAAGACAGCCGCTTTTTTACAAACCCGGGTTTCTCCCCTGCCGCCATCCTGCGTGCCTTCATTCAGAATCTCATCCTTCGGGAGACCTATTCAGGAGCCTCCACCATCACCCAGCAGATCGTGAAAAACATCCTGCTCTCACCGGAAGAACGTTATCATCGCACCCTTTCCCGAAAGGCAAAGGAGATCATCCTTGCCGCCGCGGTCACCGCCCGGTACGATAAGGAAATGATCCTGACCCTGTATTTGAATGAGATCTATTACGGCCGCGGCGCCACCGGCGTGGAAAAAGCCGCTGAGATCTATTTCGGGAAACACGCCTCCGAGCTGGACCTGGCAGAAGCTTCCTTCATTTCAGGCCTCCCGCAGGCCCCGAATTATTACGGTTATGACCGTAAAGCCGGTGAACGCAGAAAAAGGGAAGCGCTGCATCTGCTGGAACGGGCCGTACGTAAAGACCGCTGCATTCTTCTGTCACCCGGAAAAGCCCCCCGGACCTGGTGTCCCACCCCCGAAGACATCCGCGAAGCCCGTGAAAAACCGTAACATCGTTAATCGCCTCGGGGCCGGATCTCCTGCTTATTATTTCCCGTTCCCTTTCAATGTCTTATGAGCTTAATTCAACGTTATAATTAGAGACAAAA
Source organism: Flexilinea sp. (assembly GCA_036723985.1). GTDB lineage: Bacteria > Chloroflexota > Anaerolineae > Anaerolineales > Anaerolineaceae > Flexilinea. Next base: position 3,355 of record DAIMGK010000018.1, read on the forward strand.
GTGATAACAACTCAGAGGAAATTCTGATAACCGGCCACTGATCACTTTACAGAAAGAGGAACGATAATGAAAAGATTTATTTCCTGGAACGTCAACGGACTGCGGGCATGCATGGGTAAAGGTTTCATGGATTATTTTCAGTCAACCGGCGCGGACTTTTTCTGTCTGCAGGAAACCAAAATGCAGCCGAACCAATTGACCCTTGACCTTCCCGGATATCAACAATACTGGTACAGCGCGGAGAAAAAAGGCTATTCCGGGACCGCTGTTTTCTGCAAAGATGAACCGCTTTCCGTCACATACGGCCTTCCGCAGGACATTCACAACCATGAAGGCCGTGCCATAACGCTGGAATTCGACAACTTTTACCTGGTCAATATTTACACCCCCAACGCCCAGGACGGACTGGCACGGATCGACTACCGCATGCAGTGGGAAGACGACTTCCGCGCTTACGTCAAAGGGCTTGACCAAAACAAGCCTGTGATCATTTGCGGAGATATGAACGTCGCCCATGAAGAGATCGACCTGAAAAATCCCGGTCCCAACCGCGGAAACGCCGGCTTTTCCGATGAGGAACGCTCTCAGATCTCTGCAATGCTGGCGTCCGGTTTTGTGGATACCTTCCGCCACTTTTACCCGGATAAGGAAGGCGAATACAGCTGGTGGTCCTACCGCATGCGTGCACGTGAGCGGAATGCGGGCTGGCGTATTGATTATTTTCTCGTCTCTGAACGCCTGGTACCGTCTCTACTGAGCGCGTCCATCCATCAGGATATCTTCGGAAGCGACCATTGCCCGGTCGGGATCACAATGGATCTCTGAGATATGGAAACAGCATTTTCTTCGGAAGCCCTTGATTTCCTTTTCGAAAACTGGTCGCGGAATGACCGGGAATGGTATCATGCGAACAAAGACCGCTATGAAACGCTGATCCGGGAACCGTTTATTGAGTTCGTCCGGGATCTCCAGCCCGTCATGCGGGAGATCGATCCGCTGATGGATTCCTCCGAAAAACGGATCGCCCGGATCTACCGTGACGCGAGGATCGTCGGGAATGGGCCTTTTTTCCGGGACCATGTCTGGTGCACCATGGGACGCGGTAAGGATGTTTACTGGGGATACCCCTGTTACTATTTTGAGATCTCCCCGCGGGGTTTCAATTACGGCATGGGTTATTATGTTCCTGCGAAGGAAACAGTCGAAGCGATCCGCGCGCTGATCCTGGCGGAAGACAAGGATTTCCGAAAAGCCTTCAAAGCCGATAAAAAACAAAAAGTTTTCACGCTGGAAGGGGAACGCTATAAACGGGATCATTTTCCGGACGCTCCGGAGCCTTACAAGGACTGGCTGAACCGGAAAGGCTTCAGCTGGAACTGCCACAGTGAAGATTTTGACACACTTTTCAGTCCTGTCCTCTCCGCGAAAATCGCGGAAGATTTCCAAAGCATCGCCCCGATCTATCACTTTCTGATCAAAGCCGAAAGCTGGAGAGAATAGAGTTCAGGGTTCAGAGTTCAGATATATACGGCTCCGGAGTTCGGAACCACCATTCCATCATTCGAAAAGATTCTGCCAAGCTTGAATTGATGCCCATGCCCTTGTTTAAATCCAACCCGGCAGACAATGCTATCCATAGAGAGGATCATAAAATGCTGAGATTGGAAAAAGTTGCCGGGAAAAATGTATGGGATCTTCTGAAACTGAGCGTATCAGAAGACCAGAAAAACTTTGTCGCCGGAAACGATATCAGCCTGATCGAGGCATATACAGCCGTGACCGCGAACGGCCACGCATTCCCCTTTGGGATATACGACGGTGAGACACCGGTCGGTTTTCTGATGATCGGATATGATACGGACGATGACTGGACTGATGCCCCGGCAGCCGCGAAGGACAGCTATAACTTATGGCGTCTGATGATCGACCAAAGATATCAGGGACGGGGCTTCGGCAGGGAAGCCGTCCGGCTCGCGCTGGAATTTATAAAAACCTTTCCCTGCGGAAAAGCGGAATACTGCTGGCTTTCCTATGAGCCCGAAAATACAGCCGCCCGCCGGCTGTACCACTCATTCGGCTTCCGGGAAACAGGTGAAATGGATGGAGAAGAGATCATCGCAGTCCTGAAGCTGTAGAGCGGCTGCGGGGACTGCGGGGATTCCTGTATCCAGTGGCAAGAATTCCTGACACGAAAGACCGTTTCCTGTACAACCATCCCGATAGAGTGGTAAAAGCCGATATTGTACTTATGATACGGCTGAAAAGTTAGTTTCCGAGTCGGAGATGAGTTTCCCCGGGGTACAGTCCCCTTCGGGTACAGCCCCGGGTGGACAGGTCCACCGAAATCCCCCTCGGAAGTACAAACCCGCCGTGCTGACTGCGCGGCAGCTGCGGTCCGATCCCCATTGCTCTTCGTATAACATGATTGATTCGGGGTATAATACAAAATAAAGGAGATTTTTCCCGGCATATGCCGCCATAAGTGGAACTGATAACCGTATTCAAAAAGAATCGTCCGAGAAAGGAATATATATGAAAAAATTACTGCTTTTATTCGTTTTGTTAGCTGTCTTCTTCGTCATTTCAGTGGTTTCCGCTGTTCCTGAGATCGATAAACAAATCGAACTGATCGCCGAAAATACTGCCCTGTGGGAGCAGAAAGAAGTTTTCGGCCTTTGGGGATACACGGTCACCGATCTCGACGGAAACGGCAGGCTGGAGATCATCTCCGCATCCGCCCAGGGCACCGGCTTTTATACCTATATTCAAATCTATGAAGTCAATGAAGAGGGAAACGAACTGGCGGAAATTAAACAGGACCGTAAAGAATACGCCTCCGCTCCCGACATCATGGTCGACGCTGTCCCGATGTTCACCGATCCGAAAGAAAACCTCCGCTATTATATTTTTGAGGATTACATCCGGAACGGGTATGCCGAGAACTACCAGAACATCAGGGCTGTCAGCGTCAAAAACGGCGTATGGAGCGAGATCCCACTGGTGAACAAAGCCACATTCTTTACAGACGAGGAACATTTCACCGTCACATATACGAATGCGGACGGTGATACGATCACTGAAGATCAATATGATTCCGCCGCGGACAGATACTTTGCCTCGTTCGAAAAAGGCACCTTCTGCTTTGCCTGGCAGATACAGGACACCGAGACCTTCAGCGCGATGACCCGCGCCGACCTGACGGCAAGCCTGCAAGCCTCCGCCGCCGCGGCTTGTCCCGCTTCCGGATCATAAAGGATCCCCGAGAGATCCGTCCAACGCACATTACGAGCAAAAAACGGTCATCCATCTGACCGTTTTTTTGTAAAAATCCATGAAACGATTCAGACTGTTTTCCTGAATTGTTGTGAACGGAAAGATGATAGCGTTCCAATGTTGTAAGCTCCGTCAACCGCCCTACCATCAACCACCAACCTACACCCCTTTTCCGATTTTCACGTTATACTTATTATCAGGAGGAAGCATGCCATGAAAAATAAGCTTTTGATTCTCATTCTTGCAGCAATGCTGTTTTCAACAGTTATGCCGGCTTTCGCAGATGATGGAACCGCCTCGGTCTGGGAGCCGATTTTTCCGAGTGTAAAAAACCGGTCCGGCGGAAGCAGCACATCCGAACAGTCCGGCTTTTCATCTTCCGTGACAGTTTCTTCCGGAAGCGATACATCCGGCCAATCCGGTTTTGCTTCTTCCGTGACAGTTTCCGCCGGGACTGATACATCCGGCCAATCCACTTTTTCCTCTCAGACAACAGCGGCCATAGCGGAAGAAGCATATAATGATGAAGAACAGCTGCTCTTCACAAATTTCAACGATGATCCGGTAAAAAATAAACCGCCCCGTTATTTCCCGCTGACCACATCCCGCAATAATGTCCTGGTAACGAAAGTCCGCACATATCATTGGAACAACGGAAACGGTGCGGCGCCCGGGACTATCGGGATATATAACACAGACAGCGGCGAAAGAGTCTGCGGCGGACAGGCCATCGGCAGAAGCAGCCACGGAGTGCCCAACGTATACTGGGAGACGCTGATGGAATGTGTGATATATCCAAACATTACTTACCAGGTCAAGGTTTCCGATTCTTCCACCTGGAGCTATAATGACGCCTCCGATGGCGCCGGGATGTTTGAGCTTTACGGTTTCGATCCCATGCCGGAAGGATATGTGATCTCTCCGCAGCAGCCCGACCCTGCCGCGTCCTTCGCCTCATCCTCATCCACGTATTCATCCTCATATTCATCCGGGACTTCATACAAAGTGCCGGAAGCCCTGACCCCGGGAATGTTTTTCGAAATGGGATACATGGAACAGGACAATGATCCCGGTAACGGTCCGGACACTCTCGACTGGCAGGTCCTGACAGTACAGAATGACCGGGCGCTGGTGATCAACAAACGCGTTATAGATTACAGGCCTTTCGCGAGTGACTGGAATTCCGTGAGATGGGATACCTCCGCGATCCGAAAATGGCTGAATGATGATTTCTATAACACCGTATTTACACCCGAAGAGAGAAGCAGGATCCTGCTGGTCACCAATGAAAATCCGAATAACGCAAGGTACGGCACCTGGGGCGGCTCCGCCACACAGGATCACATCTTCCTGCTGAGTTATGATGAAGCCCTCCGTTATTTCTATTCGAACGCGGACAGGAAATCAAAACGGAGCAAAACTTCCGGTACAAAAGTCTCTTTTGGTACGACCGGTCCTGACAATACCGTGGTTTGGGCCCTTCGCTCTCCCGGCGCCGCGGATAATATGACGGCCCAGGTTGGAGCCGACGGAGTGGTCGATGTTTACGGGACTTATAATTATTCGTATTCAGCCCCTACACTCTTCGCCATCCGTCCTGCTTTCTGGATGAAGACCAAACCCACAGCCGCAGCAAAAACCGGTTTCAGAGTCAGATATGAAGCCAACGACTGCCTGTCCGTTGTGCCGGTCGATAACAATGTTTATCAGCCAGGAGAGACGGTGATGGTCATGTTCGAGCCGGTTGAATATATCGGCGGGCTGATCTTTAATGGCTGGGACGGAGACGGAGACAACTCGGCTGATTACGGTTATTCCTACAATTCCTTCACAATGCCTGCCCGGGATGTGGTACTGAGGGCGGTCTGTTTCCAGCAGTATCAGAACCATTACAATCAGTACGGCGTGACCACAGGACCGGTAGGGACTGATCACAGCGTCATCCCTGACCCGGGCTTCGTTCCCGCCCACACTGATCCCCTGTGGATGGACGGCGTCGGATAAGAAAAGCACAACAATCCGACCCTTACTATCGCATTTTTTATGATTTATCAGCCCTCAACATTGAGGGTTGATTTATATAAATCCATGCTGCAGACCAGCATTAATTCGAGCTATGAAAAAGAGAAAAAACTGCCGCAAGGAAGAAAAGGATCGACAGCCTTCTCCCGAAAGGTATGGTTATGATGCCGCAGCACATCTTCCCGCACGAGGCCATTCCGGATGGGATGCGTGTGCCGGAACATCCGGATGTCTTTGACCGGGGCCGGAACAGGAAGATATCGGCGTGATGGTTTATATCTGGAAACACTGTCTCCTCGTTCTGCCGCCGGGCTGCATCAGCGAAGACGGTCTGATCGACTCCGAATCGGTGGTCCGGGACTGGAAAAACCACACCTGCGCCATGAAGTACCGCAGAGGGTATCGTTCACCCGGGACGCTTCAAACAAAAAAGCCGGAAAGGCGAGATCCCGGAATGCGAAATAATACCGGACAGTCTCTCAGAAAAGGCAAAAGTTAGAAAACAGAGTTTTGCCGGGATCCGGAGGGTCTCGGCTGTTTCCCGTTGGGGTCGGGAACGGTTACGCGTCAGCGGAACTGTAACAGGAAGGAATGAATAAGGGTTACAGTTCCGTGCGCCTGATTGGCTCGTACACAGGTTGTTGTATCGTGTACTCAGAGGTTATGTTATGGTTCGAATGCCCTTATGGCGCCCGCAACCGTCCCCGGGAGGCCGACGTACTCATAATTATTTGTAATTCGTTCTTGCAGTCATTTGTGAATTGTGTTAAAATATCTTTGTATCAACGAGATACAAACTTACTTTGGATTACCGAAGGAGTGGGGGTGGCCCCACTCCTGCTTTTATAAGCAGTATAATTATTAATCAGTAGAATGAACAGTGCCGTACCGCACTGTGGAAAACCGCGGAATGAAGACCCGCGGAAGGATTTTTATCAGGAGATTGGAAAAAGGATGAAGAGCGAATTTGTCCTGGCCTTCAATGAGGTATTGGAAGAAAAACAACTGCCTCGGGATGTGATTATTCAGGCACTGGAATCAGCAATGGTATCAGCCTACCGCAAAGCTGTAACAGCTTCAGCAGCGCAGCATGTCGAGGCAAAACTTGACCCCGAAACCGGGAAATTTGTAATTTATGCAGAAAAAGAAGTGGTTGATTCCGTTATTGATAATCGGACGGAAGTGCTGCTTGAAGAAGCCCGAAAAGTAGATCCGGAAGCGGAGATCGGTTCTATGGTGATCGTGGAATCCACTCCCAGCGATTTCGGCCGTGTCGCCGCCCAGACAGCACGCCAGGTGATCCAGCAGCGGATCCGCGACGCGGAACGAAATGATCAGATGGCCCATTATGAAAAACAGATCGGTGAGATCGTAAGCGGTATCGTACAGTCCATCAATCGTGAGGGGTACACCATCGGTTTGGACAAAAAGGCGGAAGGCCTGCTGCAGCAGAATAACATGATCCGCGGCGAGCGGTTCCGCATCCATGACCGTGTCCGCGCTCTGGTCGTTGAGGTAAAAGATAATCCGCGCAATCCGCAGATCATTCTTTCAAGGACACACAAAGATTTCCTGCGCCGCCTGCTCGAAAATGAAGTTCCGGAAATATTCCACGGCATCGTTGAAGTAAGATCCATTACCCGGGAACCGGGCGAACGTGCCAAGATCGCCGTTTCCGCCACCCAGCAGGGGATCGATCCCGTTGGCGCGTGTGTCGGCCTCCGCGGTGTCCGCATCCAGGCGATCGTCCGCGAACTCCATGACGAGAAAATCGATGTGATCGAATGGAATCCGGATCCGGTGATCTTTATCTCCAAGGCTATCAGCCCTGCTCGTGTCGTAGGCGTTTATCCGGGTGAAGGAAATTCCGCGACCGTTGTCGTCCCGGAAGATCAGCTTTCTCTTGCCATCGGCAGAGATGGACAGAACGCGCGTCTGGCAGCCAGACTGACCGGCTGGCGTATCGATATCAAGAGCGTTATTGAATCAGCTGCCGAACTGGTCCATTTATATGAAAAGGGCGAAGATGTTGTCCTGACACATGAAAATGCCGGAACGCCCATCAGCATCAGTATTGATGAACTGTTCAGGAACGAAACAGATGTCATTGAGAAAGTCCGCGCGGTACTGGCGAAGAAGAACGAAGGCCGTGCAATCCTTCAGGAAGAGATCGAAGTTCTGAACGGATTTGTAGACCGTGTCGAAAAACGCAAGACCGCAAAAGTGCATGTGACCGTGACCGATGTCCTGAAGACTCTCGGTGAAAAGGATATGACACAGGAAGAGATCGAAACACTTTTGATCAAAGACAGCGGTCTGCCGGTACACGTTTGTGAAATTCTGGAATCTATCGGGTGCGATACATTTGACGCGGTTTATAACGCCATGAAAGACGATCCGGACAGCATGTTCAAACTGCAGGGAGTCACATCCGATGATATCAACGATATTACCAGGATCGTAGCCTTTGTCAGCAAACATAAATCAGCTGTTCCGGAACCGGAAGTTCCTGCTGAACCGGTCCCGGAACCGGAGATCGAACCGGAACCCGTCAAGGAAGATATCTATATTGAACCGGAACCGGAACCGGAATTTGCGCCTGAACCGGAACCTGTCCGTGTGCAGCCCGAGACAATCCCCGAACTGCCCGATGATCAGGAACTTTCCATGGAAGATATTTTCAACTCGGTTTCCAGTGGTCTTATGAAAATGGACTTCGATGACGATGATGACATAAGACTCGATAACGATTATGGGAAACCTTCCAAGAAGAAGAAAAAGAAGAAGGGTATCGAAATCGAATACGATCCGGACAGCGATTCAACAACAGTTCGCCGCAAACACAAACGCGGTGATGATGACTGGGGCTGGTAATTTGATTCTTCGGTAAGCAGGATAGAATGACGAAAGCCAATAATAAACCGAAAAAACATATACCGCAGCGGACTTGTATCGCGTGCAGAGAAGTCAATGAAAAGCGTTCCCTGATCCGGATCGTAAGATCTCAGGATGGGATCCGGGTCGACACGACAGGACGCTTGCCCGGAAGAGGTGCTTATCTGCATGAGTCAAAAGAATGTTGGGAAAAGGCATTGAAAAAAGGCGCTCTGTCACGCAGCTTAAAAACAGACATCAGCCCGGCGGATATGGATACGCTTCAGGCTTTTATGGAAAACCTGCCGTAAAGCTTAATGCAGCTGCGCTGAACTGATAAACATGATCTTAAGTTGATCGAACACGATTAGAAAGGAGTGATAACGATATGGGTGCTGCGAAAAAAATTGAAATTCCATTTGCAATAACCGTCCGTGATCTGGCAAAATTACTGGGTACGAACAGTATTCAGGTTATCAAGATTCTCATGATGAACGGTGTTATGGCTAACATCAACCAGACGATCGATTTCGAAACCGCTGCCATTGTTGCAAGTGAGATCGGCCTTGAAGCTGTTCCTGAAAAACAGGAAGAAGAAATCATCGAGAAAGATAACGGGGAGGTTCCCCTTTGGCGGCAGATCATCAATAAAGAAGACCCCCGCAGTCTAACAATGCGTCCTCCTGTCGTAACGATTCTGGGTCACGTTGATCACGGAAAAACATCCCTTTTGGATGCGATCAGAAACACTAATGTTACAGCAGGGGAAGCCGGCGGGATCACACAGCATATCGGTGCCTATCAGGTCGAACATAAAGGGAAGACGATCACCTTTCTTGACACACCCGGACACGCTGCCTTCAGCGCTATGCGGGCACGCGGAGCGCAGGGCGCAGACATTGTGATCCTGGTCGTTGCCGCTAATGACGGTGTTATGCCGCAGACGAAGGAAGCCATCGCTCATGCGAAAGCCGCGAGAGTTCCGATCGTCGTAGCTATGAATAAAATGGACCGTTCCGATGCCAATCCGGACCTTGTCAAAAAACAGCTGGCGGACCTCGGGTTGATCCCCGATGAATGGGACGGCGATACGATGGTCGTCCCGGTTTCTGCCAAACAGCACCAGGGTATTGAAGATCTGATGGAAGCTGTTTTGCTGACAGCTGATTCGATGAAGATCGAAGCCAATCCCAAAGGACAGGTTTTCGGTACTGTGATCGAAGCGAAAGTTGACCGTTCCAAAGGTGTCCTTGCAACACTTCTCGTTCAGAATGGCACACTGGAAATTGGAAACGTTGTTCTTGCCGGGAACGCCCACGGGAAAATCCGTGCCATGTTTGATTACAAGGGAAAGAAGCTCCATAAAGCCGGTCCTTCCACCCCGGTTCAGATCATGGGCCTGACAGAAGTTCCCGATGCCGGTGATATTTTCCAGGTTTATGCGACTGACAGGGAAGCCAGAGCCATCGTGGAAACACGGAAAGCGGAAGCCCTTGCCAATAAAACCAAGGAAAAGTTCACATTGGAAGACCTCTTTAAACGGGCTCAGGAAGGTGAAGTCAAGGAACTGTGTCTTGTCCTGAAAACGGATGTAACAGGTTCCATCGAACCGATCGTCGGTGAACTGAAAGACCTCAGTAAAGAAGGCGAGATCAAGGTAAACGTACTGCACTCTGAAGCCGGTGCTATCAGTGAAAATGACGTTATGCTGGCGGCAGCTTCCCGCGGTATCGTGATTGGTTTTAACGTCCAGCCGGACAATGTCGCGAAGACAAAAGCCAAGGATGAAGGCGTCTCCATCCGCTGCTATAACATCATTTACCGGTTGAAGGAAGACATCGAAAAAGCTTTGAAGGGTATGCTTGAACCGGAATACCAGGAAGTCTCAACAGGCAAAGCGGAAGTCCGGGCAATGTTCAAAATATCCAAACTGGGCATTATCGCTGGCAGCCGAGTCCTTGAAGGAGAGATCCGCAAAGGAAGCCGTGTGAAAGTCATCCGCAACGAAGAAGAGATCTGCAAGAGTGAGATATCATCCCTCCGCCGCGAAAAAGAAGATGCGAAAGAAGTTAAAGCAGGTCTGGAATGCGGTATTGCCGTAAAGAACTTTGAGTCCTTTGAAGTCGGTGATATCCTTGAAACATATACGCTGGAACGCTTCGGTTCCTGATAAGCCGGCCGGATATCATAACAAATACATCCTATGGAAGCCGCTTCCGCGGCTTTCATAGTCATTAAAGACAATGTATCAGGGAGGAAAATATGCCTTCACCAATCAGATTAAAGAAAATTGCCGACAGGATCCGTGATGATTTGTCGGAACTGCTTATTTATGAAGTTGAAGATCCTCGTCTGCAGGGAGTCATGGTCACTGATGTGAATGTCGACCGTGAACTGTATTATGCCAATATTTATGTCTCAGCCCTTGAAGGCAGGGAAAGAAGCAAAGAAGTTTTGGCCGGTTTGGAAAGCGCTTCCGGATTTTTACGGAGCCAGCTTTCACAGGGGATCGAATTGCGCACATTCCCAAAACTGCGTTTTTATTGGGATCCGACACCGGAAAATGCTGACCGGATCGAATTTCTGCTGAAACAGCTCCATGAAGAAGAAGCTGCCAAAGCAGCAGCCATGCAGAATAAAAACAGCGATACCGCTGATCCCACAGAACAGGAGAGTGGATCTTGAAACTTCATGACGATATTGAACTGATCCGCGCACGCATTGAAGAAGCGGACACCATTGCTGTTTTTGCCCACGTACGCCCGGATGGCGATTCGGTCGGCTCCGCCCTTGCCCTGGGCTGGGCTCTGAGTGATATGGGGAAGAAAGTCGAATTTGTTTCGGAAGACCCGATCCCGGAACATTTCCGGTTTCTGTTCCGCTTTACCGAAGACGGAGCAGATCCTTTTCTGCGCTCTCCGCAAAAAGCTGACTGCTTCATCCTTCCGGACATCAGCAGCAGGGACCGCGCGGGGGAATTCTTTGGGATCCATCCCGAAATTCAGCCAGATATCTGCATTGACCACCATATATCCAACCAGGGTTTCGCGAAACTGAACTGGGTGGAATGGGAAAGTCCCGCGGCATGCTGTGTCCTGACCGAACTGCTGCCTGAGCTGGGCTTTACGCTGACGGAACGGATCAGCTCAGCGCTTTTATGCGGCATCATTACCGATACAAATTCCTTCTCGAACTCCAATGTGACAGCCGAGTCCCTGCGAAACGCGGCTGACCTTATTGAGAACGGAGCAAAGATATTCAGTATTTCCCAACAGGCATATAAATTACATACCCGGTCGGAAATGGAATTATGGAAGCTCGGTATGAATAATATGCATATCGAAGAGAATATGGTCTGGAGTGTTTTCAGAAAGGCAGACAGGGACGCTATCGGATACATCGGCGATGATGACCGTGGTTTTGTCAATTATATGGGTAATACGGCGAACATAAAAGTCGCGGTCCTTTTTATCGAAGTTGACGATCAAAACACAAAGATCTCCTGGAGGGCGCTCCCCGGTTTTGACGTATCCTGCGTCGCTTCCTATTTTGGCGGAGGCGGCCATCTGGCAGCTTCCGGTGCTACCATCCGTGGAAAGCTGGATGAGATCATCCCCGCCGTTCTGGAAAAAACAAGAACCATACTTGCTCCGCACTCTGCTGATACAAAGGACGTTTCCGATGAAGGATGAAGACAGCCGAAAACTGAAAAGCGCGATTTCCGGCATGCTGATCGTCGATAAGCCAACCGGTATGACCTCGCATAATGTCGTATCGATCATCCGCAAAGGGACCGGTCTGCGCAGGATCGGACATACCGGCACACTGGATCCTCGTGCGTCCGGCGTTTTGGTCGTGTTGATCGGGCCCGCCGTGCGGTTGAGCGAATATATGGTATGTGATAAAAAAGGATACGAGGCAATGATCCGTTTCGGTTCGGTATCCGATACCTATGACGGAGACGGCAACATCATTCAGACCGGGCACGAAGCGCCGGAAGATGAAGAAGTGATCATGGATGCCATGGCTGAGTTTGTCGGCGATATCGTCCAGGTCCCTCCCGCTTACAGTGCTATCAAGATCCATGGACAGAAGGCTTACGATCTCGCCAGAAAAGGGGAGGATGTAGAGCTGAAAGCACGGAATATCACTGTTTATTCCTTCGATTTTATTGAATATGCACGTCCGGAACTTACCGCGGATATCATTTGCTCTGCGGGTACCTATATCCGGTCGATCGCCCATGATCTCGGTGAGAAGCTCGGCTGCGGAGCGTATTTATCCGGGTTGCGCAGAACGATAAACGGAAAATATTCCCTGCGCGACGCGGTCCCCCTCGCGGATCTCCAGAAATCCTTCGAGGATAATACCTGGTTCCAATACCTGATCCCGGCAGCGGAAGCTTTATCCGATTATGAAGAAATAATTCTGGACCTGGAAAGTGAAGCAGAGATCCTGCACGGACGCCGGATCCAGGCTGAACCGGGTCCTCATGAAGCTGTCAGCAAAGCTGTATCGGAACAGGGTGAATTGATCGCTTTGCTGGAATTTGTTTCGGAAACGCATGAATGGAAACCCAGGAAAGTCTTTTATCAATGACCTGCACCCTTGATCATTTGTTCGGACCGGAAAGTACAAAACATGCAGCTGCGGCTATCGGAGCCTTTGACGGGCTTCACCTCGGTCACCGGCATATCCTGACCGAGACAAAACAATATGCCGAAAAAGAAGATCTGGAAGCAGCCGTGATCCTGTTTGACCCCCTTCCTGCTCAATTCTTTGGAAGGATCGGTCCGGACCAGCGTCTTTTGCTTCGGGAAGAACAGGAAGAAATGCTGAAATCTTTCGGCGCCGACCGCATCATAGTTCTTCCCTTTACGAAAGAAATCGCGGATCTGCATCCGGAAGAATTCATCGCCGCCATGCAAAACAGCCTTCATTGTGAAAGGCTGTTTATGGGGGATGATTTCTCCCTCGGGAAAAACCGAGCCGGGAATCCCGCGTCATTGTCCGCTCTCGGGAAGATCTGGCACTTCGGTGTTGAAGTGATCAAAAAAGACATCATGGACGGAGACATTATTTCTTCCACCAGGATCCGATCCCTGCTTTTATCAGGCCATATCCCGGAAGCCAACCGCCTGCTCGGGTATCCGTTCTTTTTTTCCAACAGGATCATCCATGGCGAGGCGAGAGGAAGAAAGCTCGGGTTTCCCACGCTTAATGTAAAAATACCCGCGGGAAAACTGCAGCTTCCCAACGGGGTCTACGCTGTAAACAATATTATTGACGGGAAACGTTACCCATCTGTTACCAATATCGGGGTAAGGCCCACTTTCGGGTTGGAAGAGAAAGGTGTGTTCGTCGAATCCTATCTTCTCAATGAGAGCGGTAATTTCTACGAGAAATCGACGCGGCTGGAATTTATTGAAATGCTGCGGCCTGAGATCCGTTTCGGATCCGCAGATGCATTACGGGAACAAATTAATAACGATATCACCCGGGCAAAACAGATCCTGCTGTAATTTGTCATAAATCAAAAAACGGCCGCCTGATAAACTCAGAGCGGCCGTTTTTATTACAAACCTTGAGAGACCCGGAAAATCCTTTGTTTCCTGTTTCAAACAACAGAAACTAGTCTCTCGATTTCATTTTGAGGAATGGAGGAATATCCAATCCTTTGTTCTCTCTCCGCCCGCTGCGGGTAAATCCGCCGAACGCACCGTCATTATTATTGGCGGTATTATTGCTGGGGACGGGAACCGGGACAGCGGTCCTCGATGTATTCATGCCGGTACCGAATGTATTCTGGGGCATGGTGCGTACCGTTGAAACCGGCTGCTGTGCGAGCTGGGGCTGGTTGCCTACATAAGCATCCGCTTCAGGGTAGCCAGTGGCAACTACAGTGATACGGATCTGATCCTGCAGTGACGGATCAATGACAGCACCGAAGATCAGGTTCACATCCTTATCAGCGGATTCGCGGATGATCGCGGCTGCTTCATTCACCTCGAACAGCGTCATATCTTCACCGCCGGTGACATTGAACAGGATACCGCGTGCACCGGTGATAGCCACATCAAGCAGGTCGTTATTGATAGCCTTTTCAGCAGCCTTGCGTGCGCGGTCTTCACCTTCACCGACACCGATCGCCATCAGTGCGGCTCCGCCTTCAGACATGATCGCGCGGACATCAGCAAAGTCCAGGTTGATCAGGCCGGGGATGGTGATCAGCTCGGAAATACCCTGGATACCCTGACGCAGCACATCGTCCGCCTGGCTGAAAGCTGCTTTCATGGTGACTTTCTTGTCAACGATCTGAAGCAGACGATCATTCGGGATAACGATCAGCGTGTCAGCATTTTTCTTCAGGTTTTCAATGCCGGAAACCGCGGATTTCATACGGCGCGGGCCTTCAAAGGAAAACGGCTTTGTTACGACACCGATCGTCAAAGCACCGATCTCCCGGCAGATTTCCGCGACGATCGGGGCTGCGCCGGTACCGGTCCCACCGCCCATACCTGCGGTGATGAAGACCATATCCGCGCCGCTCAGAGCCTCACGCAATTCATCTTTTGACTCTTCAGCGGCGGTTCGGCCGACTTCAGGGTTACCGCCCGCGCCAAGACCGCGGGTGGATTTCTCCCCGATCCGCACACGTGTCCCAGCCTTTGAGGCGATCAAAGCCTGGGAATCCGTATTAACTGCGATGAATTCAAGCCCTTGCATGCCTTCATCGATCATACGATTGACTGCATTGCAGCCGGCACCGCCGACTCCAATGACTTTGATACGGGCACCACTCTCTCCAAAGTTTTCCATATCTCTCCTCTATTTCTAAACCATTGTCTTATATTTTATCTTAAATATTTAAGTTTAGCAATTATTTTTCTCCGTTTATTATACCTTAAATATTTAAGAATCCTTCAAATTAAGCAATTTTTATAAAAATTCATCAAGGCAGCAGAAGCTTAATGAATTTCTTTATACGGTCGCCAAAAGTTACGATCTTGTTCGGCTTCTCCGTGTCATCGGCAGTACTTTCCTTCACCAGCATTCCCCAATAGATCAATCCGACAGCCGTCGAGAAAGACGGACTGTTCAGCTGATCGATCATTCCGGTCATTTTTTCCGGTTTCGCGATACGGACCGGCATACCGAGAATATCAGACCCAAGTTTATCGATACCCGGCAGGAGCGCAGTGCCTCCGGTCAAGACCATTCCCGCGGGGAGCAGGTTATCATAACCGGAACGCTTGATCTCCTGAAGAATGAGCTGGAACATTTCTTCCGTACGCATGTTGATGATCTCCGCAAGCTGCTTCCGGCTGAACTTTGCTGCTTCATCTTTTCCGAATGTCCTGCAGTAAAAATATTCCTCATCATCCACGTATTTCGGCAATGCACAGCCATGCATTTTCTTGACATCCTCTGCCTGCGCCGTCGGAAGATGGAAAGCCTGCGCGATATCGGCTGTAATATGATTTCCGCCAACCGGGATCACATTCGTATGCCACACATCGTTATTGATAAACAGTGCCAGATCCGAGGTACCGCCGCCGATATCACAGACGATCACGCCCATCTGTTTTTCAATATCGGACAAAAGGACCGACGCGTCTGCCAGAGAATTCAAAACAAACTGATCAACGTCGACCTCGGCTGTCATAATGCATTGGCGCAGATTTTCAATAGATGCTTCTGAAGCGGTAATAATATGAGCTTCCACATCCAGCCGGGAACCGTACATATCTTTCGGGGAACGGATACCATCCACACCATCCACACTGAAAGTCCTCTGGACTGTATGGATGATCGTTCGATTGCTCGGAATTGAGATCGCCTTGACCGATTCCAGGACTCTGCTGATATCTTCTTTGCTGATAATGCCCCCGACGATCCCGACAGTAGCCTTATTATTGATGGAAGAAATATGAGAACCGGCCACGCTGACAATTGCGTTGTCGATCTGCAGTCCGGAAGTACGTTCCGCCTTTTTAATTGACATCGCAATAGAATTCGCTGCCAACGGGATATCGACCACCATTCCTTTCTTGATCCCCCGTGTCGGTTCGATCCCGACTCCAAGGATCCGGACATTCTGTTCATCTTCGACCTGGGCGGTCAATGTACAGACTTTCGTGGTCCCAACATCAATAGCAGTAATGATTGAATTCTCTTTATCCATAGCTAATTCTCCATAAAACGATAATACGGCGCGTCTTTGTATTCAAGGCTGAGAAATACCGGCTGAATATTATTATCCAGAAAATAAGCCGTCAGGCTTTTCTCCATACGCAGCTTTTCTTCCATATCCGTATCTGTCTTTCCGAAAAAGATACGCCAGCCATTTTCAGTATCCCATCCAAAACCGTTTTTATACGTAAATATTAATGGTTTATCCTCCGGTACATATTTCCCCATCGTCTTGATCGTATGCAGTACATCCATACTGAAATAGGATGGTATGTTCCGGTCCTGCTGGTCGATTGCCCCGGGGTATGAATCCGCATAGACATGAATGACATCTCTCTGTGAATTCGTTTCATTCAAAACCATGCCCTCCTGGTCGATCCAAAACTTGCTTCCCCCAAAATCCCATTCCACAACAGGGATCCTTTCGTAAAGTGTGATCGTCATTTCAGCAGGGAAATCGATTTCCACTTCCACATCCGATACATCATGATAATGCCGAAGCATTGTCTGGCGGACATTCTCCGGATTTATCGTAAAAACAGGCTTGCCTTTCGCACCCGAAAAATAAACGATCTCTTCTTTACTGATCTTTTCCATGCCCCTGATCGTTATCTGATCAAACCGAAATTGCGGCAGAAAAGCATAACACCCGGCTAAAGCGCCGAAGATCAAAGCCAATATACCGGAAATCCAGCGGACATCAAATTGTTTACCATTCTGTTTTGACCTTTCAAGATAATTCTCCGTCTCCAGATTATAGGTATTAAAAGACTGCATTCTGACAGGTTCCGGTTTTTTTTTGTTTTCTTTCTCCAGTCTGCGTTCCCGTATTCTGGCAAGGCGTTTATTGCTGTTATCCTGCTTCGATTCCATCATTTATCCTGAAAACCCACAAATTCGATCTCAGGTTCAAGAAGAATACCCGAGACTTCTTTCACTTTTCTCTGTACGTGATCGACCAGAGATTTATAGTCTGTACTTGTTACCCCTTTTTTCGTTGTAATAAAATTCGCATGTTTATTACTGACCACGGCTTTTCCGACCGAGACACCTTTTAATCCGGCATCGTCGATCAGTTTACCGGCTGAAAAACCTTCCGGATTTTTAAAAACAGACCCAAGGCTGTGTTCATTGTATGGCTGGGAATTTTTCCGCTTTTCTTTATATTCCCGTCCCAATTTTTCGATCTGCTCCGGATCTCCGTATTTCAGGCGGAAAACCGCTTCCAGGCAGATGAGATCCAGCCCCTTCTTCAAAGCACTGGTTCGATATCCGAAACCAAGTTCATCTTTCGAAAGAACAGTTTGATTTCCGGAATCATCCAAAAATGTTCCCTGCACCAGAACGGCAGAAATATCTGATCCGAACGCTCCGGCGTTTCCGTAAACAGCTCCTCCCACGGTACCGGGAAGTCCGGATGCCCACTCCATCCCGGAGAGCCCGTTTTGAGCGCAGTACTTCACAAGGCTCGCCATCGACGCACCGGATCCGGCTGTTACCGCTGCAGATCCGTCACCGTTGTCAGAATGAGTGATGCTTCCTTTCCTGTTCAACAGCACGATCCCGTCAAATCCGGAATCAGCGACAAGCACATTTGACATAGCCCCGAATACCCTGAACGGAATCCCATTCTGACGGCAAGTCTGGATCAAACCGCACAGCATATCCGGATCCGCGACCGTGAACATTCCCGCGCAGGGCCCCCCGCAGAGTGAAAAGGCATGATCGCCCAGCATAACAGAGCGTTGAAATGCCCCTTCATAGGGTGAGAAGCAGGTCACATCAACAGGCAGCATTTTTCATGATCTCCAATGCCATGGGAGCCGCTGCATTTGCGTCCCCTGCGGAAAGCGTGACAACAACATCCCCGCTTTTCAGATTAGCAGCCAGGAATTCGGCAACATCCGCGTTGGTCCCCTTGTGATGGACGGACGAATGACACATCGCCGAAAGCACGCTGTCGATCCCAAAGCCCGAAAAAGTTTCCCGTGCGGCATAAATATCAGTGATGATCACTTCATCCGCATTGGCAAATGCCCTGCTGAATTCATTCAGCAAGGCATTTGTCCTGCTGTAAGTATGGGGTTGCCAGACAGCCCAAATCTTCCTGTTCGGGAAGAAATCACGAGCCGCAGCCAATGTTGCTTTTATTTCTGTCGGGTGATGAGCATAATCATCGACCAGAGTAATACCATTCCACTTTTCCGTTATCTCAAACCGCCGTCCGATCCCGTGGAAGGTTTCGAGTGCTTCCGCAGCCTTTTGCAGATCCAGCCCGTAAACCGCGCACAGACCTAAAACCAGCATCGCGTTGGAAACATTATGTATTCCCGGAATCTGGAGCCGGACTTTGATTTTTTCTCCCTTACCGCAAAAAACGAAGGAATAACAGCCATTATCGCCAACTTCCGGATCAACGGCATAGAAATCGAAGCTGCGGTCAAATCCGTACCGATAAACCTGCCTTTCCGCAGGAAGAGCGATCAATTTCTGTTCCGGATCATCCCCATTCATCAAAATGGATCCTTCAGCTTTTGTATTTTTCAAAAAACTGCTGAAAGCCTCCAGATATATTTCCTGTGTCGGGAAACAATCCGGATGATCGTATTCGACCTTAGTCAGACAGGCAGCGTATGGATCAAGCCCAAGAAACATATTATCGTATTCGTCCGCTTCAATAATGAACCATTCCGAATTTCCGGCCGCGGCATTTTTCCCGATATCCTTTATGCTGCTGCCGATAATAAATCCCGGTTCCAATCCGAGCTTTGAAAAGACCCACGCGGTCATTGAGGTTGTGGTACTTTTCCCGTGTGATCCTGCTATCGCAATGATCTTCCTCCCGCTGAGTATAAGCCTGAGAAATTCCCGGCGCTTCAAAACCGGTATTCCTTTTCTCCTTGCCTCCCGCAGCTCCGGATTATCATCATGAATGGCCGATGAGTAAAAGACATAATCAGGATCAGCGATGTTTTCTGATTTCTGAGGAACCATCACTTCGATCCCGCGGGAGCGCAGCATATGTGTGTAATCAGATTCGGCACGGTCGGAACCGGTTACGATCGACCCCATTTCATGCAGAACGACAGCAATAGGCGCCATACCGGTGCCGCCGATTCCGATAATATGGATTTTCTTTCCGCTCAGATCACTCATCTTTCGATACTCCCAAATATTATTTCGCGGCTTTTTTCAGCAGATCCCAGATATTCTTCGCCGCATCGGGAACCGCAAGTTCCTTCATCGATTTCCGCATGGAAGAAAGCTTTTCCGGATGTTCCAGCAGATCCGTTGTTACCGGAACCATTTTTTCCGCAAGTTCTTCATCTTTGATCATCATAGCCGCGTTCTTATTCACAAGATAATCCGCATTAACTTTCTGATACCGCCAGGCATAAGGATACGGGACAAGGATCGCCGGAACACCGAAAATCGGGAACTCTCCGAGTGAAGAAGCGCCGGACCTTGAGATGATCAGGTCAGACGCGGAAAAGGCCGCTCCCATTTCTTCATGAAGATACGGATACATCTTATATTTTCGCTTCGCGTCATCCGGCAATGTGCTGTAAAATGCATTCATTTCTTCCCAGTCCGTATTCCCCGTGATGTGTATGATCTGCCAGTGCTTCAGCATCTCCGTAATATTGCCGCGCAGTGCATGATTGATCGACCGGGCTCCCTTACTTCCGCCGAACACAAATAACACCGGCTCATTTTCTGTCAGCCCAAATTGAGCTAACGCTTCAGCCTTGTTCCAGGCCCGTATATCGGTTCTGGTCGGATATCCGGTTACGACGATCTTTTCCGGTTCTTTAAAATAGGCTTTCGAATCATCACAGACCACCGCTATCCGGTCCGCGTCCCGGCTCAGCATATTTAACGCCATTCCGGGTTCGATATCCGGAACAAAAAGGACTGAAGGAATATTCTTTCCCGCTTTCGCCACAGGGAAACCGACATATCCCCCTGTAAAAAACATTACATCGGGCTTGAATTCCCGAATAATTTTCTTTGCCGAGAAATAACCCTTTATCAGTTTTGCGATCCGCCCCGGCAGGGAAAAGACATTTACCCCGTGCAGGCCTGCCGCGGAAATACCGCAGTATTGGATCCCGGCTCTTTTAACCAAGTCCGCCTCGATGCCATCATCGGAACCGACCCAGATAACTTCGTTATCTTTATCATTCGTTTTTGCCTGGAGTACTGCCAGGGCGGGATACACGCCACCCCCAGTTCCTCCCCCGCATATTAACAATCGCATCGGGTTCGTTCCTCCCTTTCATAGAATTTTCGATCGCGGATATCCGGGATATATTCAAAAGGATCCCCAGACAAATCATCGTGCATAACATACTTGTCCCGCCAAGACTGATCAACGGTAAAGCATTTCCCGCGAAAGGCATTATGTTCAGCATAACGCAGATATTCAGAGCCGCTTCCATAAAGATCCAGGATGTGATCCCGGCGGCCAGTGTTTTTCCAAACTGATCCGGCGCTTTTTTGAATATTTCATAACCACGCCAGAGAAGGCAGGTATAAAGACCGATCACAAATATCCCGCCGACGAGTCCGGTTTCCTCCAGGATCACAGCAAAAATACTGTCCGTCCAGGCAAAGGGAAGGCCGGTCAGTTTTGCGGTACCTTTCCCGATGCCCACCCCGAGAATTCCGCCGTTGATGATCGCGTTATAAGCTCTGCGGATATGATATGAAGCGCCGGTCGGATTAACGATACCGGCGATATATTCATGTAAACGAATACCCACTTTATCATAGAAAAAATAACCGCTGGCGCCGAACACGACCAAAAGGAATACGATCACTCCGAGGTGTTTCAGGTTACCGCCGGAAATGAACAGCATGATACCGCCTATAACCGCGATCGTGATCGCGGCGCTGATATCCGGCTGAAGAAATACCAATCCGGTAGGAATTCCGATGACGAAGAGGGCGGGAAAAGTCCCCTGGCTGAAAGAATTCAAAGAGTCAATTCTGTTGCTCAGAAATGATGAAAGGTACAGAATGACCGCGACCTTTGCGATTTCCGATGGCTGGATAGAACCACCTGTAGTCAGCGTTCTGGTGTAACCGGTTGACGCGCCGATATTCCGGAAGTCCACCAGAATAAACACCAGCAAGGCTATGACGGCCAATCCGAACCACAGGGACAGAAACTGCCACTTATGGTAATCGAGCATAGTAAATACGGACATTACCGCCAGCCCGACCAGCACCCATCTGACCTGCCGCAGAAGAATATAGGTACCGGAATCATAAGCCTGGAGAGAATAGTTCCAGCTTGCCGAATACAGCATCAGCAGCCCAAAAACAAGCAGCAGGATGATCGTTATCAACAGCGGAACATCGATCAATAACTGTGTCGAAACACGGACCCTTTTTGATTTTCGGTTGATTATTCCAGTGCTTTCACCCATTTCGAAAACTTATCTCCCCTTTCTTCAAAATTTACAAACGCATCATAACTGGTACAACCGGGTGACAGAAGGACCACATCCCCCGGCAGACATTTTTCAGCGGCAGCCTTCACGGCATCCTCCAGCAGAGAACAGCGTATGACTTCCGGTCCGTCCGGTTTCTGCGCGGCTTTCAGCGCTTTTTCTATCAGATCCGCCGCTTCACCGAAAAGGACTACACAGTGAGCCCGGTCCTGCAGTTCCGCAGCAAGTTCGTCCCAGGGCAATTTCTTATCACGGCCGCCCAGCAGAACGACCAGTGGCTCTGAAAAGCTGTGCAAGGCAGCCATTGTTCTTTCCGGAGCTGTCGCGATAGAATCGTTATACCAGTCGGCGTCGTGATATCTGCGGACCCATTCAAGACGGTGGGGTACCCCCGTAAACCCTTCAACACCCGCCCGGATCGCATTCAGCGGAAAACCCGCTGCGAGTGAAATTGCCGCGGCAGCCATTACGTTACAGACATTATGCTGCCCCCGCAGCCGGATCATTTCGGTGCTCATGATCGGGGTGATCTCTTTCCCCTCACGGCAGAAGATCACATCATCCCGCAAAAAGACAGCCCTGCCTTCATCTTCCCCCGGATCCGAAAACCCGAAACTGATCAGATCCCCGCCGGGAACAGTCCTCTGGGCCCAGCTCAAATCATTGTCACGGTTCAGAACAGCAATATCTCCTGGCTTTTGCCACCGAAGGATATTTACCTTTGCCGCCGTATAGTTTTCCATAGTCTCGTGCCGGTCAAGATGGTTAGGTGTAATGTTCAGGATCGCAGCCACATGCGGACTGTTTTTGACAAGTTCCAGCTGAAAACTTGACAATTCGAGAACGACAAGATCTTCCGGCTGAATATCATCAATAAAAGACATCAAAGCGAACCCGATATTTCCGCCGACCCAAACCTTTTGCCCGGGTCTTGCGGCAGCCTGCGCCATTCTCCCGACAAGTGTCGTTGTTGTCGTTTTCCCGGAAGAGCCGGTGATAGCTATGATCGGGTTTTTTACTTCATGCAGGAAAATCGCCGCGTCATTAAGGATGGGTATATCTCTTTCCCGTGCAGCCTGTAAAAACGGGATCCTCAGATCAGCCCCGCCGGTCACACATACGATATCAGCCCGATCAAGAAGTGACAGCGGATGATCGCCGCAGGCCCATTCCGCTCCGATATCTTTTACCGATTCCCGGGCATTTTCAAGCTGATCCCAGGATTTTTTATCTGTAATGATCACCCCGGCTCCATGCCTGGCGGCATATTTCGCCAAAGCCAATCCCTGTCGGGCAGCTCCAAGTACTACAACTGTTTTATTATCAAAATCGATCATAATTTCCTCACAGTGAAGCAATACCCACACCCAACATCGCAAACAACAGGCTGATCAGCCAGAAACGCTGTACGACCTGCATTTCGCTCCATCCTTTTTCCTGAAAATGATGATGGATCGGAGCCATTCGGAACAGCCTCTTCCCATGCGTGAGCTTGAAAAACCCTACCTGCAGGATCACTGAAACAGCCTCACTGACAGGGATTATCGCAATCAGCGGAAGCACAAGCCAGTGTCTGGAAATCAATGCCACCACAGCAAGCGTCGCCCCCAATGAAAGGGACCCGGTATCTCCCATAAACATCATTGCCGGATGCACATTAAACCAAAGGAAACCGAAAATGGACCCGACCAGAATAAAGCAAAAACGGCTTAAAAAGATCTGACCTTCTTTAAGCGCAATAATGCCATAAGCGGCAAAAGCAGTGGCACAGATCAACCCCGCAAGGCCATCCATCCCATCGGTAAGATTTACAGCGTTTGACGTTCCGACGATCAGGAAAACCGCGATCGGATAAAACAGGAAACCGACTTTGATAGGTACAGGAGACGTAGGCCAGATCATTTCAGAACAATTCAATTGATTTTTCAGGACATACGCGAAGAAAACAGCCAGGATGACCTGGAGGGAAAATTTCATTCTTGCGCTCATTCCGAGACCGCGGCGGGGTCCCCGAATACCTTCCCAGTCATCGACCGCACCGATCACCGCGAATAAAACCAGTGCCATCATCGGAATAATATAAGACTGTCCGATGAGATTCACCCCAAACATATTCGCCGCGTTCAGCAGTAAATTGATCAGCACAGTCGGGAAAATGAACAGAAGCCCTCCCATCGTGGGCGTCCCGGTTTTCTCAAACTGGACAGCCGGTCCTTCTTCACGGATCAGTTTACCGATCTTCAGACGCCGAAGCAGATACAAAAACGGTTGTCCCCATATCACAGTCAGGAGAAAACTCAATCCCGAAATCGCTAAAGTAGTTGTCGTACCTTTCATGCTTTTTTCTCCAAAGCTTCAACGATCCTTTCCATTCTCATACCGCGGGATCCTTTGATCAATAAAGCATCGCCTTCGAAGCCATAATCATTTTTCAGAAATTCAATTACCTCTGCCGTTGTTTCAAACCAGTGGACATTCTTTGAGGGAAGACCTTTTCGTACCGCTTCATCAGAAAGATATTTTGTCACCGGCCCCACAGCCACCAGCTCATCACAAACAGCCGCAGCACGGGAACCAACCATCTCATGTCCGCTTTTCTCGTACTGCCCAAGTTCACGCATCTCCCCGAGTACCGCTATTTTTCTGCCTTTCAGTTCAGAAAGAAGATTCAAGGCAGCCAGGGTCGATTCCGGTGACGCGTTATAGGTATCATCGATCATCATACCGCCATGGACAGTGTGCGTTATCCGCATCCGAAGCTGGTTCCTTCCTGCCTGAAGACCCTGACAGATCTCATCCCAGCTCATATTTTTCGTGATCCCGACCGCAGCCGCTCTCAAAGCCGTAAGCACGGAATGCTGCCCCATCAAAGAGATATGTACCGGATGCTTCGTTCCCTGATAATTCAGCATGAACCGGACACCTTCCGTACCATGGCTTTCAATTTCATCGGCAAAAAGATCCGCAGCGGGATCCAGGCCATAATATAAAACCCGGGCATTCGTCAGTGCCCCCATCGGACGGACGTAAGGATCATCATAATTTAATATGGCAGTTCCGTCAGAGGGTAAAGCCCTGACCAGTTCGCTTTTACCCTGCGCGATCACATCCATGGAACCCGCACGGGACGCATGCACCATTCCCACATTCGTGATCACACCGACAGAAGGGGCGGCAATACCGCATAACTGTTCAATTTCACCCGGAACATAAAAACCCATTTCCAGGATCGCCTGCTCCGTGCTGTTATCGCAGCGCAGCAATGTCAGCGGCAGGCCGATCTCATTATTCATGTTTCCAAGTGTTTTCAGCGTTTGGAAATGACGCGACAAAACATCAAAAATCAATTCTTTTGTTGTGGTCTTCCCGACAGTTCCCGTGATCCCGACCACTTCCATTCCCGTCAATTGACGCCGATGGAAAGCGGCTATTTTTTGAAGAGCTTCCACAGTATTATGAACACGGATGCATAACGGCTTTTCAATATCCGGAAGCACCGGACAAGAGATATCCGGATCACGAAGATCAAGACAGAAATGATCCCCGGATACTTCTTCCTGGATCAGCGCGGCGGATGCGCCGTTGGAAAATGCGGAAGCCACAAACCTGTGCCCGTCAGTCTGCTCTCCGGGAACTGCCACAAACAGCATTCCTGATGAAGCGATACGGGAATCGACTGCCGCTTCGTTAAAAGTCCGATCTTTTTCAGATATTTCTTTTCCGGTCAATGCCCGGACAATTTCATTTAATGTAAACACGTTTATTGATCTCCGTTGTAATCAATAATAGTAATAATAATCATCCGGCTCTTTGGTCGGACATACATCTGTATACAAACAAGATCTTGTACGATCATCCGGCAGCCGCAGATACGGAGCGATCAGCTGGATAACTTCCGCAAAGAGCGGCGCGGCAGTTTTAGACCCCCACATATTCGATTCAGGTTCCTGAAGCCAGACGTAAGCGATAAATTGAGGGTCATCGGCAGGTCCCCATCCGACAAAAGAAGCATTCGTTTTGTTTGTTACATACCCCTGGCCTTCAATGGCGATCTCACCGGTACCGGTTTTTCCGGCAATACGAATTCCTTCAACCTCCGCCTCAGAAGCTTCGATTTCAATGGAAGTCGCAAGCATCTCCGTCACTGTCCTTGCGGTTTCCGCACTGACCGGCTTTCCGATCACAGTCGGTTTAATTTTTTCGATCTGGCCGTTATACCGAATTTCACGGACAATATGCGGCTGCATGATCACCCCGTCATTCGCCATTGCTGAAACGGCCGTGATCATCTGTATCGGAGTAGCCATGAGCCCCTGTCCGAATGAATTGGTAGAAAGACTGATCTGTGACCACAGGGAACTCCCCGGTTTCGCGACCGGGAAATAGTCTTCCTGAGACATTTCGATGTTTGTCGGCTTACCGATCCCGAAAGCGTCCAGATATTCATAGAATTTTTCGGCGCCCACCAGATCGGTAATATAAGCCATGCAGGTATTCAGAGAATGCTGCAAACAACCGACCATGGATTGAGGGCCCCAGGCATTGCGGTCCCAGTTATAAATATCCGTTCCCATCACCGTGTATGCCCCTGTATCGTTAAAAACCGAAGAGGGCTTGACAACACCGGTATCAATAGCGATCGCCATCGTGAGAACTTTAAAAACTGAACCGGGTTCATACGGCTGCATGACAGCCGGATTGAACTTATTATTTTTCGTAAAGGTCTGGTCAGACTCCCAGTATTCGTTTATATTGATCCGCGGATAGGTAGCCATCGCCATGATCTCGCCGGTTTTCGGGTTGGAAACCACGATCGTACCGCTTCTCGATTTCGTATTCTGGACAGCCTGTGTGACACTGTCCTCACATATCTCCTGGATCTTCCGGTCTATCGTGAGAACGATCGAAGCGCCGTTCGGAAGGTTCGGGATGCGGTCCGGGATATTCGGATCCAGTGAAAAACGGTGAGTGATCGTTTTTGCGGAAAGAATATCATCATAATACTGCTCAATCCCATAAGCCGCGGCACCCGCCTCATTTTTAAATGGGAAAAACCCGATGATATTGGCAGCAAGGTCATCATTAGGATAATACCGGTGAATGTTCGGATAATAAATAACAGAATCCAGATCCTCCGGTTTATCATTTTTGTTCTGGTAGGTCCTGTTCAGTGTGTTTTTAGTAATATTCAGCTGTTCGATCTGCTCTTTCGTCGCGTTTTTTGTCAGTGTGTATTCAACACTGGTCCCGACGCTGAACGGAATTTCAGCGATTTCCTTCACATATTCCGGATCAAGATTAAAGATCGGCGAAATATATTCAGAAATGAAATCTCCGTGTCCGTTGGCATACTGCAGGTTCAGGGCAATGGCATAGCTTACCGTATTGCCGGCAAGGAGATATCCCTGCCGGTCATAAATATTCCCCCGCTCTGAACTGACTTCAATTGTCATATACTCATAATCTTCTTCGGTCTCCAGTTTCATCTGGATCGCAGATTCATCCGTCATCAGCAGACAGATACGCAGCACCATGAGTAAAGAAAGGAAGCTGAAACCAATCAGAAGAAAACGAAAACGAGCGTCAATTAGTGATTTCATAGCTTTCGATCCCTGTAGTTACCTGCTTATACAGCCATTCATAGAGAGATTCTGTGTACTCGGGTTTGATCAGCGATATAACTTCCGTATTTGTGACAACAGGTTCTTTGTTGATCGTATTGATCCCTGTTCCCGTATAACCGTCGATGATCACATATTCATACTGATCTTCTTCGTCAAAGTCGATTTCCGAAAAACCTTCTTTTACAGCCCGGTCCATCATCATTTTATACGCTGTCAGAATCCCTTCATCTGTCGTAAGATCCGCGATCTTTCTGGAATAATCAGCCCGTTCTTCCTGAAGAAGCTGGATCCGCAGTTTGACATCTGTCATTTTTTCTGAAATCGTCAGATAAATCATGGCAACAATGGACAGAACAAATGTGATCACTAAAATCGAAATGATACGGATCATTTGTTTTCGCCACGGTGCAAGTCTGTAAGCTGACTGATTTGACGCTTTCATTTTATAACCTTTTATAATTTTTCCGCGACCCGCAGTTTTGCGCTCCGGGACCGCGGATTGACTGCTGTTTCCTGTTCATCCGCAGTCAGAGGATGCCTGGTTATCTCCCGGAGTATCGCCTTGTGATGGCATGAACAAACCGGCTGATCAGGCGGGCAGAGACAATCTCTGGATTCCTGTTTAAAATAATTTTTTACGATGCGGTCCTCCAGAGAGTGAAAAGAAATGGCAAGCAGCCTGCCTCCGGATTTCAATGCCCGCATCGCAGCCGGAAGAACTGTTTCCACAGCCTTCAGCTCATCGTTTACAGCAATACGGATCGCCTGGAACGTGCGGGTCGCCGGATGGATCTTATCCCTGCCGGAGCCCGCGGCACTAACGATGATATCCCGCAGTTCACCTGTTGTTTTTATGGTTTTCCGCTCCCGTTCAGAACAAATCGCCGCGGCGATACGCCGGCTTTTCCGTTCCTCGCCGTATTGCCGGATGATCCCCGCAAGCTCGTCCTCACTCCATGTGTTTACGATATCAGCAGCCGAAAGCGGCTGATCGGGTGAGAAGCGCATATCCAGCGGACCGTCCTGCAAAAATGAGAAACCTCTTTCTTCATGATCCAGCTGCATTGAAGAAACGCCGAGATCCACAATAAAACCGTCCAGGCTGTCATCTGCAGCATACAGGCCGATATTGATATATGAATCCCGGATGATCCTTACCCGATCTCCGTATGGTTTCAGGCATTCGGAAGCTGTTTCAATTGCTGCCGGATCCAAATCAAAGGCGATCAGCTTACCGTCAGGCGCTGACGCGTCCAGGATCGCTTTGCTGTGTCCGCCCGCTCCCAGTGTGCCGTCCGCGTAATATCCGCCTGATGCGGGCTGCATAAAATGGATACAGGTCTCAAGCATAACGGGAACATGTGATGAATAAGCAGATACATCAAGCATGCCCCCTCCACTGTCTTTCCATGAGATCCGCATAATTCGCGTTCATGGTTTCATCATGGAAAGCCACTCCTTCAGCATTTTTCCATTCTTCCATTGTCCAGATCTCAATATAATCATTGGAACCGGCAAACACAAGTTTGTCACAGGCTTCCGCAGAAAGTTCTTCCCTCAGGAAAGAAGGGATCATGAACCGGCCGTTGGCATCGATCTCAATGAATTCCGCTTTATTGAACATCCGGCGCCGAAAAGCCCTGGCCGTCGGATCGGCCAGGCTGAGTTTGCCGATCTCAGCTGCCATCGCATTGAAATGTTCGACGGAGTAGATAACGAGGTTTTTGTCGAGGCCCACCGATATATACGCCTCTCCGCCCAGTTCATTGCGGAAACGGGCAGGCATGGAGGTGCGTCCTTTCTTATCGATGGTGTGTTCGTATCTCCCGGTAAACATCATTATCCTCAGGCAAGCGGTTTTTTGGGAATTCATGGGAATTCTTACCACTTTATACCTTATTATAACGATAAATGGGATTTTTACAAGGTGAAAAATGAATTTAATTTAAACGAATTTAGAAGCAAACAACATTCATTTTCCATAACGGAAATAATGTTCCTGCTTTTATCGCTGCCAAAAGAACTCAGTTTATATCTGCCTTCCGTATGCGGGACGGAAGTGCTTCGCCCCCCATACACCCTTTTAAAGAGATATCAGGCTTTGAGAAGACCCGCACGCTTTCGTGTCGGTCTCCTTTTTCTTAATATGCATGAATAATGCCATTTTCAGATGATCTCAGGCATAAGATGAAGACGGATCCGATGCGAAAGGGCAAAGCACCATGAGCGGAACGCCGGAGAGCCGCGGACGCTTACTTAGACTGCCGGAAAATTCTGGGAGGCAGGCGAAGCGAGAGACAGCTGAGACCGCCGTCCTGTTTTTCAAATTCGCTCATCGGAACAGTAATTACATCAAAACCCGCTTTTTTCAGCTTTTTTTCCGTACCCGGAAAACCGGCGGCCATGATAAGTTTTTCATTGACCCGTATACAGTTGGCAGCATAGGCTTCTTTGGCACCGGTGGAAATGACCCGGTAAGGCTTATAAGCAGGAAAATTTTTGAATTCAGGCACACATATGACAGTGTTATCGCCGATATAACTCATACCGGTCGAAAGATGCAGGATATTTATCCCGCGAATATCACAAAAATCTACCGTGAAGCCGTATTTTTTCACGATTTCCGCGAATTGATTTGCCCCCTCCTCGTTTGTACGGGATGAGATCCCGACAAAGAAATGGTTCCCGGCACGGCAGATATCGCCGCCTTCCAAAGTTCCGGGACGGCGGATCTCTTCGATAAAGCCGCCGTAAAAAGCTTCGATGATGGGGCGTATTCGTATTTCCTCACCCTGTCTGGAAGCACGGCAGGGAGAAGGAATAACAGCCAGGCGGTCTGTCACCACAGCTTCATCTTCCGTAAAACAGGAATCCGGATAATCGTCATCCGGAGATAAAACGGTAACATCCACGCCGCATCTTCTCAAAGCGGTCACATATTGCTGATGCTGTGATACAGCCAGATTTACATCGGGCTTTCCCAACCGGCCGTGTGTCAGGCCTTCAGCAAAATTCGCGCATGGCGGTCTTGTAATCACTCTCTCATAGATGCAAGTCATTTTATCTCCTTATGTATCTGATAACACGATTTCTTTTCAGCGCATTACGATGCGGCAATGATCCGGTCAATGGTTTGCGGTTTCAATGATGACATCACTCAGAGGATAAGTGACACATGGGTGCACCCACTGATTTTCAGCATCTCCCGCACGGCGTCCATCCCGGCTTTTGGGAACAAAGACATCACCGGAAAGCAGACGGCTCCGGCACCAGCCGCACTGGCCGGAACGGCAATCCGCTTCCATGATAAGCCCGGAACGTTCGATGGCCTGCATTATTGTCTGATCCGACCGGCATAAAATTGTCCTTTCTTTTCCCCGTTCGCGGACTGTTACCTGCCAGACCTTTCCCGTTCCTTCCTCCGGATATTCGGGATCAGGCGCCGGATCACCGAATTCTCCCGGCAGTTCAAAACGGATCCTGCGCGGAGAAAGTCCAAGCGCCGGCAGTTCGTTCCGCAAAAACGTGTACATCGCCTGCGGTCCGCAGATCAGAATGGAATAATCTTCCGCGGGGGCATATTTCCGGATAAGTTCCGGTGTGATGAATCCATATTCATATCCATCCTTCTTTTCGTCCGCAAGCACATGGACCACCCGGACCTTCCCGGAAGCACGCCGGACGATATCATCAAGTTCATCCTTCAGCAAGATCTGATTTTCCGAATTGCTCCCGTAAAGGATCGTAAGGTCAAAATCTTCGATCCCGTCCGCAATTGCCGCGGCCATGGAAAAGAACGGTGTTACGCCGCTGCTTCCCGCAAGGGCGACAACGTGGTCCGCATCCCGAAGCGGCTGATGATAGAAACTCCCGATCGGGCCGGAAAGAATTAATGGGGTTCCTTCCGCCCACGTATCCAGCGCGTGGGGGGAGAAGAAACCTTCCGGATTTCGTTCGATCATCACGGTATATGTCGAATTCTCCTCATCCAGAGCGTCTTTCGGACTTGCGCAGATGGAATAGGGTTTGGCTGCCATATTTCCGCCGATCCGCTGCAGGATACTGATATACTGTCCGGCACGAAAACAGGCCAGCGATCCTGTACCCCGATCCGGATCGGGGCCAATGACAAAGGATTTGGCATGTCCGCGGTCGATGACCTTTACGATTTTCGCGAACTGGACCGGCGGATGAAGCTTTTTTTCAACTGACTCCGGGCGGTTTCCGGAGAACGGACCGGAATAGCGGGTTTCCGTCAGCGGCGATGAAGCATCGATCTCGACAATATGCTGCCTGAGATCGATTTTCATCAATTTTTCCGCTTCATCAACAATGGATTCCGTGATGCGGTCTTTCAGCCTGAAATAATCCCGTACACTGACATTCTGAAATGTTTCTTTCAAGCCGCTTTTTTCCAGCCTGATGATACTTTTTCCATCGGGAGATGACAACGGGATGATCCTGCAGCCGGGCATGGGGTTCGCCGGCTCCAATTTGTCCGCGTCGATATCCAGCCCGAGATAAACCGCAAAGATGTCATCCGCGGGGGCCGCATCCGCGATAATTTGCCGGCAGGGAATGAATTTCCCGGTCGACAGAAACACACCGCGTTCGTTTTCATTATCATTTATATCGGTCACGACAGTTTTATACCAGAAATCCACACCGAGTTTTCTGAGCTGCGTCTCCATGTTAAGAGCACGGACACTTTCCTTTTCCGCGGAAGAAGAGACCGGATCGGAATATCTGGTTTCAAACTCATATTTTCCGCGGCGGAAGCTGGCAGCACGGCCGCCGGGGACATTATTCCGATCGATAACCAGGACTTTTTTTCCGGCTTTCGCCTGCTCAAGTGCTGACGTCAAACCGGTGAAACCCGCACCGATAACGATCACATCATAATGTTTTTCTCCATCCATGTCTCATCTCCCATATACTTCAGGTATTCAGCGGAGCGGAAGCTTCGCGCGCCCGTGACTCCCTGCGATCACCCGATGACCATCAACCGCAGATCACGGCAGTCTGTTTCCGGCAGTCTGCAGAAAGACCTCTTCCAGCATTTCCGCCGCTTTGTCACGGCTGAATTTTTCTTTGATCGCTTTTTTCCCATTCTCACCCATTTTCCGGCAGCTTTCCGGATCGGATCTGAGCCGCAGGACCGCGTCAGCCAGCGCCTTGGGATCACCCGGCTCCACGAAGATGCCCGATGAGGTTTCTTCAACGACCTCTCGGATCACCCCATCGATCTGGCAGAGCACAGGATCACCGCAGGCCATAATGTCGAATACTTTGTTCGGATAAGTTGTTTTAAACATATCCAGTTTTTTCAGAACAGCGATGCCCGCGTCTTCAGCAGCCATCACGGAAGCGATCTCATCTTTCGGGACCGGCGGAACAAAAAGAACGTTTTCCAGCTTCTTTTCTGCCGCCAATGCTTCCAGGCGTGGTTTATCTTTCCCGCTGCCGACAAAAACAAAGCGTATCCCGCTGTGCTCCCGGAGCAGGTCCGCCGCGTTCAGCACAGTTTCCAGGTCATTGGCAGGGCCGTGAGCGCCGCTGTACATCACGACAAAGTCATTTTCAAGTCCGTATTGTTCCCGGAAAGCCTGACCGTCCGCACCCGCGAACATATCGGGGTCAGCCCCGTTCGGGATCAGGTCCGCTGTCTTTCCGCAGATATCACGGATAAAAGGGATGAAACCCGGCGAATTCACAATAATACGGTCTGCATGACAATAAAGAAAGCGTTCCAGCCATTGCGACATACGGATCAGCAGCGGATTTTTCAGCGCGCCCATGGCAATGGCGAATTCGGGCCACATATCCCGTATTTCCAGGAGAAAAGGTTTTCTTTTGCAGCGGGCGCTGAGCCACGCGGTCCAGCCCTGGAAAAGATTAGGTGATGTTCCCCAGACCAGATCCACATGTTTTACGTTCAGCGCGCAGAAGAAGGAGGAGAACATAAAGGAGAAAAAGGCAAGGATCCGGGGAAGGAACCCCTTATGCATACCGGAACTTGTCCAGCAGTAACGGATCTCGATCCTGTCAGCCCATTGTTCTGTTTTCCATAAGTAAGTTCCCCGGTGTTTATTGTCACCGCTGAGATAACTGACAGGGCTGGTGATGATCGTTACCTGATGTCCGCGGTCTGCCAGACGGCGGGCAAATTCAATATGCCGGGTCCCGCCTGCCTCGCCCGTGGTAACAAAAGCCTGATGGATCAAAAGTATATGCATATTTTTTCTGCTTTTCGGCCTTATGATTCAGGTCATTTCGCCATGATCAGCGTATCAAAATGGAAAGGCGCGGCCCCGCGGCAGGTCACGATAACGGAAAGCGCGGGCTCCTTTTCATTATAGGTCGGAGAATACCAGCCGCACCATGCATCTTCGCTGAAATTCTGAGCGTTATCCTCCGTACCGCTGTTAAAAACGCAGTAGCCGGCCCGGACGATGCGGACATTAAAGGGAGTGTCACTGGAGAAGGCCATCCGGATCCTTTCCAGCATCAGGACACCTTTTTTATATGTAAAGGACTGGTTCGGCAGCAGCCAGTGGAAACGGTAAAGATGCTCGCCTTTTCCTTTGTCATCCAGCGGTATCACATCATCTGCGACAGAAAAACCGTTTGTCATCGGCCGCAGGATGCGCTTATGGTTCAAATGCAGCTTCCGGAACGCGGTATGTTCCGCGCTGACAAAAGCTTCATTACGGGAAAGGATCCGAACATGGTCCCGATCCAGCCAGAGGAATTTTCCCGCATCTGTCATCGGTTCTATGCGGTCGATCGTCAGCACGTTATGCATGACCGCGTACTTCAGCCGGTTATCCCAGTTTTCGACTCCGGAATAACGGTAGGTACCGGCATCGCACAGTTCATTTATGCCATTGATACGAATGTCGACATGCAGCCGGTCATCATGAGCCGGACGGCCCCGGAAAGGCTCTGTGAGCATCATCGCTTTCGTCCTGCCTTCACCGACATGCAGCGGTCCGCCACGGTTTTCATCCGGATCCCGTTCCGATTCAAAGAACCAGCGCTCCTGAACATTCATCCAGCCGCTCAATTCATCAACAGCACCGTCAGGGAACAGTTTCTTTCCCAGGAAGATCCGTCCCGCGGCCTGCAGTGTCGGGCTGTAATCGTCATAGCTGCTTCCGAAACAAAACAACAGGCTTCCGTCATTATGTCCGATATTGCCGCATCTGCCGCTCACAGGATCGCAAAAGTCATATAGAAACCGGACACTGTTCCGTAATTTCGGGATCAGCTTTTTGGGCCAGGAAACACATTTGATCCGCAGCAGCTGATCAACCCAGACCACCAGCTGAAGCATCATCCGGTGATAGTTGGAGCTGTGCTGAATGTAACAGCCGTTATCCGCGATCTGATCATCCAGCCCATTAAAGAAGTTCTCTTTCCCGATCCGCCACCACTTGCCCGCGTCATGAGCATGGGGAAGGACAACAGCGGCGGTCATCAGCGCTGCCGCTTCGCTCAGAAGGTGATTATTCCGCTGAGACCCGGCATAAATCAATGTCCCGGTGATCCGCCTGGCATGAGCCTGTATCACTTTTGCGGTCAGGACGCTCCGTTCAGCCGTCAGTTCATTATGCTTCGCAGCGGTCAGATAGACATCATCACCCTGGGGCATCTGCAGAAAGATCCCCGCGGCGAAAGCAATATTGATCAGACGGATCCCCACTTCCTGGGCGGACTCCCAGTTTTCCCCCTGGTTGACCGGATTTTTCTGAACAAATTCATCCAGCTTTTCCCAAAAGCAGACTTCCGAAAGCCCGCTGTGTGTCAGGTATTCACTCCGCAGCAGAGCGCTCACCCAGCAGAATCGGGCGCCTTCCCAAATCAGTTTCAGATCCGGAACGGGGATCTTATGGTCCGTTGCCCAGTGCCGGCTGCCATTAACGGGATTCAGATCCAGGGAAACAAGGTTTTGGCTTCCGAACGCATGGAATTTCCCTTTACTGACGGCCTCTTTATCTTCAAACACATGACGGGCATCGGCTGTAAGATAAGGCTTCAGGCTGTTTTCATCCGGCAAAGGCAATGGGCAGAATTCACCGTGCCGTGTCTCAGCATTTAGCGGACGATGCGGCATCAATGAACGGTAAATGCCGCTCTTCAGCATCACCTGATAACAGCCATTTTGCAGTACCGGAATGAACCCCAATTCCCGGATGCTCTGAAAAACCATTTCCATTTTCATTTCTGATCTCTGCCCGGCTTTCTGATTTCCGAATCATTTAAAAGATCATCCAGATTCTCCGGCGCCGGAATCTGTATCAGGTCCTGCTGCCGTATCGATTCGATAACGGAGAAACACGCAAGCATTCCGGAGAAGATCTCAGCATAAGTGATCGGAGCTTCTTTTCCCCCATGAGCCGCATCCAGGAAAGCGTTCCAGGATCCGGCATGGCCCTTATCCTGTTTGAGCGCGGATCGTTCCTGTTTGTGGTTCCCGTCTTTCCACATGTCAAGCGCCCGGAAATCATTCAGGATACCGATCCTGCCTCCGCTGAAAACTTCAATACGTTCTTTCGGGCAGGCTTTATCCCCGTTGGCAAGATAATGGATCGTACCGAAGGAGCCGTTTTCGAAGCTCAACTGTATACTGACATTGTCTTCATTATATCTGCCGCTGTCCGGAAGACAGAACGCATTGACCTTCGCGGGAAGCGAACCGCACAACCAAATCAGGAAATCAATAAAGTGACAGCCTTCGCCCAGAATGCGCCCGCCGCCCACATCAGGATTCTGTGTCCAGTGTGTATTCGGAATGAAACCCGCGTTGACCGTATAATGCATGGCAAGCGGTTCAGCGGAATCCGCGAAGAAGTTCCGGAGATCTTTTGCCAAGGGGGCGAAACGCCGGTTGTAACCGACCATATACAGCTGTCCGGGATGATCCGTCACGCAGCGCCGGACTTTTGCCAGCGACAGCAGATCAATGGCGGAGGGTTTCTCACAATAAACATTTTTTCCGTTTTCCAATGCCAGAATACTTTGGCCTGCATGGAGCGAATGCGGAGTCAGTAAGACCACATCCGATATTTCCGGGTCGCTGATCACAGCGTTTCCATCCGTTTCGACCTTTTCAAAGCCGAATTTTTCGGCGCTGTGACGTGCCGTACCGCCGTTCGCGGACGCGATGCTCTTCAATACACACCGGTCTTTACTGTCTCTCAGCACCGGCAGAAAGGTGGCATTGGCATAGAGTCCGGCTCCCAGCACCCCGATATTGGGTTTGCGGGCAGGATCCCCGGGCTGCAGCTGAATTTTGGTGACGGGGACTGCCTGATTGCCGGCAGCGTTCTCTTCCATCGGATACTGCAGAAGGACACCGAGAAAAGGTTCATTCCGTTTTCCGGTGATCAGCTCATAAGCCTTTTCCCCTTCACTGATCGGTATACGGTGGGTTATCAGCGGCTTTACGTCAATTTTGCCGTCCGACACCAGGTCCACAAAACTTTCCATGTTGCGGCCTTCTGTCCAGCGGACATAGCCGATGGGGTAATCCTGTCCCCGCTCCTCATAATTCGCGTCATAACGTCCCGGTCCGTACGATCGGGAAACCATCACACGCAATTCCTTTTCATAGTATATTTTCCGCGGGATCTCAAGTCCCACGGCGCCGATCGCGATCACCTGCCCGCGGTCACGGCAGAGATTTCCTGCCAGTTCGATCGAATCATTGTCTTTGCTTCCGGCGCATATCAGCACATGGTCAAAGCCCCGACCTTTCG
>DAIMGK010000019.1:0-40346 GCA_036723985.1 Flexilinea sp.
TTTCGCAGGCACTTTTCAGGGCTGTCAGGTTTACGAAAACAAATATGTTATGATTATCATTATATAAAAAGCCCGCCGGTTATGATAACCGGCAGACACTGTTTTCCGCTCTGTCCGCAACGTCGGTACAGAGCCTGTTACCTGAATTACGGAGGCGTTTTATGAAATCAGAAAAATTAGCGGAATGGATCGAAGCTTCTCCCCGGACAGTTTTTTTCGGCGGGGCCGGAGTTTCTACCGAAAGCGGGATCCCGGATTTCCGCAGTGAAAACGGGATCTACACAGCGCTGAAAAAATTCGGACGCTCTCCCGAAATGCTGCTTTCACATACATTCTTTGAACTGCGGCCCGATGTTTTTTACCGTTATTACCGGGAAAACCTGCTCGTCACGGATGTGGAGCCGAATCCGGCGCATCTCGCCCTTGCGCAGCTGGAAAAGCGCGGAAAGCTCAGTTCCGTTATCACACAGAACATTGACGGGCTTCATCAGAAAGCCGGCAGCCGCCATGTCCTTGAGCTGCATGGTTCCATATGGCGGAATTACTGCTCGAAGTGCGGCAAAAAATATGATATTGAGACGATCCGGCAATCGGAAGGCATCCCCCGCTGTGAATGCGGCGGCGTCATTCGTCCGGACGTTGTGCTTTATGAAGAACAGCTGCCCTGGGATGTTTTTGAAGAAGCGGAAAATGAGATCCAAAACGCCTCGCTGCTGATCGTCGGCGGAACATCCCTGGCTGTTTATCCCGCGGCGGGCCTGCTTCAGTATTTTCACGGTGACCACCTGGTTCTGATCAACATGTCCGTGACCCCTTACGATTCCATGGCCGATCTTGTTCTCCGCGACCCGATCGGCGAAGTCTTTAAAGAAATGATCTGACCGGGAGCAGGGATCAGAGTTCAGAGTTTAGAGTTCAGATGTGTAACTTTGGCCGCCCCTGCATCCTAAGCTCTGAATCCTTGATCCCTGCTCCCTATTCCCTAAACACCGAATCCTGTTCTCCTTGTCCCTCGCCCCTTGATCCCGAATCCTGAATCTCTGCCAAAAGCTTCCAACGAATTATAAAAAGTGGTACAATTCTTGCAACCTATTTTTAAGGCAAAACTTAGAAAGAGGAAATGCGAATATGTTTCAAAGTCAAAATCAACGAATCGAAACAAGGATCCAGACATCTGCTCATTTGGCACAGACAATGACCATGTTAGGTATGTCCTCCGAAGAAATACGGGAAAAAATTGAAGGCGAACTGGCCAAGAACCCGTTTCTTGAACTTGTGGAAGATCGGATTTGCCCGACTTGTAAACGCAGATTACCCGAAAACGGAAAATGCCCGATCTGTTCACAGCCGCAGCTTGAGCACGAACATGAAAATATTATTTTTATTTCGCCGAAAGATGACTTTGCTCCGATGAATTTCGGCTCATCCGTTGAGCCGTACCATGATGAACCGGATTATGATTCCGCTCAGACAGAAGACCTTGCTACTTATGTACTGAAACAGATCGGACCGGATCTGGAAGAAAACCAGAAACTGGTCGCCGCTTATTTGCTGAACAGCCTGGATGAAGACGGTTTTATTACGACAGATGTATTTGAAGTCGCGCAGTATTACCATGTCCTTCCGTCTACGGTGGAAGAAGTGATCGAGCTGATCCAGCACGCGGATCCGCTGGGCGTCGGTTCCCGGGACCTGAAAGAGGCCTTGCTTGTCCAGCTGAAACATATCTCGGAACTGGTAAACGTTCCGAAAAAGACGGACGAATTGATCCGGGATTCATTTGATGACCTGAAACACGGCAAATACCGTGAGATCGCCAAACGCCATGGGATCACTGTCCGCCATGTTCAGACGATTGAAAAGTTCATCGGCGACAACCTGAATCCTTTCCCCGCACGGGCTCACTGGGGTGATACCCTTGCCGGAAAATCAAACCAGGACTATTCATCGGTCTACCATGAGCCTGATATACTGATCTATTACCTGAATGAAGATCCGAAAAATCCTTTGGTCGTTGAGATCGTTATGCCGATTTCCGGCTATTTACGCGTGAATCAGTATTTCAAGAAAGAACTGAAGAATGCTCCGGATGACCGTGTCGCTGAATGGAAAAATGATCTGGATAAAGCCAACCTTCTTGTGAAAAGCCTTTACCAGCGGAACAATACCATTTCGGAACTCATGACGCTGCTTATCGGGAAACAGGAGGATTATATCCGCAACGGTGAAGAACACATTCAGCCGCTTACCCGTGCGCAGATCGCGGTCGAGATGGGCGTCCATGAATCAACGATCAGCCGTGCAGTAGCGAATAAAACCGTGATGCTTCCCAACCGGAAAGTGGTTGCCCTCTCTTCATTCTTCGACCGCAGCCTGAATGTCCGTACTGTCCTCAAAGAACTGATCCAGAACGAGAAAAAGCCTTTATCGGATGCGAAGCTTGTTACCCTGCTGAATGAACGCGGATTTAATGTCGCACGCCGGACAGTCGCGAAATATCGTCTGATGGAAGGGATCGGTTCCGCGCATCAGCGGGGAATCAACGCTGTTCAGTAATTATGTCCCTCTCAGCTGTGAATCCCGCCGAAGATGCTCTCAGCGTCTACGAATCTGTTTTATATCTGTGTGATTCACCCGCATTTATATGGTCGGCACAGAGACCTCGTATATTGAAAACAAACGAGAATGCAGCTCGTTTGTTTTTGCATTATCCGTGTCACGCGGATTCTTCTGATCTTGATATCGATAAAGCGATCCCCGGATGGAGAAACATTCCCGATAAAAAATACAATTCGATCTGGCTTGATTTTAAGGATACGGAAAACAGGATCAAAACATTTCAGGTCCGGAACAGCTGCCTGGATCGGGAGCACAACATCTGGGCTACAACGCTGATCGACGGGTTTTCCGCGAATAATGAAAAAAAAGCCGGCTCAGCGGTATTTTTCCGCTCACTTGAGATGCTCTGGAATCAAATGTCGGAAAGCAATCTCGCCTTTCGGAACAAGCTTCCCGATATGACTTCTTTGATCATCGATGAACTGGAACTCACGGCTTTTACATTCTGTCCCGCGGAGAGTTTTGAGGAATTTGATCTGTACCTTTGTATGAACGAACCCGTTCGCGAGAAATACGGACAAAATCATGATGTGCTGAAAAAACTGCGCTATGAAGCTTCTGACCATTTAAAAAGTTTCGTGACCTGTAATTCTCCTTCGATCCCTAAAAACCGGATGACGGGGTGGGGGTTTGAACTGAATGATGACGAATTCGCGGGTTTCTTCTGCCTGGAAGGACTTGATTCCCGCAATGAAACAGAAGCCGCGCTGATCTGTGAGGTCCTTTCAGAGAAATACAAAAGCCTTTATGCGTCATTGGGCCTCCGCAGAGAAAACTTTATCAGTAAGTTTGAGAATAGTATCAATGATATTGTCAACGCCAATATCGTTGAGGGTGTTATCATTACGGATAATAAGTTTTTGATCATGTATATCAATCCCGTGGCTGCGACGATGTTCGGCTTCAGCAGCTCACAGGTGATCGGGCATAAGCTGGAAGATCTTCTTGTGACCAGCGACGGCATTCAGAATCTGGTGACCAGAGAAGAGAATGATCAGAATGTTTCCCCGATAAAATACATGCACAGGAGAAGCGGGAAGATATTCCCCTGCCAGGTAAAAGTCCGCAAGATGGAATTCGCATATGAGATGTATAACATCTTTGTGCTGACAGATCAGACGGAGACTGAAGAAAGCCGTATGAAGAGCGAACAGTTGGCTCAGAAAGCCTTTCTGGGAGATTTCGCTTCCATGCTGGCACATGAGATCCGTAATCCGATCAATAATATCCAGATGTGGATCGCCAATCTTTACACGATGGCAGATGGGAATGAGGCTTTTCTTTCCGGCGCGAAACGCGTTGAGAATGATTTTCAGCGGATCACGCAGCTGGTGAACAATATTCTGGCTTTTTCCAAGCCCATGGCGCTCAATAAAGAAGAAATCGACCTGTCTTTGCTGATCTCCGAGATCATTGAAAAATGGCGTTTGAATTTTGTCAGAAAGAATATTACCTGTTATTTCACCCCGCCGGCTGATTTTCCGAAGATTTACGGAGACCCGAGATCTTTGGAACAGGTGTTTAATAATCTGATCGGTAATTCTGTTGACGCATTTGATGGACAAGATGGCATAATCACATTAAAATTATCTGTGAGAGAGAATGAATCGGGAAGAAAACAGGTCGTTATTACCGAATCGGATAACGGTCCCGGGATCCCCGAGGATAAAATTGACAGTATTTTTGAACCGTTTATGACGACGAAAAAAAATGGCAATGGGTGGGGGCTTGCACTGTCCAAGCGTATTATCACCTCACATAAAGGTACAATACAGGTAAAATCATTCCAGGGCGGAACAGTTTTTGAGATCCTGCTTCCCCTGAATGATGAGATGGGATGAGAGAGATGGAAACAACGATTTTAATCGTGGATGATGAAGATAACTTCCGTGAGGGGTTCGATCAATATCTGACTTATAAAAATTTTAAAGTCGTGGAAGCTGCAAATCTTACGGAAGCGAGAAAACAGCTTCACGAAAACCTTATCGATGTGGTGCTGCTTGATGTCCAGATCGGGAAAGAATACGGCCCGGACCTGCTGGACGATATTAACAGGCTCCGCCCGACACCGATCACGATCCTCCTGACTGCTTACGGTGAAGTCGATATCGCTGTGGCGGCGATGAAAAAGGGGGCATTTGACTTTATGTCAAAGCCGCTGAATCTGCAGGAGCTGGAAAAAAGGCTGGCAGAGGCGGAGAGTGTGATGCGTTTCCGCCGTGAGATGGAACGCTGTTGGGAAATGGCGGATAAAAATCTGGAATTTGTCAAAGGGAAGAATCCGAGAATGGAACGCGTTTTCCGGGATGCTTCCCGTGCGGCAAAGGCCGGAGCTTCCGTTTTGATTTACGGCGAGACCGGCAGCGGCAAGGAAGTTATCGCGAAATTCATTCATATGAATGGAGCGAGGGCTTCAAAGCCGATGATCGCCGTCAACTGCGCGGCGATCTCCCCGACCGTGCTGGAGTCGGAACTGTTTGGACATGAAGCCGGCTCTTTTACCGGTGCGACCGGAAAAACACCGGGCTTGTTTGAGGCGGCAGACGGCGGTATCCTGTTCCTTGATGAGATATCCTCAATGAGCCTGGAAATGCAGGCAAAAATATTGCGTGCCATCGAAGAGAAGAAGATCCGGAAAGTCGGAGGAACGAAAGAGATCCCGGTCGACGTCCAGATCATCGCGGCATCCAACAGTGACCTGAAAAGCATGATCGATGAAAAGACTTTTCGGGAGGACCTCTATTACAGATTATGTGTCGTCAATATCAATATCCCCCCGCTTCGTGAGCGGCTGGATGATATTCCGGAACTTGCGGCATTTTTCGTCGGGAAGATCTGCAAGGAACGAGGTCTGAATATATCGGGCATTTCACCTGCGGCGCTCAAGGCTTTTCAGAAATATCAATGGCCGGGCAATATCCGTGAATTACGGAACGCGATCGAACGCGCGTGTATTTTCTGCAACGGGGATACGATCGAGATCTGTGATATCGATCAGAGAATTGCCGAAAACGGCTGAGGAAAGACAGACTTTCTCAGACCCGGACCGGAAAAACGGAAAATTGCTGTTTGTACAGGAGTGGGCATGGCAAAGGGATTAAATATCATCGTTATCAGCGCGGCTTTACTGGTTTTCATCGGTTTTTTCAGCCTGATCCTCGGCCTGGTCATCCTCGCAAGAAAAGCGCTTTCGAAGGATCTTGAAGAAGTAACGGCAGAAGCTTCCAAACTGGCAAAAAAAGGTTTGCTTTCCGATGTCGGAAGTTCCCTGCAGTCCGCTTCTTTTCTGGTCAAGGAAATGACGGAATTGATCAAGACAGAACGGGGGATCGGTTTGACGATGATCATTATCGGGATCGTGCTGATCAGCGGAGGACTGGCCCTTTTCAAAAATATTATATAATTATGACCATCAGGAATGGCTGAGTCGGTTTCCGGGAGGATCTGAAAATTTACGGCAGGGCAGCCGCTCACGGCGGGCCGGGCCTCGAAAACGGATCCCCCGGATCTTTACGATTTTTACATGATTGCGGAGAGAGAACATGGAGCAGATCAATCGCAGCCAAATTATCACATTATCAAACGCGGGATATCAATTGGGACAGTATGGGGAGTCCAGAAAGGTTCTGGTCGCCTGGCTGCATAAATATCCCAATGATTTGTGGATCCGTTACCGACTCGCGATCATTTTATATAAACTGGGCGAATATGAAAACGCGATCCGTCTTTGCGAACTGATCGTTTCCGAAGATCCTGAGTTTTATGAAGTTTGGGGGCTATTGGCTGTTCTCTATCCGGAAATGAGTTCTGACCGGAGGCTCGCGGAATACCGCGCAAGAAAACTTCAGAACGAAGAAGAGAAAAAAGAGAAGGGCTTGAAACGCCTGTTCAAAAAAGGCGGACAGTCCGACAGCGATGATCTTTCCATTGAGAATGATGAGTTTGATATTCTCACAGCTGTCAATAACGCGAAATTGCTGATCAATGATCAGGATCTTGTTTCCAATTTCAGAATTTTGGGGATCTATCACCGCCGCTGGCCGAAAACTATCCAATTTAAACTCATACTCGGACATATTCTGAATCAGATGCAGCGTGATGATGAGGGGATGGGGATCATCCAGAGCGCGGTAAACGCTGATATAACCGGACAGGTCGGGAAGCGGATCTGGCCGGATCAGAATCCTTACAAAAACCTGTGGGTGGATAAGGACTCCCTTTTCCTGGATACGGAAGGTATAAAACTTCCTGCGGCTGTTGTAAAGCTTGCCGGTCTGGAAAATTACAGCTCTCTGTGCGATGCGGCTGATCTGGAAAATGAAGAGAATGAAACTTCTTCCCGTGCGCTGATCGACGACAGTGATTCTTCGGCTGAAGAACGTCCGGCGGAAGCAGGTTATAACTATGAGAATGTACCGCTGGATTCGGATCAGCCTGACCCGCTGCCGGCTGAACCCAAACCCCAGCCTGCGAAGAAAATTAACAATAAAGACAAAGGTGAACCCCAGCTCTTCGGCGAAGAAAAAGTTCTGCTGGAAGAACCCGGCCTGATCAGCGGAAAAGGCAGTCTGTTAGGCGGCAGAGTCTTTTCCAGAAAGAATTCAACTGAAAATATTCCGATCGGGGAATATGTATATAAATTAAAAAATGAAGACGCGGATAACAGGAAACCCGTATATGTGATCATGTCTTCGGTTGCGGGTCTCAACAAAAAATACGGCGCGAATAATAAAGATTTCATCAACAATGAAATGAATGCCGTGGCGGATGCCATCTCCAACCGGAAAGGCTGGAGCGCCCGGGTCTTTTATCCGGATGAATACGCTTCAGTCGGCGCGTCAGGCCCGACAGCCAAACTGATCCATCAGTCTCTGGTGAAACTGGACAATACGCTGAAGGAAGACGGACTGATGATCGGCGCTCTCCTGATCGTCGGCGATGATGATGTGGTTCCTTTCTTCTATTTAAAGAATCCGACGGAAGACAGCGATACGGATGTTCCTTCCGATGCTCCCTACGGAGTTTTGGATAGTGAACGCTGTTATGAAATGCAGTGGCCGGTCGGAAGGCTCCCCGGAGATAATACGAAAGATCCCGGTTTCCTCCTGGAACAGCTCCG
Organism: Flexilinea sp.; assembly: GCA_036723985.1. Lineage (GTDB taxonomy): Bacteria > Chloroflexota > Anaerolineae > Anaerolineales > Anaerolineaceae > Flexilinea. The sequence goes on from DAIMGK010000019.1 coordinate 7,739, forward strand.
TAATATTCAGGACTATCACATTCTGAAATACAGTAATCAGAAGGCTGCTGAAAAACAGAAAAAGAACAGCAAAAAGAATACGAAGAAAACGGGAAAATGTTTCGGTTATACCTGCGCGGCCTGGATCACACCCTCAACCATCGTTTATAAGACCATCTCCGATACATCAAGCCTGTCTGTCTGTCCCGCGACGACGTCCGCGGATTTCCCGCTGGGTGCCTTTGACAGTTGTGATTATGCGTATTTTAACCTGCATGGCATCAAAGGACAGCCGAATTGGTACGGACAGAAAAAGAACGGCGATACATCTTCCGGACCGAGGATCCCTACTGCGCTGGAAATCAATAATGTGGTAAACATCCAGAACACACCCAAAGTTGTTTTTGCGGAATGCTGCTATGGCGCCGAAACGATAAAGCGTCTGGAAAAAAATTGCATGAGCCTGCACTTTCTGGGGAAAACGACCCGGGTTTTTGTCGGCTCAACAACGATCGCCTATGGCGCACTGAACGCGAACCTGACTGCGGCGGATCTGCTGGGATACCTGTTCTGGAAACATCTGCTGACAGGGATCTCTTGCGGCGAAGCTTTCCGCCGGGCAAAAAAGAATATGGCGACGGAAATGGAACAGAAGAACGGCGGTCTGGATTCGGAAATTCAGAAGACGCTGCTGTCATTCGTGCTTTACGGAGATCCGCTCTATACAGTCGATGATAATGCTGACATCAACAACATCATGCAGCGCAGCAAGACCTGCCGTGCCTATGAACTCCTCGGTGAGGAGGCTAACTTCGAAAACGTTCTTGACCCTGAGATGTCGGGGGATATTTATAAGAAGGTCAAAGCCGCTTATAATATCAGTTCCGCTGCCAACGAGTATTCACAATGTATGGTCAAGAAAGAAATGAATTACAATCTCACGGGACGTTATACGGCTCACGCGCTTCCTGAACACTCGAATTATGTGATCACTTATATCAAGGATAACCGTGTCGGTAATTGTCTGGACCGGTCTGTGATCCGTGTGACGGTGCGGGATGACGGGACGATCCGGAAAGTATCCTTCTCAAGATAGTTTACCGAAAAATGTTGTTTGACAAAAGTCCGGACTTATGATTAAATTCATATAGTCTATATGATTTTAAGTTGGGTTTGTGCATCCCGTCACAATCTGTACTTGACAATGTAAACGTTTACATTTACAATATAGTTAAACATATTTACAGGGATCGTAGATATGCATCAGTCTATAAGGAGATTTTTATGGAGAAGGTTATCATTGCATCAGCATGCAGAACTGCTATCGGAAAATTCGGCGGAACGCTTGCCAACGTGCCGGCGGCTGAATTGGGTTCAATTGTTATCAAAGAGGCGGTTGCCCGTGCCGGGATCACTCCTGATGCAGTTGATCAGGTTTATATGGGGTGTGTCATCCAGGCCGGTTTGGGCCAGAATGTTGCCCGACAGTCTTCCATTAAAGCCGGTCTTCCCATCGAAACTCCGGCTGTGACCATCAATGTCGTTTGCGGTTCCGGGCTTGAGGCCGTCAATATGGGTGCCCGCATGATCGAGTGCGGTGACGCGGATATCGTGGTCGCCGGCGGGACGGAGAACATGGATATGGCTCCGTTTGCGGTGATGAAGGGCCGCTATGGTTACCGCATGGGTTCCCCGATGCTCAAGAGTGAACTGGTCGACACAATGGTCAATGACGCGTTATGGGATGTTTTCAATAATGTCCACATGGGCATCACTGCTGAAAATATTTGTGAACGCTGGGGCATCACCCGCGAGGATCTGGATGCCTTTGCTGTGGCAAGCCAGGCAAAAACCGAGAAGGCTATTGCTGACGGCGCGTTCAAGGAAGAAATCGTCCCTGTTGCGATCAAGAACAAGAAAGGCGATGTGATCTTCGATACCGACGAAGGCAACCGCCCCGGAACAAGCATGGAAGGCCTCGCGAAATTAAAGCCGTCCTTCAAACCCGACGGACTGGTAACTGCCGGGAATGCCTCTGGTATCAATGACGGCGCTGCCGCTGTCGTTTTGATGAGCGAATCCAAGGCAAAAGAACTGGGCGTAACACCGATGGCGACATGGGTCTGCGGTGCACTTGCCGGTGTGGATCCTGCGATCATGGGCATTGGTCCTGTTGAGGCGACGAAAAAGGTCATGAAGAAGACCGGATATACGATCGATGATTTTGACCTGATCGAAGCCAATGAAGCCTTTGCCGCACAGAGCGTCGCGGTGGCCCGTGAACTGAACTTCAATATGGAAAAGGTCAATGTGAATGGCGGCGCTGTTGCTCTCGGACACCCGGTTGGCGCATCCGGCTGCCGTATTCTGGTCACACTGCTGTACGCGATGAAACATCGCGGCGCGAAGAGGGGCCTTGCCACCCTGTGCATCGGCGGCGGTATGGGCTGTGCCGCGATCGTTGAAATGGAATAACCACGAATCGGAGAAGAAATGTATATTAAAACTGAAATCCAGGATGCTGTCGAGATCATCACCATCGACCGTCCTCAGGCACTGAATGCCTTGAATCCGGAAGTTCTTGCCGAATTAAAGGAAGCGTTTGAATCAGTCGATCAAAATGAGGTCCGCTGCATTATTCTGACAGGTGCCGGTGAGAAAAGCTTTGTTGCGGGTGCGGATATTGCTTCTATGAGCAAAATGACGAAAGCTGAAGGAGAAGCATTCGGCAAACTGGGAAATGATATTTTCCTGATGATCGAAAAATTCCCGATCCCGGTCATTGCTGCTGTTAACGGTTTTGCACTTGGCGGAGGAAATGAGCTGGCGATGAGCTGTGATATCCGCATCTGCTCCGATAACGCGTTGTTCGGTCAGCCTGAAGTCGGCCTGGGAATTACCCCGGGGTTCGGCGGTACACAGCGCCTGGCACGGCTGATCGGTCCGGGTATGGCAAAACAGATCACTTATGCCGCGCTTAACATTAATGCTGAAGAAGCACTGCGTGTAGGCCTTGTAAACGCGGTCTATACCCAGGAAGAACTGATGCCGAATGCTTATAAACTGGCATCGAAAATTGCCAAAAATGCCCCTATCGCGGTGCGTGCCTGCAAACAGGCGATCAATGAAGGCCTGGAAGTCTCCATTGAAAAGGGTGTTGAAATTGAAGAAAAACTGTTTGGTGCCTGCTTTGAGACACACGATCAGGTTGAAGGCATGGCCTGCTTCCTGAGCCGGGAAAAACCGAAGCCGAAGCCGGTTTTCACAAACAACTAAGGAGGAAAAAATGACAAAAGTTGGTATTATTGGCGCCGGTACTATGGGGCAGGGGATCGCCAAGGCATTTGCACAGGTCGAAGGTTATGAAGTCGCTTTATGCGATATTGAACAGAGTTTTGCTGATAACGGTTTGAAGCGCATTGCCGCCGGCTACGGGAAACTGGTCGCGAAAGGCAAAATGACACAGGAAACCGTTGATGCTATCCTCAGCCGCATCACCGCGGGGATGAAGGAAGACCTCTGCGCGGATTGCGACCTGATCGTAGAAGCTGCGTTTGAAAACCTGAGTGTCAAACAGGTGACCTTCGGCGAACTTGATAAGATCTGCAAACCGGAATGCATCTTCGCTTCCAATACCTCCAGCCTCTCCATTACGGAAATCGGCAAAGGCCTCAGCAGGCCGCTGATCGGCATGCATTTCTTCAATCCTGCCGACCGCATGAAGCTGGTCGAAGTCATCGCCGGTGAAAATACCACACCTGAGATGGTCGCGAAGATCAAAGAGATCGCTGTGGAACTTGGGAAAGATCCCGTGCAGGTGAATGAAGCCGCCGGTTTTGTGGTCAACCGCATTCTGATCCCGATGATTAATGAAGCGGCATTCATTAAGATGGAAGGCGTTTCCAATATCGCCGGTATCGATACTGCGATGAAGTTTGGCGCCAATCATCCGATGGGACCGCTGGAACTCGGTGACTTTATCGGTCTTGATATCTGCCTCGCGATCATGGATGTTTTATATCATGAAACCTGCGACAGCAAGTACCGGGCCTGCCCGACACTCCGGAAGATGGTTCGCGGCGGAAATCTTGGCCGGAAGACCGGACGCGGTTTCTATGTCTATAATGCCGATGGCACTAAGACCCCGGTGGATGAGCTTTAATATCGGAATCATCAGGAGAATACAGGAATGGATTTCAGCTTAACCAAACAGCAGCAGATGGCGCAGAAGATGTACCGCGAATTTGCTGAAAATGAAGTCAAACCGTTGGCAAAACAGGTTGATGCGGAAGAAATGTTCCCTGTGGAAACCGTCAAAAAGATGGCGAAACTGGGGATGATGGGGATTTATTTCCCGAAAGAATATGGCGGTGCCGGCGGTGATGTGCTGTCTTATGTGATGGCAGTCGAGGAAATGGCGAAGGTCTGCGGGACAACAGCTGTTATTCTTTCCGCGCATACCAGCCTTTGCGCGGCTCCAATCTATGAATTCGGCACGCCGGAACAGAAAGAAAAATATCTGCCCAGGCTCCTGAGCGGAGAATGGCTGGGTGCTTTCGGTCTGACTGAACCGGGTGCCGGTACGGATGCCCAGGGACAGCAGACTGTGGCGGTCGATGCGGGAGATCACTGGGTGCTGAACGGCTCCAAGATCTTTATCACCAACGCGGGCTATGCCAATGTATTTATCGTGATCGCGATCACCGGTCAGATCCCCGACAAACGCGGACGAATGACCAAAGAAATTTCCGCTTTCATCGTGGAAAGAACTTTCCCCGGTTTTTCCGTGGGCAAGCCGGAAGATAAGATGGGTATCCGCGGTTCTTCGACCTGCGAACTGATTTTTGAGGACTGCATCGTTCCGAAGGAAAATATGCTTGGCGCGAAAGGCCGCGGTTTTCAGCTGGCCATGACTTCATTGGACGGCGGGCGTATCGGTATCGCTTCCCAGGCTCTGGGTATTGCGGAAGGCGCTCTGGATGAAACCATAGCTTATGTAAAAGAACGCAAACAATTCGGCCGGGCGATCGCTGATTTCCAGAACACTCAGTTTGAACTGGCGGAAATGAAAGCCCGTATCGATGCGGCGAAATTCCTTGTCTATAATGCCGCGGAAACAAAACAGCGCGCCATGAACGGTGAAAAGGTCCGTTACAGCGTGGAAGCCGCGGAAGCCAAGCTGATCGCTTCCCGGACAGCCAGTGATGTTACACGCCGCTGCCTGCAATTGTTCGGCGGTTACGGTTATACCCGTGACTATCCGATCGAACGCATGATGCGGGATGCGAAGATCACCGAGATTTATGAAGGAACAAGTGAAGTCCAGATGATGGTCATTTCTGGCGCCATTTTGAGATAGGGGAACAGGTATCGATGAAAGCTATTGTTTGTGTGAAACAGGTTCCGGATACTGCCGGAAAAGTTGCTTATAAACCGGATGGCACCCTCGATCGGGCATCGATGGCAACTGTTACCAATCCGGACGATTTGAACGCGCTCGAAGCCGCGCTGCAGCTGAAAGACGAGACCGGATGTGAAGTCGTGGTGATTTCCATGGGTCCGGCTCCCGCTGAGGGAATGCTTCGTGAATTGCTTGCCCGCGGTGCGGATCGTGCGATCCTTGTCAGCGGCCGTGAATTCGGCGGCTCTGATACTTTCGCGACCAGCCAGATCCTGGCTGCCGCGGTAAACCGTGTTGGTGTCGGGCCCGAAGATGTCGTCTTCTGCGGACGGCAGGCTATTGACGGCGATACGGCTCAGGTGGGCCCGCAGATCGCTGAAAAGCTGAATATCCCGCAGATTTCTTACGCTGCCGAGATCCAAAAAGACGGTGATCATCTGACCGTTAAGCGGATGCTTGAAGATGGTTTCATGATGCTGCGCGTCGAAACACCCTGCCTGATCACCTGCATCAAAGAACTCAATCAGCCGCGTTACATGAACATGCGCGGGATCTTCGAATGCTTTGATAAAGAGATCGAAGTCTTTGATTTCGAAGCGCTTAAGGATGACCCGCTGATCGAGACTGATACGATCGGTCTGAAAGGTTCACCGACGAATGTGTTTAAAACCTTTACGCCTCCGCAAAAAGGTGCCGGCACTATGCTGAACGGCGACGATGCGGCCGCAAAGCTCGCGTCCATTCTTGCTGAAAAGCATTTGATCTAAACGAAAGGAACAAAAGATGACTGACTTTTCAGAATACAAGGGAATTTGGGTTTTCTGCGAGCAGCGGAATGGCGAATTGATGCCGACTGATTTCGAACTGGTCAGTGAGGCACGCCGGCTGGCGGACGTGATCGGCTGCAAGGTCACCGGACTTCTGCTGGGCGACGGTGTGGAAGCGGCAGCAAAAGAACTGGGCGGTTATGGCGCGGATGAAGTGCTGGTTTGTGAAGATCCGCTCCTGAAAGTCTATACCACTGATGCCTATACCAAAGTGATCTGCGACCTTGTGAACGAATACAAACCGGAAGTGATGCTGATCGGTGCTACAAACATCGGACGGGATCTTGGCCCGCGCTGTGCTGCCCGGCTGCATACCGGTTTGACTGCGGACACGACTCATCTGGATGTCGATACCCAGGGATATATCGAATTTCTGCGCGCGAACAGTACGATGGATGTTGACAGCCAGAAATTTGACATGGAAGACCGCAACCTGAAGATGACACGCCCTGCTTTCGGCGGCCACCTGATGGCGACGATCATCTGTCCGCGTTTCCGCCCGCAGATGTCAACCGTACGTCCCGGCGTGATGAAGAAAGCGGCATACGATCCGGCAAAGGCTGAAGCCTGTGTCATTACCAAACCGGCATTTTCGATCTCAAAAGAGGATATCCATGTTGAAGTCCTCAGTGTCGAAAAAGCCGCAAAGAAAATGGTTGATCTTATCGGAGCGAATGTTGTCGTTTCTGTCGGACGTGGTATCAGCAAGAACGTCGCGGAAGGTATCGCGCTTGCGGAAAAGCTTGCCGATGCGATGCATGGTGTAGTCGGCGCTTCCCGTGCGGTGGTTGACAATGGCTGGATCAGCTCCGATCATCAGGTGGGACAGACCGGTAAGACCGTTCATCCGAAGATCTATGTCGCTCTGGGTATTTCCGGCGCGATTCAGCATGTGGCCGGTATGCAGGACTCCGAACTGATCATCGCTGTGAACAAGAATGAATCCGCTCCGATTTTTGGTGTCGCGGATTATGGGATCGTAGGCGATCTTTTCAAAGTCGTCCCCGACCTTCTCAAAGCGATCGAAGCAGAACGTGCCGCACGGTAACCGTACTGTAACCTGATCATCATAATAAAATTTACCCGGCAGAGGAATTATGAAAAAATCTGCCGGGTTTTATTTATCATGTTATAATTGTTATAAGTAACTTGTTATCACTGGTTCAAGGAGTAAGTGTTATGGAACAGGAAATTGTTGTTCGGTCGATAGGTATTTTAACTTCCGGTGGTGATGCTCCCGGTATGAATGCAGTTATTCGGGGCGTCGTTCGGGCAGGCTGTGCAAAAGGTTTAAAGGTCTATGGCGTCAAGAACGGTTATTCCGGGTTGATCCGGGGCGAATTTGAACTGATGGGGAAGCGAGATGTTTCTAACATTCTGCATCGCGGCGGTACTGTTCTCGGATCTGCCCGCAGTAAAGAAATGCGTGATCCGAAAGGACAGCGGGAAGCTATCCGTATGATGAACAATATCGGAATGGATGCGCTGATCGTCTGCGGCGGTGATGGAACCATGACCGGCGGTAACGCGTTGTGTGATTTGGGCTTTCCTGTTGTAGGTATTCCGGGAACCATTGACAATGATGTGTGGGGAACTTCAACCTGCGTCGGTGTCGATACCGCTCTGAATACCATTACAGATGCTATTGACAAAATTCGTGATACGGCTGCTTCCCATAGCCGCGCGTATATTATCGAGACAATGGGCCGTGACTGCGGTTACCTGGCGATCCAGTCCGCGATCGTTTCCGGTGCTGAATGTGTTCTGATCCCGGAAAATCCGATCAGCATTGAAGAAGTGGCTTCCACGATCGAAAGCGCATATAAACGCGGCAAAAAGCACTGCATCATCCTGATGGCCGAAGGCTATCCGATCCCGTTGGATGAAGTGGTGAAACAGCTGGACGCGATGGATCTCGGATTTACTGCCCGCGGTATCAACCTGAGCTATGTCCAGCGCGGTGGTTCTCCTTCCGCCTTTGACCGGATCCTGGCCTCAAGAATGGCATTCACGGCTGTGGATTGGGTGATCAATAACCAGTTTGGTGTGATGACCGCCCTGCAGTCTGATAAAATGACTCCGATCCCGCTGAAGGATGTCATCGGCAAACATCGCCAGCTGAACCTGGATTATATGAACATTTCCAACGTTCTGTCCCGCTGAGAAATAATATATCTTAACCATGATGAAGACCGCAATTTGCGGTCTTCGTTTGTTTCGTATATGCTGCCGTAAAACGTTTCCGGCGGGGAACATGACTCATTTATTACCCGGGGACACTTGGGGACAGCGTTTTATAAAAATGAAAGAAACCCTCGTGGGGTAACTGTTTTTTATGTATAATATATACTTGAAATAGAAAACGGTAAAATGAAAACAGCTGAAAGGTTCGGGGATCCTTTTCAGCTTTTTGTCAATATGGAAAAAATATATCGATCCAGGATAATTTAATCTCATTAGTGAGGAGCAGTCAAATATGCCGGATTTTGTTCATCTTCATTTACATACAGAGTATTCTCTTCTTGACGGGTTCAGCAAGATCAAGAAGGTGATGAAGCGTGCTCAGGAGATGAACATGCCTGCCGTGGCTATTACTGACCACGGGACGATGTTCGGTGTGGTCGAATTCTATATGGCTGCTCAGGATGCAGGTATAAAACCCGTTATCGGTCTGGAAGCTTACCTTTCTCCCAGGGATATGCGTTCCAGAGATCCGCGGGATAAAGGCGCTATGCATTTGCTGCTGCTCGCTGAAAACCAGAAGGGGTACCAGAATCTGCTTGAGATCGCGTCCGCATCCCAGCTGGACGGTTTCTATTATCATCCGCGTATCGACCATGAGTTTTTGGAAACTCATGCAGAAGGTCTGATCTGTACGACCGGATGTATGGCGGGGGAAGTTCCTGTGCTGATCCGGCGCGGCAATATCGATGGGGCACGCAAGCGTCTGCAATGGTATTATGATGTTTTCGGACGTGATAATTTCTTCTTCGAATTACAGGATCATAATATTCCCGAATTGCGGGAAATGAACAAGACCCTGCTGGAGCTGGGAAAAGAATTCAACGCCGAATATATCGCTACCAATGACGCACATTATGTGGATCCGGGGGATTGGAAATATCAGGATATCCTGTTGGCAATACAGACAGGAGCAAGGCTTTCCGATGAAAAACGTTTCCGCATGAGCGACCATTCTTATTATTTCCGCTCGCCTGAGGAAATGGAACAGCTTTTCGGCAATATTCCCGGCGCTCTCTCCAATACGGTTAAAATCGCTGAACGATGCGAAGTTGACCTGGAACCGCACGGGTATCACCTCCCGATCTTTCCTCTTCCGGAAGGAGAAAATGATCAGACTTTCCTCCGGAAACAATGCGAATCCGGACTGATTTGGCGGTATGGGGAACACGCGGAAGATAAAGTCGTCCGCGATCGCCTGGAACATGAACTCGGTATTATCCACACAATGGGTTTTGATTCCTACTTCCTGATCGTTCAGGATCTGGTGAATCACGCAAAAGAAAACAACTGGTGGTACAATGTCCGCGGCTCGGGTGCCGGTTCCATGGTCGCTTATACCCTGGGCATCACCCCTGTGGAGCCGTTGAAATTTAAACTGATTTTTGAACGTTTCCTGAATCCCGGCCGTATTTCCATGCCGGATATTGATCTGGATATCCAGGATGATAAACGTTATAAGCTCCTGCAGTATTGTTCGGATAAGTACGGCAGTGATCATGTATCCCAGATCATCACCTTTAATACGCTAGGCGCGAAAGGTGCGGTACGTGATGTCGGCCGTGTAATGGATGTCCCGCTTTCCGAAGTTGACCGTGTCTGCAAACTGATCCCTACCGGAACCAAAATGCCCCAGAGCGGGAATCCGATCACACTGAAGAACTGTCTTGAGGAAGTTCCGGAGTTTAAACAGGCTGTGGATGAAAGCCCACAGCTGACAGAATTAGTCTCTACGGCTGCCGAAATGGAAGGTGTTGCGAGAAACGCCGGGACCCATGCGGCGGGGCTGATCATCACGGATATTCCGATCGTCCAATATGCGCCGCTTCATCGCCCGACAAATGGGGCTGATGACAACCCGATCAAATCCGTTGCCCAGTTTGAAATGACGATCGTTGATCGTATGGGGCTGCTGAAAGTGGACTTTCTCGGTCTGATCACGTTGACCGTTATGCAGAAATGCTGCGACACGATTTATGAGCGGCACGGAAAGAAATTGACGCTGCAGAACATTCCAACCGATGACGAGGCAACGTATAAGTTCCTTTCTGCCGGAAATACGGCGGGGGTCTTCCAACTGGAAAGTACAGGCATGACCCGGTATCTGATGGAGATGGGTCCGAAAAAGCTGGAGCACATCATTGCCATGGTTGCGCTCTACCGTCCTGGCCCGATGCAGTTCATCCCGACCTATATCGCGCGTATGCACGGCGAGCAGGAAGTTGAATATCTGCATCCGCTGATGGAGCCGATCTTTGCGGAAACCTACGGGATCCCTGTTTATCAGGAACAGATCATGTTTGCGGCGATGGATCTTGCCGGGTATACAGCCTCGGAATCAGACGATCTCCGGAAAGCGATCTCCAAGAAAAAGAAAGATAAAGTCGAAAAACACCGCATCAAGTTTATCGAAGGCGCACAGAAGAATGGCGTGACAAAGGAGACTGCGGAAGCGATCTTCCAGGAGTGGGAACAATTCGCGAACTATGGTTTTAATAAGAGCCATGCCGCGGATTACGGTGTACTGGCAGTTCAGACGGGGTTTTTGAAATGCCACTATACCGTCGAATTTATGACCGCGATCCTGACTGCCAACGCCGGTGATTCGACCAAGATCGCTTTCTATATCAATGACTGCCGGCAATACGGCATAAATGTCCTGCCGCCGAAGATAGAGTCCAGTCTCTGGGATTTTTGTGTCGAGGATGATAATAACATCCGTTTTGGGATGGGCGCTGTGAAAAATGTCGGACAGGGTGCCGCGGAGGCGATCATTCAGGAACGGGAAAAGAACGGCCCGTTCAAGAGCCTTGATGACTTTGTCGGACGTCTGGATCTGCGCCAGGTAGGACGCCGGGCATTGGAAAGCCTGGTCAAAGTCGGCGCGATGGATGCCTTTGGTGAACGTGGTGCTCTGCTGGCTGTGCTTGATGAAATGATCGCGACCAGCAGTTCCAAATACAAAGGTATGGATAACGGTCAGCTCGGCTTGTTTGACATGATGGCCATTCCGCTCCAGAATATTACACTTCCGGAAACAACGCCGGTTGAATCCCGGGAAAAACTGAACTGGGAAAAAGAATTATTGGGTCTCTATGTCTCGGATCATCCGCTGAATGTTCATCGTTCAGCCTTGAAACGGCATAAATGTGTTGACCGTAATCAGTTGGATGATCTTGAGCCCAACAGTTTCATCGCCATGGGTGGTCTGGTACAGTCTGCCCGTCATATGCTGACGAAAAAAGATAACCGTCCGATGTGCGCTATCAAACTGGAAGATATTCATGGCGATGTAACGGATGTAGTGTTTTTCCCGAAAGTCTGGGAACAGGTACAGGATCTTATCAAAGAAGATGCCCCGATCATCGTTGAAGGGAATCTGGATAAATCCCGTGGGGCTCCGCAGCTGCGTGCGTCAAAGGCTTCTTCTTTGCTGATCAACGGGATGGCGGAAACCGATGCGTATTACGCTGATACTTACAGCGAAGAAGGCATGACAGAAGAATTGACGCCTGAAGCAGCCCGGAGTTCCGGAAACAACATGTCGGATGCCTTTGAGCCTTACGGTATGCCTCCTGAAGAGGTCTGGTTTGAGGACCTTCCGCCTGTGGAGGATGCTCCGATGATGGTCGATCCATACGATGATATTCCTCCCGTTTCGCCTGAAGAGATGCCCGGATGTATACCTTATCAGATGGAAAATGTGTCCGACACTGCGTCGGCAGCTGCTGAAACAGTGTCCGGACCTTCCTCTGCCACTGAACCTGTTTCGGAACAGCCGATTGAAAAGTCTGCTGAGGAAAAAATGCCGGATGATGATGACCCGCCCTTCGATGTGGATGAGCCTGTTCAGGACCCTGAACCTCCGGAAATGAAAAAGGAAGATAACAAAGTACTGAATCAGAGAACAAAACCTGTTCGTCCGCAAATGCCTGATGCTCCTGAAATGGATCTTCCTTCGACGGTCGCTTATGGAAAATCAGGGAATGTTGAGAGCCTGGATGAAGAGTTGTTCTCGACTGAGGAAAAACCTGCTCCAAAGTTACTGACAGTTGTTGTCCATGTAGACCCTAACGCGCAGCCCGGATCATCAGGAAGGCGCATCCGCCGCCTGCACGGGCTTGTCTCGTCATATCCGGGACAGGATCATTTTTCATTTATGATCCTGGAAGGCGGCAGAGTTTATCTGGTTGATTATCCCGAACTCCAGACGCATGTTTGCGCTGAACTGATCGGAAAGCTGTCCGAACAGGTCGGTGCGGAAAACATCCAGATCGAAGAGAACAGCCCTGTTCGGGGATAATGCTTGTATTTTGTACGAAAAGTCCTTATTCTCCGGCATTTTTCTTTGTCAGATTGAGTTTATCCACCGGATCTCCCGCGGAGAGATCCGGTGCAGTTTTTGTTACCCCTTTTACAACCCTTTTACCCTCTTTTACCCTCTATTACCCTCTTTTACCCTCTATTACCCTCTTTTACCCCCTCTTTTGCATCCTCACAATTTCCCAAATCTGTCTTGACGGGGCGGTGGTATTGAATATAATTATTAACGCCTGAATGATGGTATATTGAGTTGAAATTGAGGAGTACTACAAATGACACCACTTCCGAAACGAAGAGTTTCCAGTGCACGACGTGATCGTCGCCGCGCGAATGATTTCCTCACCCCGAAGAATCTGACCCAGTGTCCGAACTGCGGTGAAATGTGCCTGCCTCACACAGTTTGCCCGAACTGTGGCTACTACAAAGGCCGTGAAGTCATCAACGTCGAAAAACAGGAAAAGAAAGACTGAATATACCAAATCTCGAACCGAAGGGTACATTGGTTCGGTAAAAACAAAAAGAGCGGAGATTTTTCCGTTCTTTTTGTTTAAGTCGCCGTGCATCCGGTGTGAATGGGTCCGTTTCTCATGCGGCAAACGGCTGTTGAAACCGATGCAGTTACAGTCTGTTATATTTGGCGCTGCTTCCTTTGGCTTTTTCGACCGGGTATTTGGTTTCATTTTTTGTCATTTTTGCGTTCACGATCTCATCTGCATCCAGTCCGAGTTTATCCAGCATATCCTGGCAGTAGACGATCACATCAGCCAGCTCTTCCTTTACATGCTCAAGATCATAATTCTCATTGCTCCATTGAAAGCATTCCAGCAGTTCATTCGCTTCGATGGAAATACTTTTTGCAAGGTTGGCAGGGGAATGGAACTGGTCCCAATCTCTGTCTTCAGTGAATTTTCTGATGCGTTCGATGGTTTCTGCTTTCATTTTACCTTCCTGTACAGAATGTTGCCTCTGAAAATCAAGTCCGATGATCATGATTACAAGTATAATTCTATCAGAACGGAAAGATTGGAGTAAAAAATTATGTGGAAAGTATTATTTGTGTGTCTGGGCAATATCTGCCGAAGTCCGATGGCGGAGGCGGTTTTCAGGGATTTGGTGCAGAAAGAGGGATTGGAAGACCGGTTTGAGATCGCCTCAGCCGCAACATCGACCTGGGAATTGGGCAATCCGCCGCATTACGGGACGCAGGCGGAATTGAAAAAACATAATATCTCCTGCGGCAGCAAACGGGCTGTCCTGCTTAGGGCTTCCGATTATGATAAATATGACATGATCCTCGGCATGGACCGGGAAAATATCTCTGATATGCGTCGGATATTCAATGGGGATCCCGAACATAAAGTCCATCTTCTGAAAGAGTTCACTGACGGCGGAGAAGTGGACGATCCGTGGTATTCCGGTGATTTCCATACGACATATGTGGAGGTGTCCGAAGCGTGTGAAAAACTTCTTGCGTATATGAAAAAACACATGAAGTAATAATTTAAAAAAAAATTTCCTTCATGTACAATATGAGAATTTCGTATATAAGAAATAGATATAGGGAGATTTCACTGCGGCCGGTTCTTCGGCACTTCGCAGATTATTATTTCTCCGCTGTGTTTATCTGATGGAGATATCGGGGAAAAAACACCTTCCCGGACAGGCGCGAGTATCGGACAAGCATAGGGAAAATTCCTTTGCAGGATGGGATCCTGTGTAAAGCGATGTGAGATCAGTTCCAGATCAGACTCATCCTGGATATTGATCAGTGTTTGGGCATTCGCGTTTTTTTCTGAAATTTGTGCGTTTAATTCTGATAATACTGTTCGTTCGGAAGGATTATCTGTGAAGAAGATGACTCTGGACGGGTAGTTTTCGATGAAATTGGTAAGTATGAATGCAGTGGACGCCGGATCAACGTGTTCGAGAACGGGATCATCGAAGATGAAGATCCGGTCCGGACCATATGAAAAATAAGAACGGGCGTTTTCGATAAGACCGTTCCCAATCAGTACGAGTGATAGTTTGGCATTTACCTGATCCGCCAATTCCCTTGCTTTCCCCAGTATCTCCATCGTTCCGGGATGGAGAATATTTCCCGGGAGCAATTTCCCGAGAACTGCAGCAGCTTTCCAGACTTCTCCGTTATGCTGCGGGATCGGTTTTCCGGTAACTTCGGTCATTCCACTCACCCTTTCCATGTTTTAATTCTCTTCAGCATATGTCACGCCGGCCATGGCATCTTTGCAGTACGCATCAGCACCGATCATATCCGCGTAGGCTTTTGTCATGACAGCGCCGCCGACCATTACCTTACACCATGGCGCCGCCTCCCGCAGCTGTTTGATGGTGGTTTCCATGGCGGGAACGGTAGTGGTCATCAGGGCACTGAGGCCGCAGTATTTCGCGTGCTTTGCGATGACGGTTTCCGTGATCAATTCCGGTGATACATCTTTGCCGAGGTCAATGACATCATAATCGTAATTTTCCAGCAGTACCTTGACGATATTTTTACCGATATCGTGGATATCTCCCTTGACGGTTGCCAGAACGATCGTGCCTTTCTTTTCTCGTTTTTCACCTGTATTGGACATGTGTTTCTTCAGCACTTCAAAGGCTGCCTTGGCACTTTCCGCACTCATCAGCAGCTGCGGTAAAAAGGCTTTTCCCTGTTCAAACCTTTTTCCTACTGTATTCAATGCGGGAATCAGCTCTTCGTTGATGATCTCCAGCGCGCTGTGGTCTTTCAGCATTTCTGTGGCATATACGGCAGCGCCTTCTTTCAGCCCCTTTTCAATACAGGAACCGAGTGAATTTTCCGGAGCTGATGCTGCTGATGCAGCAGGCGCTGCGGTGGGAGTTCCGGCGGGAACGACAGGTGCTGCTGATACCATCGACGGTGCCCTTTCAATGAATTCCTGGCAGTTTTTATCCAATCCTGACAATGCCCGGAAAGCGTAATAAGCGCGCATCATAGGCTCTGAATTCGGGTTGATGATCGCCGCACTGAGGCCATGGGAAAGTGCCATTGTATAGAACGCGGCATTGATGACGTCACGCTGGGGCAGGCCGAAAGAAATGTTGGATACGCCCAGGATCGTATTGCCGTGATAGCGTTCCCGAATACCATCCAGAGTACCCAGCGCCGCATTCGCGGCAGCGGGTTCAGAGCTGATTGTCATAGCGAGCGCATCGATCAGGATGTCCTTTTTGTCGATCCCATATTCAGCAGCGGTTTTATAAATTTTGTCAGCAATTGCCAGGCGGCCTTCAGCTGTTACGGGAATTCCGTCTTCATCAAGTGTAAGTGCAAGTACGACTCCGCCGTATTTTTTTACCAGCGGGAAGATATTTTCCATTACTTCCTGTTTGCCGTTAACAGAGTTGATCAACGCCTTTCCGTTATAGAGGCGCAGCGCTTTTTCCATGGTTTCCTGATTGGTCGTATCGATCTGCAGAGGAAGCCCGATAACACTCTGCAGTTCGTATATTACATCGCACATCATCCGTGTTTCATCAATTTCCGGCAGTCCGACATTGACGTCCAGCACATGGGCACCGCTGTCCTGTTGTTTGATCCCTTCACGAACGATGTATTCGATATCGTGGCTACGCAGAGCTTCTTTGAACTTTTTCTTGCCTGTCGGGTTGATACGTTCACCGATGATGACCGGTTCCCTCCCGATCTCAACGGTTTTTGACGTACCGCAAACCAGTGACCGTTGTTTGAAGGTGATGGGTTTTGGCGTGATATCTTTGCTTTGTTCGATCATGGCTTTCATGTGAGCCGGTGTCGTACCGCAGCATCCGCCCGCGATCCAAAGGCCTTCACGGATCAGATCTTCCATTATTTCTGCGAATTCATCTGGACCGACGCTATAGACGGTCCTTCCGTTTACAGATGAGGGAAGTCCCGCGTTCGGGTTGACGATCATCGGGATCGAGGCATATTCCAGCATTTCCATCGCGATAGGTTTCATCTGAGCAGGCCCGAGACCGCAGTTTATACCGAGCGCGTCCACGCCAAGTCCTTCCAGCAGGGCAACCTCTCCGGGCACATCTCCTCCGGTCATCAGCCGGCCGTTTTCGTCGTAAGTCATTGTAACGAAAACCGGCAGGTCGCTGTTTTCTTTTGCTGCCAGTACCGCTGCTTTGATCTCATACAGGTCGTTGATGGTTTCAAACAAGAGAATATCCGCACCGGCGGCAGCTGCCGCGCGGACAGTACGGGCGAAGACATTGTATGCGTCCTCAAAAGGAAGGGTTCCCAGAGGCTTCAACAACCTGCCGAGAGAACCGATGGAAAAAGCGATGAAGCGGTGTTCGGCTCCTCCGTCCAGTTCATCCGCGTGCGAGCGGGCCCGGCGTGCGTTATCGACAGCAGCTTTGGCTACGGATTCGACGCTGTAGATCCCGTCATCGGGAAAGTTAAATTCATTGCATCCCAGCGAATCGGTCGTGACGATATGACAGCCAACCTGATAATAGGAAAAATGGACGTTTTCAACGATTTCCGGGTGTTCAATATTCCAACGTTCCGGTTCCTCTCCCGGTTTCAGCCCTTCCGCCTGCAGAAGAGTACCAAGGCCTCCGTCAAAATACAACAATTTTTTACCGATTAATTCCCGAATATCCATTTTTACCTCTGTTGTAACTATTGTTCAAAACGAGTCAGTGGGGACGGCTCTGTTGACTCGCGCTGAATATGAGATGATCGCCCTGATCAAATCAATTTTTGGGAATAGTGCGAGTCAACAAAAGGCGTCCCCTTGACTCGTTCATAATTTATGATTTGCCGGTCAGCGGCGGAAGGCGCAGTCTGTTTTTGAACATTCTTCGCATCCCTGGCTGTGGCAGGCGGTCCGGATGGAACTGATACCAATGAGCGCTGTTACGGATTTGACCGGTACCATCAGTCCGGAATCGGTGACTGTGAGACCGATGTTTTTCTGTGCTTTCAGCAGATTAAGAAAATCACGCTGACAGTCCAGGGAAAGATCCCCGTAACCGGGACTGAATCGTGGCCGGAGATACAGATTTTCAGTTTCAGTATCCTGCCGAAGTTTCTCATTTACTTCATCACAATATGCTTCAATGACAGCGGCTGCCGAAGCCTGCATCACAAGGCCTTTTGCCGAATCCAGCAATGCGGTCCGTTTTATCAATGTATCTACCGCGATACCGAGCGTAGCCGCGAAAAGGAACACTTCCTCACAGCCTGCCAGGTTTCGCTGTAAAGACCGGCTCTGTAAGCACATCGAGCCGATCTGTATGGTTTTCCCGCTGATCATCAGCGGAAACCGTTCATGGATGGATCTCGGAACAGCGGCGGCTTCAACTTCCGCGATACATTGATCGATGAGCGCGGAAACACGTTCATCCGGCTCTGTTCCCCGATATCCAAGATATCTTGCCGCTTCCCGCGGGTCTGCTTCATTCATGATTCCATCCATCAGCTTATACGTGTGCGGAAAACCCGGAGCGGCAGAAAGATTTCCTCTTCCCTTTGTTTACAGTATCTCGGAAAGGTTTTCCATGATCTTTGCCGCAACGTCCGGTTTGTTCATGGAATAGACATGGATACCCTTGACTCCGTTAGCTACCAGATCGATGATCTGTTCTGTGGCGTATGCGATCCCTGCCTGTTTCATGGCCTTTGGATTGTCGCCGAATTTGTCGGCGATGGACAAAAACCGTGCGGGAAATACCGTTCCGGAGAGATTGACAGCTTTCTCGATCTGACTGCGCTGGGTGATGGGCATGATACCGGCAAGCACCGGTATAGTGATGCCGATCTCCCGGATGCGGTACAGAAAAGAGTAGAGAATGCTGTTGTCAAAGAACATTTGTGTTGTCAGAAATTCGCATCCCGCATCCTGTTTCAGCTTCAAATTCTCCATGTCAGCCTGTTTCGAAGGGGCTTCCGGGTGACCTTCCGGATAACACGCGGCGCCTACGCAGAAATCCCCATAAGCTTTGATATCCGCTGCCAGTTCATTGGCGTGTTTGTAACCGTTCTTAATGGGAAATTCATAGCCTTCCGGAATGTCGCCGCGCAGGGAGAGAACATTTTCAATGCCTTTTGATTTCAGATCATCAAGCCGTTCATGGATCCCGTCCCTGTCTGTGGTTACACAGGTGATGTGAGCCAAAGCTGTGACACCATAATTATTCTGGATATCGGAAGCCATCTGGAAGGTAAATCTCCGGGTGCCTCCGTTGGCTCCGTAGGTAACTGACATGAAGTCGGGATGGAGACCGGCAATTTTCATGGTCGCTTCGCGGTGTTTCGGGAAAAGTTCTTCGCTTTTTGGCGGATATACTTCAAAAGAGATAGTCGGTTTTCCCTGTTTTATTATTTCACTGATCTTCATGTTTATCATCCTCAATTCGAAGTGGCTGTGATATCATGACTGAAATCATGCTTACCTTTGATCTGTACGACCATTCCATCCCATTTTACCCTTTTTTTTCCGGTAATAGCCGGGTAGACATGGTATTTATGAATCTATCCGGACCGCTATTCCGTAAACTGCGCGTTATAAATATCGGCATAGAATCCTTTCTTTGCCAGAAGCTGCCGGTGTGTGCCTTGTTCCACGATGTGGCCGTCCCGCATGACGAGGATCTTATCAGCGCTTTGGATGGTGGACAGACGGTGAGCGACAATGAAGCTGGTCCGTCCTTCCATCATGCGGGAGAAGGCATTCTGGATCAGGATCTCCGTACGGGTATCGATGGAAGAGGTCGCCTCGTCAAGGATCAGCATCGGAGGAAGGCACAGCATGACTCGGGCGATGCATAGCAGCTGCTTCTGACCCTGGGATAAATTGCCTCCGCTTTCCGTGATCATTGTATCGTAGCCCTGCGGCAGACGGCGGATGAAACTGTGGGCATGAGCGGCTTTGGCTGCGGCGATGACCTCTTCATCACTCGCATCCGGTTTCCCCATACACAGATTCGCCCGGATCGTCCCTTTTTTCAGCCACGTTTCCTGCAGTACCATTCCGTAATTGGCGCGCAGACTTTTCCTCGTGACTTCCCGGATATCATGATCCATGACCCGGATACAGCCCCGATTCACGTCATAAAAGCGCATCAGCAGGTTGATAACTGTGGTTTTGCCGCATCCTGTAGGACCGACGATAGCGATACGCTGGCCGGGACTGACTGCGAGAGAAAAATCTTCGATAAGTTTCTGCTCCGGATGGTAGGAGAACCACACATGATCCACATCGACTTTCCCGTCCGCTTCCCCAAGGATAACCGGATCTTCCGGTTCCGGTGTCTGCGCTTCCGCTTCGATCAGCTCAAAGATCCGTCCGGCGCAGACTAAAGCGTTCTGAAATTCAGTGACCACACCGGATATTTCGTTGAAAGGTTTCGTATATTGATTAGCGTAGCTCAGAAAAGCGGTCAGCTGTCCGACGGTCAGCCTTCCGCGCAGGGCGGAAAGCGCGCCGGTCAGTGCGACCGCCGCATAAACCAGGTTGTTGACAAAACGGGTGGACGGATTGGTGAGCGAGGAAAAGAATGTGGCACGTAATGAATACTTTTTCACTCTGTCATTGATCTCATCAAAGGTTTCCAATGCCCGTTTTTCATAACTGAAAGCTTTGACGACTTCCCGACCGCCGATCATTTCCTCCATGAACGCAGTCTGTTCTCCGCGAGTCTCAGACTGAAGTTTGAACATATCGAAGGTGTTTTTCGCGATAAATGAAGCGACAAAGAGCGAGAGCGGAGTGATGAGCACGACCAGGAGCGCGATCTTGTAATTGACGGAAAACATCACACCCAGCGTTCCCAATATCGTCAGTACGCCGGAGAAAAGCTGTGTCAGACCCATCAGCAGGCCGTCCGCGAATTGATCAACATCCGAGATAACCCGGCTGACGATATCGCCATGAGAATGTGCATCCAGATAGCTCAGCGGCAGGATCTCAATTTTCCGCATAGCATCGTTACGGATATCCCGAACGATGGCAAATGTCATGCGGTTGGAGCAGGTGTTCATCACCCATTGGGCCGCGGCGGCAAGACCGGCGCACAGCAGTACGGTTTTCAGTGTTTCGATAACCGCATGGAGATCGACTTTTCCTTCCGCGATGATGAAGTCGATGGCGCGGCCGTTGAGGACCGGTATGTAAAGCGAAAGAAATACATTGACGGCGGCACAGAGGATGGACAGTCCCAGAAGAAGCCAATGCCCGCGGATGCGTCTGAGGACTTTTTTGAATGTTCCCGGAGCGGCTTTCTGTTTATTCTTCGTCATTTTCAGCCTCCTTCTCCGTGCTTTCTTTCCTGAACTGGGAATCATATATCTCCCTGTACACAGGGCAGGTTTTCATCAGTTCATCATGGGTCCCGATACCCTGCATCCGGCCGTCATCAAGGACGATGATCTGATCCGCGAAACGTACCGAGGCAGTCCGTTGGGAAACGATGACCACAGTCATATCCGGATCAGCCTCACGGATCGCGCGGCGGAGTCTGGCGTCTGTCATATAGTCAAGGGCGGAAGCGCTGTCATCCAGGATCAAAAGCTCCGGCTTGCGTGTCAGTGCACGGGCGATCGTCAGGCGCTGGCGCTGCCCGCCGGAAAAGTTGCGTCCTTCCTGTGCGACTTCAGCATCCAGACCACCGGTTTTTTCCCTGACAAAATCTTCCGCCTGTGCGATGCGCAGCGCGTCCCACATGGCTGCTTCATCAGCACCTTCGTCCGCTGTCTGCAAATTGGAGCGGATCGTTCCTTTGAAGAGCGTGGCTTTTTGCGGGACAAGACCGATCTTATTCCGCAGGGTCTCCGGATCATAGGAACGCACATCCTGTCCGTCGATCCGGACGGTCCCTTTCGTCGCGTCAAAAAAGCGGGGAATCAGGCTGACGATAGAACTTTTGCCGGAGCCGGTACCGCCGATGATACCGAGGGTTTCCCCGTGAGCGACCGAAAAATGAATATCAGTCAGTGATTCGGCACCCGCGTTCGGATAACATAAGCTGACATGGTCAAAATTAATACACGCCGAACCGAAAGTCTGTCCGGAACCGATCAGCTCTTCGCCGGCTTCTATTTCCAGAATGTCCTGTATACGGTCGGCGGAAGCTATGGCTTTGGAGATCGTGACAATGAGGTTGGCAAATTTGATCAGTTCGACCAGGATCTGGGACATATAGTTTACAAGCGCGACCACCTGGCCCTGTGACAGTTCTCCGATATTGACACGGATCGCCCCGTAATAAATGAGAACCGCTGTGGCGCCGTTCACGATGATATATGTCACCGGATTCATGAGTGCCGAGATCCGCCCGACATGCTGCTGCATCTGCATCAGCGTTTCATTTTTGGCAGTAAAGTCTGCCATCTCGCTCTCTTCATTGTTGAATGCCCGGATAACACGTACGCCGGTCAGGTTCTGCCGGGTCAAGCCCAGCAATTCATCCAAAAGGGACTGTACCTTCTTGTATAGCGGTGTGGTGATGCGCATGATCCCCAGGACGACCAATGCCAGCAGGGGAATCGTGATGACGAAGATCAGCGCGGCCCGGAAGTTTACCGTGAAGGCCATGATCATGGCTCCGAATACGATAAAAGGGGAGCGGAGCAAAAGCCGCAGTGCCAGGTTCAAACCTGTCTGTACCTGATTGACGTCGCTGGTTATGCGTGTCAGCAGGGTGGAAGTGCCGACAGTCTGTGCCTTGCTGTATGACAGCGACTGGATATGACTGAAAAGTTCGTGGCGGACAGTTGCCGCCAGCCCGACCGCCGCTTTTGCGGAAAAGTATTGCGCTGTGATGGAAAAGAGCATCCCGACCAGGCCCAATACTGCCATCAGGACAGCATCGCGGATAATGATCTGTGAATTATTCTCCGCGATACCGACATCGATTATGTCTGCCACTACCAGCGGGATCAATAATTCAAAAGAGGCCTCCAACAGCTTGAACAGCGGTCCGAGGACGGCTTCTTTTTTATATTGTTTGAGATACAATAACAGTTTTTTCATTTTATGTTCAGGATCCGGATCCATCAATCTGCCATGAAAAATCCGCGAAGCACCATTTATCTCCGGATCTATTACAGTGTGCCCTTACTCATCAATATGCCATTAAAAAAGCCCAATCACCGCCCGCCAACTGCCAATGACCAGCTAACGCCGAATGACCGGCCGCCAGCCGCTGACCACTTCTGCCGTTTCCGGAAAATGGTCTATAACACGTAAGCCTTTGCCCGTTCCGCGAGGAGCCGCGCGACATAGACGCCGCTCACGGAAGCGTGTGAAAGCGAATGTGTGATCCCACTGCAGTCGCCGATGACGAACAGGTTCCTGTGACGGGTCTCCAGATGTTCATCCAGCGCCACTTCCATGTTGTAAAACTTTACCTCAACGCCGTAGAGCAGTGTATCAATATTGGCAGTCCCGGGAGCGATCTTGTCCAGTGTGTAAATCATTTCGATGATGCCGTCCAGAATGCGTTTGGGAATGACAAGGCTCAGGTCACCCGGCGTGGCCGCCAGTGTCGGGACGGTGAAGCATTCCCGCATGCGGGTGGGAGTTGTCCGCCGTCCGCGCATCAGGTCGCCCAGACGCTGGACGATGACGCCGCCTCCGAGCATATTGGAGAGGCGGGCGATGCTTTCACCGTAACCGTTGCTGTCCTTGAAAGGTTCAGAGAAGTGTTTTGCCACCAGCAAAGCAAAGTTGGTGTTCTGGGTCTGTTTGGAAGGGTCTTCAAAACTGTGCCCGTTGACGGTGACGATGCCGTTGGTGTTCTCATTGACTACAGCGCCCCGCGGGTTCATGCAGAATGTACGGACAAGGTCCCCTGTTTTTTCGGTGCGGTAAAGGATCTTGCTTTCGTACAGCGTGTCGGTGATGTGGGAAAACACTTCAGCCGGCAGCTCGACACGGACGCCGATATCGACACGGTTGCTTTTGGTGGGGATGGCCAGATCCTGACAGACCTGTTCCATCCATTTACTGCCGCTGCGGCCGCCGGAGATGATACACACGGGGGCTTCAAATGTCTCATCGGCAGTATGCACGAAATAGCGGCCGTCCCGGATCTCCACCTTTTCCGCGGCGGAATAAAAATGGATGTCGACCTTATTTTTTAACTCGCGGTAAATATTTTCAAGTACGACATAATTTTTATCGGTGCCCAGGTGGCGGACGGAAGCATCCAGAAGATGAAGACCGTTTTGTATGCAGATCTTCTTAAATTCAGAGTTGGCGGTGGTGTATAGCTTTGTCCCTTCACCGCCGTGGGACATGTTGATGCTGTCGACATAATGCATGAGGTCCAGCGCGGCGGCTTTGCCGATGTATTCATGCAATGTCCCGCCGAAATCATTGGTGATGTTGTATTTTCCGTCGGAAAACGCACCGGCACCGCCGAAACCGTTCATGATCGAACAGTGTTTACAGTTGATGCAGCTTTTAATTTTGACTCCGTCAATAGGGCATTTCCGTTTTTCCAGCGGTCCACCGGATTCCAGAATGCCGATTTTTATATCCGGCTGCAGCCGTGTAAGTTCATAGGCGGAAAAAATACCTCCCGGCCCCGCTCCGATGATCAGCACGTCGTAATTTGTTTTCATAGTACCCTCCAAAATCCGGTTTTTTTAACAATTTAATTATACCTGAGATATCGATAAAGCATCGTAAGTACTCCGTTTATTGTGCTGCTTCCTCAGAAAATTCCTCAGAAAAAGATCTTTATTCCCGTACGGGTGCAAACAGATTATAATAATCATGGATCCTCCGGAAGGGCTCAGGACGGCTGCGCCCGGGGCTGACAGGTTTTCTATGAACGGGGGCAGCTGCATCCGGAAAAATATGGATCCGGAGCATTTTCTGAATAACTGATATTCTGGTGCCGATGAAGCGTTATATTCCTGCGGTTTTTTTGATACTGACTGTTCTTCTGTTCCTCACATCTGTTTCCCGGATGTCGGAGCCGTATGCCCTTTCCGGCCTGAGTGTTTCCGGGACGGAATGGCGTGAGCTGACGGACGCGCGGGCCGAAACAGACCGGGAACTCGTGGCATCCATACATATCAATGGTGAACCGCTGCTTTACGATGAACTCAGCGGCAGCTGGTTCTGGTCGGCATCGGCGGATGCTGACGTTACGGATCCGCGGGTCGGTATTACTCCCGCGTCGGAAAAAGTCAGGGTCGTATTTTCCGGGGATCTTCAGCCCGGAAAGAGCATCCCGATGCTGGCTTATACCGATACCGAATTCCGGGAATACCGACTGGTGACCACAACGCTTCCTCTGGTCCGGATCGACTGCGATGATGAGCAATTCATCAGGACGGAATTTACGGAAGACACACTGCTGCTCCCCCGGGAGAAAGTCCCCATCCGCTTTACGCTCATAGACAACCGACCCGGAGTGCCGCGGCCTGTGACGGCTGCTGACGGAATGATCCATATGCATGGAGATTCCACGCTGTATTATGCGAAAAAAGGCTTCCGGGTGTCCCTGTATGAGACGGACGCGGGTACGGCTTCCGGCAGGGAACCGAATGAGTTTCAGGCTCCGCTTCTGGGAATGCGGGCGGACGGAGACTGGCTGCTATATCCCGCCTACAACGATCAGGAAAAGATCCGGAATGTTTTTTCTTCCAATTTATGGTTTGACTCCTGTGCCGAAGACAATGCCTTCGGCCTGGTGAACGGGATGGAATACCGCTTTATCGAACTGTTCTGGAACCGGCAGTATTGGGGGCTGTATGCGCTCGGGTATCCGGTCGACGCCAAACAGCTGGATATCCAACCGGACAATCAGGGCCATTACGATGAGTTCCTGTTTAAACAAAAGGCCTGGGGGCCGAAAACAAAAGACGGCAAAGAAGGTTATGACGGCCTGATCTTCCAGCTGGACGCGGATGAATCCGACCTGAACAACGGCATTTCCATCACGAAGATGTACTTTTCTCAGCTTCAGAACGGGGCGCCGGGCGGGTTGTGGCACAACGATGAGAACAACGCGCTGGATGTCTGGCTGTATATGAAACTGATCCAGGCATATGACAGCGTGCGGCTCCCCGGAAAAATGAAAAACATGATGCTCGCGGTCAAGCTGACGGATGAGGGCCGCAAGATCCTTTATACGCCCTGGGATATGGATATCACCTGGGGCAATATCTGGGAACGGGAATATAAAAACTTCACGGTTCCCTATGCGCTGCTGCCGGATGACAACAGTTATGAGCTGATGGTCAGTCCGGTGCATGTAATGCTGGAACAGGGCAGTTCGATCCGTGACAGGATCAAAACCCGTTACAGCGAACTTCGTTCCGATAAATGGTCAGACGGGACCATAGATATGATGCTGGACGGTTTTGAAAAGGATATCTTCGGCTCCGGGGCTTACGACCGGGACATGGCGCGCTGGCCGGACGGGACCTATCAGGATCCGTCACTGGGGCTTTCCCGTTTCCGGGCGTATGTTCACGAAAGGTTCCTTTCCATGGATGGTTATATCGAAAATCTGTGAGAGAATGCACCGGTTTATTACGGCACAAAAACGGGCGTCAGCGGGAACTTCTCCCGGTGACGCCTGTTTTGTCTGTGCTGATGGCGGTATCAGGCGGGTTCTCCCGCCAGACCGATGACGTCAGCGATCTCACGCATGCCGAGGATGGTTTCCCGGATCACATCATCCAGCGGCATCCCGAGCCGTTCCGCGCCTTCACTGATCACCTGACGGTTGCAGTTTGCCGCGAATGCCGGGGACTTGAACTTCTTTTTGACGGATTTCAGCTCCAGGTCCATCACGCTTTTTGACGGGCGCATCAGGGCGCAGGCGTAAACGAGCCCTGTCAGTTCATCGATGGCGAAAAGGACTTTTTCCGCGTTGCTTACAGGTTCCACATCAGAGCAGATGCCGTAACCGTGAGAGACGACGGAACGAATAAACTCATCATCAAACCCTTCTTCTTTGAGAATGCGGGGAGCATGCTGAAGGTGTTCCTCCGGATACAGTTCAAAGTCGATATCATGCAGAAGGCCGAGAATTCCCCATTCGTCGGGATCTTCGCTGTACAGCGGGGCAAAATGCCGCATAACGCCCTCCACGGTCAATACATGACGCTGGAGGTGGTCAGTGGTTACGTATTTGGTCAGGATGTTCCATGCCTCTTCACGGGAAGGAAGATCACTCATAAATTACTCCTGTTGTATATACAAGCGAGCCTTTAGCTTGTCTGTACATGTAAAAAAGGCTTCGGGATCCTGCCTCCGGCATAAAGAGGCAGGATCCATCAATATTTCATGAAAAAGCGCGAAGCGCCTGATAACGGCTGACGTCTGTTTTCAAATCTGTTTATCAGCTGAAGCTCATCGCCAGCATCATGACCTGCGTGAAGATCGAAACGGCAAGCTGGTCGTAATTCAGGGAAGTCAGATTTGACGCAGGTATGGCATCCTCAGGCGTAAGAAGCGGTATCGGTTCGCCGGCTCTGTTTTCTATCGTCGCGTTTATGGATGCAGCGGTCATTCCCTCATAGAAAAGCCTCAGAGAGATCTGTGAGAAGGTGTTCGAACTGTCAAATTCGTTGGGAGCGGCAGTTGACAGGATACTGAGCTTACCGGAAAAGTCACTGAGGAGGAAATCAATGTCCGTATCCGTGATCGACGCGTCGAAACCGCTTTTCAGATTGTTGATGGTCTGCGCGTATTCAAAAAAGATGTCCGTTGTATCTCCGATCAGGATATTGATCGTCTGTTTCCCGATCCCGTCCGCGGTACCGGTTACCAGTTCGCGAACCAACGGCATGGTCTCACCTTCCGCAAAAATGTCGATGGCAAAATCGAAGACCTGAATATCCCCCTGAGTAAATATGTATGATAATTCTGCTCCGGAAGGTGACGCGCCGGATATATCCGCAAGCTGAAGCCAGGCATAACACAGGTCACCATTTTCGGTCATGTCCATTTTTAATGTGATGGCCAGGTCCTGAAGGCTTTCTTTTAAATTTTCCTTCAGTTCGGACAGGATCGCGGTCACGTAATCCCCGTCTGATACTTCCATCATGCTGTCCTGGATCTGCATTGCGATAGCCTGGTTGACCGCTCCCGCAAGTTCGGGATTGTCATTAAAGAACCGTATGAATGCATCCAGCAGGCCGGTGATGTCTTCTCCGAGGAAAACCGCGGTAAAGGATGACGTGCCTGCAGCGGGCGCGGGCAGAAGATCCTGCTTCGGCCACTGATAGGCCGCCTGTGATGCTGCCATGTCTGTATAGCGGTATTTCGGCATCTGTTCCGGTTCCGCGGGTACAAACCGGTCGGCGATCGAAACGAACCACTCCAGGAGCGCGGTGGGATCGATCTCTTCGGTCAGCGTGATTTCGGGCATCCCTGTCTGCGTCATATTCTTCTGTTCGCGATACGCGCTGATCGCTGTCAGCACAGTATCCAGCGGGGGAAGCTGGGAAGTGCTGTCCGGAGACATTCTCTCCATCGCATCGTAACAGGCCGTAACGAGTTTCTCTTCAAACTGATCGCTGTCATAGATCATATAGGTATTATTGCCCAGAAAGCTGCTGCTGACATAATACGGGCTGCCGTTTTGAATCGAGTAAGATAAAATGCTTGTGTCGGAAAGCGACACGTTGAAACCGAAACGGGAAGGTGCTTCGTCCAGGGAAAAATAATCCAGTTTCAGTCCTTCGAGCAGGTTAAGGATCCGGCGGGATTCCTGGTCTTCCAATCCGGTTATCTGGACAGAATCAATTTTGACCGTTCCCTGATTTGACCGTATCGTTTCTTTGACAGGCACGGGTGCCGGCGCCGCTCCGGATGAAACAGGCGCTCCGTTGGATACCGTGTTTTCCTCAGTTTGCTGTTGAAGGGTGGCAATGATTTCTGACAGGGATTTCTTTCCCGTATTTTCAGTGACTGCAGAATCAGTGCTGTTGTCCTCTTCAGACTGCGGAGCTGTGTTGGTAAAAACTTGATTCCCGGAGAAGCTGTCAGCGCTCACGCCGGAGAAGATCATGCAAAGACACAGCATCAAAATAATAAACAATGAGTTTTTCATACGATTTCTCCTGATGATAAACTCAGCGGCCGGCGGCCGGCAGCTGTCTTGTCAGCCACCCTCTTCCGGCCAATAGATAATGATTGATCAAACATCCAGATTGCGGACTTCCGCGGCGTGTGTCTGGATGAAACGGCTGCGGGGCGGGACTTCGGATCCCATCAGCATGGTGAAGGTCTTGTCGGCAGCCATGGAATCAGCCAGGTGCACCTGAAGCAGCGTCCGTTTTTCCGGATCCATGGTGGTTTCCCACAGCTGTTCCGGGTTCATTTCGCCAAGACCCTTGTAACGCTGGATCGAGGCCTTTTCGGCGGCGGCGCTTCCCAGCTTCTTCAGCACATCATCCCGTTCGTCGTCGGTGTAAGCGTACTGGACTTTCTTGCCGGACTGGATCTTATAGAGCGGCGGCTGGGCGATATAGACATGTCCTTCGGTGATCAGCTCCGGCATGTAGCGGAAGAAGAAGGTCAGGAGCAGTGTGCGGATATGGCTGCCGTCGACATCAGCATCGGTCATGATGATGATGCGGTCATAGCGCAGGTTTTTCATGTCGAAGCTTTCGTTGATCCCGGTACCGATGGCGGAGATCATGGCCTTGACTTCGTTGTTGGCGAAGATCTTATCGGCGCTGGCGCGTTCGGTGTTGAGGATCTTCCCGCGGAGCGGAAGGATCGCCTGGAAGGTGCGGTTGCGTCCCTGTTTGGCGGAGCCGCCCGCGGAATCTCCTTCCACGATGTAGAGTTCCGCTTTGCTGGGATCCTTTCCGGAGCAGTCAGCCAGTTTGCCCGGGAGCGTCATGCTTTCGAGCGCGGATTTGCGGAATACCAGATCCCGGGCATGCTGGGCAGCGTCGCGGGCACGGGCGGACGTCTGGCAGCGGGAAACGATGGCTTTCCCCGCGCTCGGGTTGTTTTCCAGAAATTCCTTGAAGCATTCGCCCACGACCTGCTGGACATAGGTGGAGACCTCTGTGTTCATCAGCTTGACTTTTGTCTGGCTTTCGAACTGCGGGTCCGGATGCTTGATGGAAACGATGGCGGTGATCCCTTCGCGGGTGTCGTCACCGGAAAAGTTCTTGTCGTTTTCCTTGAGCAGGTTCGTCTTGTGCGCGTAATCGTTGATCACGCGGGTGACCGCGGTCCGCAGACCGGTCATATGGGTCCCGCCGTCGATGGTGTTGATGGTGTTGGCGAAGGAATAAACAGTCTCGTTATAGGCGTCGGTATACTGGATAGCGACTTCGATGCCGATATTGTCGATCTCTTTTTCGCCATAGACAACGCTGTGGAGCGGTTTGCGTCCCTGGTTGAGATAGTGGACGAAAGAGGTGATGCCGCCGTCAAAATAGAAGGTGATCTCTTTGCCGCTGCGTTCATCGGTCAGGTGGATCTTTGTCTTGCGGGTCACGAATGCCATTTCACGGAAGCGGTTGAGCAGGGTGTGATAGTTCAGCCCCTCCGGCACTTCCTTGAAGATCTCCGGGTCGTAGCGGAAGGTGATCTCGGTACCGGTCTTATCCTCAGGGCATTCCCCGATGATCTTGACGCGTTCTTCCGGGTGGCCCTGATGATAGCGCTGAAAATAGATCTTGCCGCCGCGGTATACCCGGGCTTCCATCCATTCGGAAAGGGCATTGACAGCGGAGGAACCGACGCCGTGAAGGCCGCCGGAGACCTTGTATCCGCCTCCGCCGAACTTACCGCCGGCATGCAGGGTGGTCAGCACGACTTCCAGGGCTGAGATTTTTTTGGTTGGGTGAATGTCCACCGGGATACCGCGTCCGTTGTCCAGGACGGTGACGCTCTGATCCTCGTGGATCGTTACTTCGATTTCGGTGCAATAACCGGCCAGCGCTTCATCGATGGCATTGTCGACGACTTCATAGACCAGATGGTGGAGCGCTTTGGAATCCGTTCCGCCCACGTACATTCCGGGACGGCGGCGGACGGCTTCAAGCCCTTCCAAAACCTGGATCTTACTGGCATCATAATTTGCGGAATTGGGGTTGGTATCAGTCATGTTGTTCAGGTTCCTTTTTATTAATGATTCTTTTGATACGGAGATTGGCCTTTCTCCATTCCAGAAAGGCACGGTTTTCTTTCTGCCACTCGTCCAGATCCCGGTACAGGATGAACGAACCGGCAAGAAGCGCGGTCGAAACAAAAGCGTGTCCGAAAATGCTGAACAGGATCAGCCAGGAGGATTGATCCGGGATCGCCCAGATCATGTTCATCCCGAATGTTATCAGTATCGAGAAAAGGATGAAACGGACGGTGGAAACGCCGCTCCAGGATGCCATTTTGAAACTTTCGGAAACCGCTTCCGGAAGGTTCATATCCTTCATAAAAACGGCATGGGGAATATAAAACAGCGGGATGATCAGCCAGCTGGCAGCGACGATCATGAGCAGCATGAATATCCGGTAGAGCATGGGCGCCGTCAGCATCGATACGGTCATCATGCAGACGCACGGGACTGACAGGATGACTCCCAGAATGACCAGCGCGAAATAGATGAGGATCGTATTCAGAAGATGCTTCCCCAGATTTTCGGGAGTGACTTTTTTCGGCTCTTTGGAAGCCGCGTTGGCGATGATCGTAAAATAAAATGTTCCGATCAGGACGCCCAGCACGATCATCGCCAGGATGATGGGGATGATCTGCAGGATGGAATTCAGCTGGACGGACGCGGTGGCTCCCAAGGGGGATACATCCGAGCCTGCTGAGTTGATCAGGCTCACACCGATCGGGAAGGTCTGGATAAAGCCCAGAAGATTGACTGAGTCCAGAAATTCCTGCATCAATTCAAAGGTGGGCTCCATCTGTACTGCCATACTGGTGGAAACAGAGCCGCCTATTTGAATATAGGCAGTATCAAACGCGGGCTGGAAATATTCCGATATCCGCAGTTTCGGTCCGAACAGCAGAAGCAGATCCAGGATGATGGGCAGCAGCATCAGATATGCTTTATTGGCGGTGAGGTTTGCGCCTTCACCGAGTGCCTTGATCACCCGTGGAAAGGGTGTTGTAGTAGGTATCTCATTTCTTTCCATAACCATTTAATTATACCATTACCGCCTGTGGTTTTCACTCAAAAACAGAATATTTGTGCAGTATTCCGCATGGCCGTGATGGGCCATTTTTTTTCGGGATGACTTGTCCTCCCGTGACGTTTTTTCCCCCGGCGCCCTCAGGAATGCTACCCGGGAACACTCAATACGGACTCGGAAGAACTAACGCCCTTCGAACCAACCGGGGACTGTACTCGAAGGGGGCGAAGCTCCAACTCCGAATCCAAACGGACGCAGTCCGTTCCTTACGGAGTTGGCTCACGCTGTACCCTGTGGAAACTCGCTCTCGACTCGAAAGACCGCCCATCGTTTTACCGTCTCGATAAAGTGATTAATACCGAAATTGTTCTTATGCCCCGGATTAGAGCTTCACTTCCGAGTCGGGAGCGAGTTTCCTCAGGGTACAGCCCCTTCGGGGACAGTCCCCGGCAGGCCTTCGGTTATAGCAGGCAGCCGGAATCCTCCGATCCCGGCTGTTGCTGCTCATCTATGACTTTTTCCCTTTTACCTTTTACCTTTTACCTTTTACCTCCCCGGCGGAATGTCATACGGCGGGGGAGCCTTGTCGAAGGGGCCGGGCTTGAGGACCTCGAACTGTTGGCTTTCGATGTATTCCCGGTAGGCCCGGCAGCGGTATTCTTCGCACCAGCTGCCCTCCGGCATGACGTCCCGGACGTCTTTGGGTTTCCAGAATCTCCAGGTCACCCGTTC
>DAIMGK010000020.1:0-39441 GCA_036723985.1 Flexilinea sp.
CAAATATCAGTCACGGAACGGTTTCCGGAAAATCTTCCCGGAGTCAGTGAACCGCCCCTCCATTGACTCAGAAATCGCCTGAAAGGATGCAGTATGCCGGAAAAGATCAAAATACGCGGAGCACGAGTCCACAATCTGAAGAACATTGATATAGATATACCGCTGAACAAAATCGTCGGTGTAGCAGGAGTTTCCGGCTCTGGCAAATCGTCGCTGGCTTTAGGTGTGCTTTACGCGGAAGGCTCACGCCGCTACCTGGAATCTTTGTCCACATATACCCGCCGGCGGATGACACAGGCTGCCAAAGCGGATGTAGATGAAGTGTTGTATGTCCCTGCCGCATTGGCTCTGCATCAGCGTCCCGGCGTTCCGGGGATCCGTTCTACCTTCGGAACAGGCACAGAATTACTGAACAGCCTGCGGCTGATGTTCTCCCGTCTGGCGCATCATGTGTGCCCCAACGGACACCGTATCGGACCGACGCTGGACATTGCCGCGGAACACGAGCTGATCTGTCCGGAATGCGGTGCTCATTTTTACGCGCCCTCCGCTGAAGAATTATCATTCAACAGTCAGGGCGCCTGTTCGCATTGCGGCGGGACCGGTATTGTACGGACTGTGGACCGGTCTACATTGATCGCTGATGAAAACCTGACCATCGATGAAGGCGCAGTCGCTCCCTGGAACAGCCTTATGTGGTCACTGATGACTGATGTCTGCCGCGAAATGGGCGTCCGGACAGATATCCCATTTAAAGACTTGACCGACCGGGAAAAGGAGATCGTCTACGACGGTCCGATGGTCAAAAAACACATTTTCTACAAACCAAAGAATAAAGACAGTGTAAATGCCACGGAACTTGATTTTACTTATTACAGTGCGACAGCTTCGGTATTAAATGCCCTCAGCAAAGTAAAGGATGAGACCGGAATGAAACGCGTCGAAAAATTTCTGAAAGAAGAGGTCTGCCCGGATTGCGGCGGTAGCCGTCTTTCTGAAAGGGCCCGTCAGCCGGAGCTTTGCGGCATGTCTTTAGACAGGGTCTGTAAACTTCCGTTGGGGGAACTTATTCAATGGGTAAATGATGTCCCGGGCACACTTCCGGAAAATATGCGCCCGATGGCAAACAGTATCTGCGAGTCTTTCCACACCGCAGCCAGGCGGCTGTTAGATCTCGGACTGTCATACATATCCCTTGACCGGGCGGCATCGACACTTTCTACCGGTGAACGCCAGCGCATGCAGCTGGCGCGGGCTGTACGCAACCGGACGACCGGCGTGCTCTATGTACTTGATGAACCTTCCATAGGCCTGCATCCTGCCAATATTAAAGGGCTGAACGATGTTATGCATGATCTGTTGTCTGACGGGAATACCGTGCTGCTGGTAGATCATGATACTCAGATATTGAAAGAATCGGACTGGATCATCGAGATGGGGCCGAATGCCGGAGCAGACGGCGGCCGTGTTATTTCTGAAGGATCGATAGAAAAAATCATATCAGATCCCGCTTCAAAGATCGGCCCTTTTCTGTCCGGAACACGCGAAATTGCGCGTAGTTGTAAAGTTTCGGCCGGCGGTTTGTTTGATATCGGTGAGATCTTTATGAAAACAGCTCAGATCCATACAGTCAAACCGCTGTCGGTAAGGATCCCGAAAGGAAAGCTGACTGTCGTGACCGGTGTATCCGGATCCGGAAAGACGACAATGGTACTGGAAAGTCTCGTTCCCGCGCTCGAATCGCTCACCACGGGAAAGAAAATGCCGGATCATGTGCTGTCGGTTACAGCAGAAGGCATCGGACATATAAAGCTCATCGACGCGACACCTATCGGGATAAACGTCCGTTCCACGGTTGCGACCTACGCAAATGTACATGATGAACTCAGAAAGATCTATGCACGTACAACGGATGCAAAGGAAAAAGGATACAAAGCAGGTGATTTTTCATACAATACCGGAGATCTTCGCTGTCCTGTATGCGACGGGACAGGCCAGATCAGTCTTGATGTACAGTTTTTGCCTGATGTAGATATCCCCTGTCCGGAATGCAGAGGGTCAAGATATTCGAAAACTGCGCATAGCATTGTTTACCAGAACAAAGCCGGATCATCCTGCTCTCTTCCTGACCTGATGGCAATGGATGTAAACACAGCATTGTCTTTCTGCCGTGATATCAAAAGTGTCGCTCCGCGTCTTCAGGTTCTGCAGAGTCTCGGGCTTGGGTACCTGACTTTAGGTGAGCAGACGCCAAGTCTTTCCGGCGGTGAAGCCCAGCGTCTGAAACTGGCCAGCGAAATGGGACGGCTGCAGACAGATTCCGTCTTCGTTTTCGATGAACCGACCATAGGATTGCATCCATTGGATGTACAGACTTTGATGAATGTATTCCAGACATTGATCAATAACGGCGCCACTGTGATCGTTATCGAACATGATCTTGATGTGATCCGGAATGCGGATCATATCATTGACATGGGTCCCGGCGGCGGTGAGGAGGGCGGCAGCATCGTCTGCTGCGGCACACCGGATGAGATAAGATCATACCCGGAAAGTGTTACCGGGAAATATATATAACAATACAGAAAACCGTCGTCCTTTTTCCATTGCGCACTCAGGAAAATGTATTTCTGACGATCCGGCTTTTATATCGAATCTGACGGAACTTGCCGGATACTCCTGTATTGATAGTCAACACCGTTCTCTTCAGCCCATTCTTCAGCGAAGGAATTCCGGTCAACTGTCAGTTTTATTTTTTCTGCTTTCAAAAAGGCATTCTGCCCAATAAAAAACAGACTTTTCGGCAAACTGACAGAGCGCAGACTATAACAGCCGGCAAAGCCATATGGTCCAATTGCTTCTACTCTGTTCGGGATCATCAGTTGAACAAGACTTTCACAAAGGCAGAAAGCGGAATTGCCAATAAAACGAAGTGATCCGGGCAGTTCAATATGCCGCAGACGCGAGCACCGGTAAAAAACCTGATTGCCGATCGCAGTCAGTTTTGAAGGGAGTAAAACTTCAGTCAGGTTTTCACAGCCGCTGAATGTACTATCCTCAAGAGTTTGAATAGCATCCGGCAATTTGATCGAGATCAGTCCGCTTTCCGCAAACGCCGCTTGTCCGATCTTAACGATAGATTTCGGCAGTTCGATCTGATTCAGCTCTTTATGTTTGTAAAAGGCTTCCTGGGCGATGGAATAAGTTCCGGAAGATACTTTATAAGTATCATCATTCTTTCCCCAGAGATAGGCGATAAGTTCATTGGACAGTTTATAATATAAAGATCCGTTTTTCACTTCATAAAACAAATTGTGTGATGAGATATTCATTTTTCTGAGCGAAATGCAGCCGCAAAACGGATTGCCGGCCATCTCCGATACAGAATCGGGAATTGTGACCTCCTGCAGAGCGCCGTTTTCTGAAAATGCCGCCAATTCTATCGAGACGATCCAATCCGGTATCGTATAAGTAGCCCCATTCAATCCGGCGGGATAAGTGATCAGTTTGTATTCTTGTAAATCATAAAGGACCCCATTTTGCACGCTGTAATAATTGTTTTTCTCAGACAGTTCGATCAGGCTGAGGGAATCACAGCGGTCAAATGGATTCCAGCCAATATGGACGATACCCGCGGGAAGTTCCGCCTTTTCCAACAGGACACAGCCTTGAAACGCACCGTTCCCGAGCCAAATCAGACTCTCAGGCAGTACGATCGTTTCGATCGATACGCATTCAACAAAAGCATGATCTCCGATCGAAATGATTCCTTCAGGGATAACGACGTTTTTCAGCGTTTCATTATACGCGAATGCAGAATCGAAGATACTTGTAACTTTAATTCCATCCAGTTCCTGCGGGATCAGAAGTACCGTATCTTCACCGGAATAATCCAATATCTCAGCACTTCCGTCAGGTAAAAGCCTGTATATATAATTACCGGAACGGTAACCGTCGTCTGCGCTGCAAAAGCAAAACAATAATAATAGCGATAGAAATGTCAAGAAGAAAACGCCGTATTTTTTCATTATGCCCTCCTGCGAATCAAATCAATCAAAAACTAATGGGATAAAAGCGATAATGTGTTTATTTTTGAGATCAGATATACTCAATCGCTTCAAATCTGTCCCATCACCGAATCAATCAATGCTTCGGTCCCTTTCTGAAATAATAACCATTTTATTATAATCCCGTACATCCGCCGTATTTCAGGATAAAGGACGAAATCATTCAAAAAAACTCTTCAAAACCGATTGGCTATGAAGAGTTTTTTATGCTAAGAGCTCACTTTATATCTGTCTTCCGCAGGCAGGACAATTTACTTTGCATGGCGTGGCAAGTTATGATCCAGTGTTTTTCTGACCTTGCAGCGGCCATACCCCTGCCTTAGATTCTGCGATCTTTTACTGCTCCGGCCTGTGCGGTGGACAACTCATAATTGAACTGTCCGTTTTTTCAGAATTGGCCAAATGATTTCTGTGTATAAAAAACCATGTGCCGAACTGTTACGCTGAGGATCATTTTTCCATTGACCCGTTACAGTCTTACATTGAAAGAATAAAGTGTCTGTTTCCCCGCAACCATCGCGAATGTCATTGTTTCACCGGGCCTGTATGGCTGAATATTTACGGTAAAGGACAGCATACCATTCCTCTTTACGGAATAAGGCAGATCCCAGCGGTAACGATTCCGGTCAGTAAGAAGGTGACAGCCGGCAGTACAAAGAATATCAACGTTCTTGGAGCCCCATGTCTCATTTGTTACATTGCGGATCGTCCATGTCAGGTTGATCGTGTTGTTATGACTGCGCTGTGTAGTCACACTTACATTACTGTCCTGTCTTGAACCCGGCTGCCACGGCTGAGGCTGCTGAGGTCTCGGCGGCTGAGGCTGCCATGGCTGAGGCTGCTGAGGTCTCGGCGGCTGAGGCTGCCATGGCTGAGGCTGCTGGGGTTTCGGTGGCTGAGGCTGCCATGGCTGGGGCTGCTGCGGGTGCGGCGGTTGAGGTTTCGGCTGTTGAGGCTGCCACGGCTGAGGCTGCTGCCACGGCTGCCACGGCTGCGGTTTTGGCTGTTGAGGCTGCTGCGACGGGGGTCCGGGGTGTCCTCCGGGACCGGGCGGATTAAACTGCGGGATCGGTTGGGAAGGCTGCTGCCCGATCGGATATAACTTGCCGGAATCTGCTGAAGAACCCACTGCGCTTATCAAAACGCTCACAACTAAAAGAAGAAAAACAAATGTGATTTTTTTCATGAGATTTACTCCCCCCTGTATTTTTATACTACAATAACGCAGGATAGATAAAAAAGTTTCAAAAAAATCCACAAAAAAATCTGTTTAGAATTATTATATTATATTATTTTATAAGTGAACAAGAGATGGATAAAATATCGAATGGGAACGTCTCAATTGTCTCAATATCTCAAATATTAAATAACAAATATCTCATAATGAATGTGGATACTTTCGAGTATTTTTGTATGACGGTCAAAATTACAAAATAAATCATACGATCCCGCTTTCAAAATAAAGCGTGATCGTATTTTTCACAAAGCGCGGGATCAAATAAGTGTATGTTTGCTCTGCGCTGAATCATGTTATGGTTCCCGAGCTTCTATCCGTGCCGGGTTCCCGGTGATTCGTGAGCCATAACACTGCATATGGATCTGTACTTCTTTGGTGACTTGCACACAGGCCGCGCCGGTCTCCTGATTTACAAGGATTGACAATATGCTCATGTTATTCCGGATTCAGACATCTCATGGCATTCAGGATCGCAAGAAAAGCAACACCCACGTCAGCAAAAACAGCCATCCACATATTGGCTATACCGAAAGCGGCAAGAATCAATACCAGTAATTTCACGCCCAGCGCGAAGATAATATTTTGACGTACGATAGAAAGAGTTTTCGCGGATATTTTGATCGCGGTAACGATGTCAGAAGGTTTGTCATTCATCAGAACAACATCCGCAGCCTCTATCGCCGCATCCGAACCCATGGCTCCCATAGCGATCCCGACATCAGCCCGGGTCAAAACAGGTGCGTCATTGATCCCGTCTCCGACAAATGCAAGCTTTTCATTTTTCTCTGATTTTTCGAGGAGTTCTTCAACAACAGCAACTTTATCCGCAGGCATCAGATCCGCATGACATTCATCGATCCCGAGTGTATTTGCCACCTCTTCAGCAACTTTTTTCTTATCTCCTGTTAGCATAACTGTCTTTCGGATACCGTTTTTCTTCAGCCCTGCGATAGCCTCGGCGGAATCTTCCTTTACAGTATCGGAGATGACGATATGACCGGCATAAAGTGAATCAACCGCGACATGGATGATCGTACCGTTCATGTGACATTCATGAGCGTGGATACCATTCTTTTCCATCAGTTTCATATTACCGGCAAGGACATTCTTACCTTCGACTACAGAATGGATCCCCTGACCCGAGAATTCTTCATTCGCGGTGACGAGTGACAGATCGACATCTTTCACATAAGCATTTTTTATCGATTGTGCGATCGGATGTGTACTGTATGCTTCCGCGTGAGCCGCGTAATAAATCAGATCCTCTTCGGAAATAATATCCGGATGAACAGCAGTGACAGAAAAGGTGCCGTTCGTAAGCGTACCCGTTTTATCAAATACGATCGTCTTCACAGCGGCCAGCGCTTCCAGATAATTCGAACCCTTTACCAGGATCCCTTTCCGGGATGCGCCGCCGATCCCACCGAAAAAGCTGAGAGGGATGGAGATGACAAGCGCACAGGGACAGGAAACCACCAGAAATATCAGCGCCCGGTTGATCCAGACTGACCATTCTCCGTGAAAGAATAAAGGCGGGATCACTGCCAGTAAAACAGCTGATCCGACAACAACCGGCGTATAGACCGCGGCAAAACGGGTGATGAAATTTTCAGAACGGGATTTTTTGTCTGAGGCATTTTCCACAAGTTCCAGAATACGCGAGACAGTAGATTCTCCAAAGGGTTTTGTCACCCGAACTTTCAGTAATGCGGACAGATTGACCGCGCCGCTGTATATTTCTTCCTCAGGGCCTATACTCCGGGGAACGGCTTCGCCCGTCAATGCGGAGGTATCCAGACGGGATTCGCCTTCGATCACGATACCATCCAGCGGGACCCTTTCCCCGGGTTTAATAAGGATGATATCGCCGGGTTCGACTTCCTCAGGATCGACTTCAACGACCTCTTCCCCCTGTACAAGATTCGCGTAATCGGGGCGGAGATCCATCATTGCGGCGATAGATTCCCGGGATCTGTCGACTGCATAATCTTCAAATAGTTCGCCGATCTGATAAAAAAGCATAACGGCGACCGCTTCTTTATAATCTTTCAGGCAAACAGCACCTACGGTAGCGACAGCCATGAGAAAATTTTCGTCAAATACCTGTCCGGAGCGAATGTTCCTTACCGCTTTCAGCAAAACATTCCGGCCGACGATAAGATAAGCCGCGAGATAAATAACAGCCGGCAGTACTT
Organism: Flexilinea sp.; assembly: GCA_036723985.1. GTDB lineage: Bacteria > Chloroflexota > Anaerolineae > Anaerolineales > Anaerolineaceae > Flexilinea. Next base: position 7,500 of record DAIMGK010000020.1, read on the forward strand.
CCGCCGTTTTTTCCGGAAAGACCTTATCAAACGGGAATACCAATGCGAAAAGGAATAAAGCCGCACTGATCAGGATCTGTTTCAATCGGCGTTTCTGACTTTTGCTCATGAGATCTTATCTTCCTGACTTAATCAATATCTCACAGTCCGGTTCTATCTTCGAGCAAACTTTGATAACTTCCTGCATGAGAGCATCAAAGTCATCAGTATCGGCTTCAATAGTCATTTTCTGCATCATGAAATTTACAGATGCATCAGTGACGCCGGGAATTTTTTTGATTCCGGCTTCCATTTTTGCGGCACAGTTTGCGCAGTCAAGATCCTTCAGTTTAAAAACCTTTTTCATGATGAACTCCTTATTCTGTGATATGTTCCATTCCCATGGCAATGATGGTTTTGACATGATCGTCTGCCAGGGAGTAATAAATGATCTTCCCGCTCCGTCTCGATTTAACCAGACGGGACTGCTTCAGGATACGAAGCTGATGAGATACAGCGGACTGAGTAGCATTAAGCGCGGCTGTAATATCGGCAACGCACATTTCATCCGTAATGAGCAATGAAAGGATCCGGATACGTGTAGTATCGCTGAAGTTTTTGAAAAGATCAGCCAGATCCGCCAGCAGTTCTTCTTCCGGCTGGGCCGCAACCGCTTTCAGGACAACGTCCTCATGGATCATCCCTTCGTTATAATTATCATTATTCGCAACTGATTTCATATTAACCTTTCATCATATGAGCAACTATTCATATTATATATTATTTTTTTGCCAGGTCAAGGATTTTATGATAAAAAAATGTTCTGATTATTTCTATAAGAGCTCAGTTTATATTTTCATTCTGCATGCGGGATAGAGTGCTTCGCAAAGTGCGGGAACGATTTTTCGTATGTTTTCCAAAGCGAGAGCCGTAAGAAACCGCTGTACTAAGTGATGATGCGATTCCAGAGCTTCGACTGCGCCTGTTTTCCGGCGGCTATAGATCTGTTTCGTACGAGGAACGGAGTTCCACAGGTCAGATTCGGGACGGGAACTGCCCTCCCCATACCCAGGCTTTAATAAGGTATCAGGATCTTTATAAGACTCACACGCTTCCGCGTCAGCCACTTTTTAAATTATAGATGGAATCTATTACCAAGTATATCAGCAAAATATTTGACAAATCAAATTAGTAATCTTATAATTTACACGTTGTAATTCTAACGGAGGTGAATAATGAAAAAGAATTGGTTTATTACAGCAATCGTTTTGATGTTAGCGCTTGCGCTTTTTGGCAGTGTTTGCGCGGAAGATCCGATCAAGATCGGTTATGTCGGTGCACTTTCCGGTGATACAGCTCTGTGGGGCCAGGCCGGTCTGAATGGTTTGACGCTGACCGCTGAAATGATCAACGAAGAAGGCGGCATCCTCGGCCGCGAAGTTCAGATCATCGGTCTGGACGGTAAAGGCGCTGCTGATGACTCAGTTGCAGCTTACAAACGCCTGGTCGAACAGGAAGGTGTTGTCGCTGTGGTCGGTACAAACTTCTCTTCCTGCAATATTCCGATCGCTGCGGTTTCCGATGAACTGCATGTTCCGGTGATCGCTACTGCTGCGTCCAACGAACTGGTTACTGTTGATGCGAACGGCAATCTGCATCCTTATTCTTTCCGCCTGTGCTTCATTGATCCTTACATGGGTTATCTGGCAGGTTCCTATGCTTACAATGAACTGGGCCTGCGGAAGGCCGCCATCATTACCGATATCACTGATCCTTACAGCACCGGTGTCGGCGGTTACATGCTCGATACCTTCACCAGCCTCGGCGGTGAGGTCGTTGCCAAGGAAGAAGCCCAGAATGGTGACAATGATTTCCGCGCTCAGTTGACCAAGATCGCTATGGCTCAGCCGGATGTCCTGTTTGTTCCGTGGAACTATGTAAATGTTGCGCTGATCGGTGAACAGGCCCGTGAACTGGGCATCACCGCTGTCATGGTCGGTGCTGATGGTTGGGATACCAATGAACTGATCGAACTCTCCCGCGGCGCGCTGGAAGGTTCCTATTATGTTTCCCGCCCGGGCTTCAACCTCCCGGAAGCTGCAGCTTACTTCGAAATCTATGATGCGAAATTCCACTCTTCAAAGGAAACCGAATGCCTTTACGGTAATGACGGTCTGATGTGGATCAAACAGGCGATCGAAGCCGCCGGTTCCGCTGACCCCGATGCTATCCGCGATCAGCTGGAAGCCACTGACAGTTTCGACGGTCTGCTGGGCCACATGAGTGTGGATCCGACCAATCACAACCCGAGCCGTGACGCAGCTATCTTCCGTGTTGACGCGGACGAAGTTACCTACGTCGGCATTTACGATCCTGCCAAGGCTGAATAATCTGTTTATATAAAGCTGAAGGGCGAAAGGCAAGGATATGGATGGTGAGAAACACCGTAAATCTGTAAACAAACCTTTCCCCTTCTTTTTGATTGAAGATCAGGCTGTCTAAGTCTGGCGGAAAAAGGGAAGAATACATTTGAAGGAAAAATTCGAATTGGCTATTCTTCCCTTTTTCTGTTATACTGATAGCAGAATTTATTCGTGACAGGAGATGGATTTATGAAAATACTGATACAGCAAATGATCACGGGGATCTCGATCGGAAGTGTATACGCACTTATAGCTTCGGGATATGCCCTTGTCTACAGTCTGCTGGACTTTTCAAACTGGGCACATGGAGAAGTCTGTATGCTGGGCGCATACTGCTGTTTCATGGCTACACTTGTTCCGAAAATGCCTTTTGCTGTTTCCATTTTGATCGGTATCGGCGGAGCTGCTTTGATCAGTATGTTCAACGAAAAGATCGCATACCGCAGGATCCGGAATAACGGTTCTCCGAATATGTTTCTGATGATCGCCGCGATGGGCCTTTCGACCACATATCAAAACCTCGCCAATGTCATCTGGGGTTCCAAATTCAAACAGCTTCCGCGTTTCTTCAAAAAAACGACACTGAATATCAATGGTATTTTTATCGGCACGACAGATCTCCTTTGTATCATAATTTCCCTGATCGTGCTGGTGATCCTGCTCCTTATCATCAATAAGACAAGATTCGGCCTTCATGTCCGGGCCGTCGCCTGTGCCGGCTCTACAGCCCGAATCATGGGTGTGCGTATCGATCAGGTGATCGGACTGGTATTCCTCATGGCAGGCGCTCTGGCCGGCCTGGCAGGTATCACTTACGGAATGAAATACAATGTTTATCCGACGATGGGCAATGTTGGCCTGAAGGCATTCATTGCCTCCGTGATCGGCGGACTCGGTTCTGTTCCGGGCGCCATCGTCGGTGCCGTATTGCTGGGCCTGATCGAAACTGTAGTATCCGGTTATATCAGCTCGGGTCTGCGGGACCTGATCTCGTTTTCCCTGCTGATCCTGATCCTCCTGATCCGTCCTTCCGGCCTTTTCGGCGTGGATGTGCAGGAAAAGGCATAAAGGGGGCATATATGATCAATTCGTTTTACGAAGGCATAATCGTCACCTGCTGTGTAAATATCATCGCTGTACTGGGAATGTCAGTACTGACAGGTTTTACACGCCTTTTCTCTTTCGGTAATGCCGGGTTTATGGCAATAGGCGCTTATACAGCTGCCATATGCAGTGTACAGTTCCATTTTCCTTTTGTGCTGTCCATCATCTGCGGCTCAATCGCTGCCGGGATCATCGCCTATCTTCTGGGCAGCCTTACGATCCGCCTGCGTGGGGATTATTTTCTGATCAGCTGTCTGGGGTTCGGTGAATGTGTCCGCGTTCTGTTCCTGTACCTTCGTGACATCACAGGCGGAGCGGTCGGATATACAGGGATCCCGTTTCGGACTACCTGGATCGTCGCTCTGGTCTGCGCGATCGCAGCGTTTATTATTGCCTGGAACCTGATCCATTCCCGTTACGGACAGGCGTTTTCCGCGATCCGTGAAAATGAAGTAGCTGCTGCGGCAAACGGGATCAATGTTGTCCATTATAAAAAGATGTCCTTTGTATTCAGCGCGATCTTTGCCGGATGGGCAGGCGGACTTTACGCTCACTACCTTCAGCATATCACGCCGGTCCTTTTCAATCTGCCCAAGAGCTGCGAGCTTGTGATCACAACTGTTTTGGGCGGTCTCGGTTCTCTGACCGGAAGTGTACTGGGTACACTGGTCGTACAGCTGCTGCCGGAATTCTTCCGTAAGTTTTCTGAATACCGCATGCTGGCATACGGTATCGCGGTCGTGGTCGTCATCCTTGTCCGGCCATCCGGATTGATGGGGTATATGGAATTTACAGACATTTTCAAAAAAATCACTAAGAAAAAGTCAACGGGAGGTGCCTGAGATGAACAGCAACAGCAACACTCCCCTGCTGGAAATGAAAGGCGTTGAAAAACACTTCGGCGGTGTCCGCGCCATTGACAATTTTGACCTTCAGGTAATGCCGCGGGATATATACGGTCTGATCGGCCCGAACGGTGCGGGGAAGACAACAATCTTCAATACCATCACCGGTATCTATACGGCTGACGCCGGACAGATATTCTTTGATGGGAAAGACATCACGAAGATAAAGCCCCATCAGGCAGCCGAGCTTGGGATCGCCCGGACCTTCCAGAACATTCGTCTTTTCGGAAACCTGTCCGTAAAGATGAATGTGATCATCGCCTGCAATATGCGGAGCGGGTACTCAATGGCGGAGGCGCTTCTGCGGCTCCCGAAATACCGCCGGGTAACCAAAGAGATCGAAGAGCGGGCTATGGGCTATCTGGAATCAGTAGGCCTTACGGACAAAGCGGATGATATCGCGAGTTCGCTGCCTTACGGGCATCAGCGAAAACTGGAGATCGCCCGGGCTATGGCGACAGTTCCGAAGCTTCTTCTGCTGGACGAACCGGCGGCAGGCATGAATGAAGAAGAGTCACAGGATCTGGTTGACTTTGTAAAGAAGCTCCATCGGGATAACCCGATCACGATCCTGATGATCGAACATCACATGGATGTCGTTTCAAAGCTGTGCGAACAGTGTACGGTACTGGATTTCGGCAAGACTCTGGCGAAAGGTTCAGTGGAGGATGTGAAAAAGAACGATGCGGTCATCGCTGCGTATCTTGGAGGTGAACTGTGACAGATGATATTATCCTGAAAGTTGATCATCTCTCCGCTTCCTACGGCGGGATCCGTGCGATCGATGATATCTCCTTTGAGATCAAACGCGGTGAGATCGTCGCAATGCTGGGTGCAAACGGCGCAGGGAAATCAACACTACTGAAGTGCCTTTCCGGCGAACACAAACGTTCCGCCGGCGATATTGTTTTTGACGGACAGCCTCTGCCCGGACACTGCCATCAGATCGTGGCACGGGGTATGTCGATCGTTCCGGAAGGAAGGCAGATCTTCTATAAGCTGACGGTTTATGATAATTTGCTGATCGGCTGCTGCCAGCGAAATGACAAATCTGAAATTGAAAAAGACCTGGAGATGGTATATCAGATGTTCCCCCGGCTGAAGGAACGAAGAGACCAGTATGGCGGCCTGCTTTCCGGCGGCGAGCAGCAGATGCTCGCCATCGCAAGGGGCCTGATGGCTCGTCCGAAACTGCTGATGCTGGACGAGCCGAGTCTCGGTCTTGCGCCCATTATCGTAAACCAGATCATGGAAACGCTGAAAGAAATTTCTGTAAAGGGTACGACCATCCTGCTGGTGGAACAAAACGCCAAAAAGGCGTTGGATCTCTGTGACCGGGCATATGTAATGAATGTCGGACATATTGTAATGCAGGGAACCGGAAAAGAACTGCTGGCTGATGAACAGCTGATGCAGGCATATCTGGGATAAAAAAACAAAAAAACATAAAGCTGTATTTTTGAAAGGACGATAGCGTTATGAGAGCAGCCGTTTGGCATGGATATAAAGATTTGCGTATAGAAGAAAAGCCTGTACCTGAACCGGGTAATGGACAGGTATTGATCCGCGTAGATTGGGCAGGCATTTGCGGTACAGACCGGCATGAATATGAAGGTCCCAATTTTATTCCCGTAAAAAAACCCCATCGTCTGACAGGCCGTGTCGCCCCGCTGACGCTCGGGCATGAGTTTTCAGGCAGGATCGCGAAACTGGGTGAAGGCGTTTACGGATGGAATGTCGATGACCGTGTCACAGCCAATGGGAGTCTGACCTGCGGTAAATGCGAGGCATGCAAAAGCGGCCGATATAATATCTGCCAGAAACTCGGATTCCTCGGAGTAGGCAATGACGGGGCATTCGCTGATTATGTGGTCGTAGACGCTGATAAATTGTTCGCGATTCCGGAAAATGTGACGCAGCGGGAAGCTGCTGTTTCAGAGCCTTTGGCTTGCGGTATCCACGCCACACATTTACTCGGCGACATTTCCGGAAAAGATGTTGTCGTGATCGGTCCCGGAATTATCGGCTTGTCCGCATTTTTCGGCGCAAAATACGCCGGAGCGGGACGTATTCTTGTTTCCGGGATCGGTGATTATCGAAAGGAATTGATTGAAAAATACGGCGGAACCTACATCGATTCTTCTAAAACGGATCTTGAGAAATTTGTGAATGAATGGACCGACGGGCGTCTTGCGGATATCGTTTATGAATGCATAGGTGCTGAAATAACTCTGGATCAGGCGATCCGGATCAGCAAACCGGGCGCGAAGATCATGGTCATGGGTGTATTCGGGAAGAAACCCATTGTAGATATGAATACATTACAGGAAGCTGAACGTGTTCTGTACACCAGTCAGGCTCATGTAAACGAAATCGCTGAAGCGCTCGCTTATTTGTCTGAAGGCAAGATCAATGCGGACGAACTGATCACCCGGGAAGTCACACTCGATACGCTTGTTGAGGACGGGTTTGAATACCTGATCAAACACGGTCCGGAACAGATCAAAGTATTAATCAGTATCAGCGGGGATAACAAAAAACGGCAGGACTGATTTATAATAATAACTATACTTTCTGAATTGTTTGCAGAATATTGAAATTCAAAAACAGATAACGAAAGTAAAATATGAAAGGATCAAATAATTATGCATAGAATTCCGAGTTTCAGTATTGACCATACGAGATTACTCAGAGGTGTTTATCTTTCCAGGCAGGATGATGATGTGATGACCTGGGATGTCCGGATCAAAGAGCCGAATCATGGTGACTATCTGTCCACAGGTGTAAGCCATACCATTGAACATCTTTTCGCCACCTATGCGCGCAACAGCCAGTATCAGAACGGCATCATCTATGTCGGTCCTATGGGCTGCCGGACGGGATGCTATTTCATTACCCGCGGCCTTACTGACGCGGAAGTACTGGACTGCATCGTTCAGTCCTTTGAATTTATGTCCGAATATGAGGGTGATATTCCCGGAGCCGTCGAAGAAGAATGCGGCAACTTCAGAGATCATGACCTCAAGGGCACAAATGAAGAAGCCAAGAAATATCTTGAGGTACTGAGGACTCTTAAACCGGAAGATATGCACTATACCTTCTATCTCGACTAAGTTTTTTTTTGAAAAACGATAAAGTATCCCGAGTATTCGGGATACTTTTTTTATATCTTTTCAATACAGATTAACGGGGTTGCCATCGAAGACTCTGACCTGCGCTGGAGTCACTGTCCAAGACGTCCGATACTGAACAGATATTTTTTAGATAGATCATAACACGTACTCTAAAGACTGTTCTCTGATTTCTCATCAGAATTTTTATAAAAAAATGATCGTTGATATGGAAAATTTATCAACGAAATGTCATATTGATTGTGATTGGGATCATTGTGAAATTACTCGTAAAAATATTAGAGGATTGTTAGAAAACCCGATAATACCTGTTTTACCGATTGACAAATCATTTTTTTAGTGGTAATACTATCGTGACTCAGGAAAGGAGGTATTTTTCTTGAGGAACAACGAAACAATGATGCAATATTTTGAATGGTACCTGCCGAACGACGGCCTTTGGTGGAAGCGCTGTGCGGCAAAAGCGGACAATCTTGCCGCTCTTGGTGTCACACAGGTCTGGCTTCCCCCCGCATACAAAGGCGTTTCACAGGAAGATGTCGGATACGGCGTTTATGATATGTACGACCTCGGAGAGTTTGACCAGAAGGGCACGATCCGAACAAAATACGGAACAAAGAAAGAATATATTGAGGCAATCAATGCCTTTCATGAAGCCGGAATTCGTGTTCTGGCTGATATCGTACTGAACCACCGCATGGGCGGTGATGAACCTGAAGAAGTCACTGCGGTCAAGGATGCTCCGGATAACCGCTGTGAACAGATCGGCGGTGAACAGACGATCCGTACCTGGTCCCGCTTTACCTTTCCCGGCAGAAATGGCAAATACAGCAAATTTATCTGGGATCACAGCCATTTCACCGGTACAGATTGGAATGAAAATACCAAGGAATGCGGACAGGTTTATCGGTTTGCCGGCAAGCAATGGGCAGAACAGACTGATCCGGAACACGGAAATTTTGACTATCTGATGGGGATGGACGTGGATACGTCCAATCCGGAAGTCATAGAAGAAACGAAGAAATGGCTGCTCTGGTATATCCGCAAGACCGGAATCGACGGTCTGCGGCTCGATGCGGTCAAACATATCAGCTTTCCGTTTTACCGCGATCTGCTTCAGGATATCCGGGACGAGATAGGTCTGGAACTGCCTGCAGTCGGTGAATACTGGAGCAGCGACCTGCAAAGGCTTCTGCATTATCTAAATACCGTTAAAAATGAGATGTCGCTTTTTGATGTGACGCTTCATTATCATTTCTATGATGCCTCTCATGCGGGAGAGAATTATGACATGAGGACGATCCTTGACAACACACTTCTGAAGGAACGTCCGAAAAACGCGGTGACGTTTGTGGACAACCACGACACACAGCACGGGCAGAGTCTGCAGTCTTTCATTGAGGACTGGTTCAAACCGCTGGCTTACGCGCTCATCCTGCTCCGTCAGGAAGGTTTGCCCTGCGTGTTTTATTCCGATTATTACGGAAATCCGGTGAAAAACCGTCCGCTCGTACCGAACCTGGGGAAACTCATCAAGCTGCGCCGCTCCTATGCTTACGGCGCGCAGGAGGATTATTTCGAAGATCAGCACCTTATCGGCTGGGTCCGGCGGGGTGATGACGACCATAAAAAATCCGGTATGGCTGTCGTGATGTCAAATGACGGCGGCGGCGTGATCCATATGTGCGTAGGCAAAAAATTCGCCGGAAGAACATTCAGCGATGTTCTCGGCCACTGCACGGAAAATGTTACCATCGATGAGGAAGGCTGGGGCGATTTCCGCTGTGAAGCGAAAAAAGTATCGATCTGGGTCCAGCCCGCGGCCTTTGAAGATCTGATCGTCAATGAATAGAGTTCTGCGTGTAGAGTGTAGAGTTTAGATAATTGAGTATTATATATGCTGGAATACTCATGAATAATCTGAGTATAATTTTCTGACTCATGAAAAATAATAATTAACAAATGCCATGTCCGGGTATCATCGGGCATGGCATTTGTTTGTTCTATCAAATTGTAGTTTCAAAACACTATTATGAAAAAATATCTGCCTACTTAGAAGAATTGAATCTACTGATCACTGATCACCGGCCGCTATTTCAAAACTTTTATCCCCGCATGGGTGCGATGTCGATGGGGAGGCCGTTTTTCAGGCGGGATTCTTCGGCGGCGAGGGCGGCGAGGTGGCTTTCGATGGATGTTTCAAGGGTCGTGATGGTGTTGTCCGCGGGTTTGCCTTCCATGTAGTCGAGGAAAGAGAGGATCAGTCCTCTGTCTCCGCCGCCGTGACCGGCAAAATCCTTCTCAATATGCCCCAGGTCGATGAGTTCCTCTTCCTTGCCGAATTCGCAGATTCGTATCCGGTTGTAATGCATATCACCCCAGAGGTCGCCCATTGTTCCCATGACTTTGATCGTCCTCCCGCCGAAGCTGGTAAAAGCGCTCATCGTCAGGGACAAAGCCGCACCGTTTTCCATCTGCATGTTGACGATCTGGTTATCGACCGCATTATTATCACAGGCAAAAACACATTGTCCATAGGGGCCGGTTTTAATGGCATCCATGATCGTCTCACGGGTCGGATTCTCCGAAAGGACATCGATCGGCCATTCGGTATTTCCTGCCAGCAGACCGGTTTCCCGGTCCGTAAGATAAATCTTTTCGGCATCATACGGGCAGCTTTCCTTTGCCCTGCATCCACCCATACAGCGGGGAGCAGCTCCGGCAGGAGCATTTTCAGGTTTGAAAAACTGCAGCGAACCGAAGGATGAGACCCGCTCGCAGCGGTTCCCGCAAAGCCAGATCAGATAATCCAGGTCGTGGCAGCATTTCTGCAGGATCATCGGACTTGTTTCATCGGTCCGGTGCCAGTTCCCGCGTACAAAACTGTGTGCCTGATGCCAGTATCTGACGTTTTCCAGAGCCTGTATATTGATGACCCTTCCCAGCCTGCCGCTGTCAATAGTATCTTTTATTGTCCGGAAAAACGGGGTGTAGCGGAGTACATGGCAGACGACGACACGCCGCTTCTGCTCACGGGCAACACGGACGATCTCCTGAAGCTCCGACAATTCCGGGGAAACAGGCTTCTCCAACAAAATGTCATACCCCTTTCGAAGAGCGGCAATGGCATGCCCTGTGTGCTGCCTGTCAAGGGTACAGATAATTGCCGCGTCAGCAAGTTTGGGCTGTGCCAAAAGCTCTTCCGCGCTGTGAAATCTTCTTTCAAGCGGTACCCCGTGGGCATCTCCGCCAAGTTTCAAACGTTCCGCGTCACGCTCCGCGACAGCGGTCACTTCCGCCCTATCCTTCAATGTGAGCAGTTCGACACCATACGCATTTTTTCCACGGCTGCCCAAGCCGATAATTGCTATCCTGATCTTATCACTCATAATTTTCTTCTCCCTTGAGAAATCATAAAGGTCTTATTTCACGCAGTCCAAAGCCTGCGCAAGGTCATTTTTAAGCAGGTCGAGATCCTCCAATCCCGCGTGTACCCTGATCAAAGAGACTCTCTCATCGGGGATCGTCTCCCCTTTCTTAAACACGAGTGAGGTCGGTTCAAACAGACTTTCATACCCGCCCCAGCTGACCGCGAGTTTGAAAAACTTCACACGATTTGTGATCGCGATGACTTTTTCCAGATCCCGCGTTTTCAGCCGGAAGGAAAACAGCCCGCTGCCGCCGCGCATCTGCTCTTTTGCCAACGCATACTGCGGGAAGGAAGGCAGCAGCGGATAGTTGACACTTTCCACATCATCCCGGGCTTCCAGAAACTCTGCCAGGCCCAATGCATTGCGGTAATGGACCGGCATCCGCAGATGAAGCGTCCGCAAGTTTCTTAGGATCAGCCAGGCGGAAAACGGGTCCGGTACCTGCCCCTGCATCATAAACTCGGTATTGAAGATGCGTGTAATATCTTCCGTATTCCCGCAAACAGCTCCCCCGACCACGTCGGAATTACCGCCCAGATATTTCGACGCGGAATGCACAACAAGATCGATGCCCAGATCCGCGGGATTCTGAAAGATAGGTGTTGCCCAGGTGTTGTCGATCACGGTTTTGATCCCATGGCTCTTTGCCAAATCCGCAATTTGGCGAAGGGGCTGAAGGGTAAATGTGAACGTTGCAGGGCTTTCCAGATAGATCACTTTCGTATTCGGACGGATCGCCTGTTCAAATTCATCGACGGTATTTCCATCCACGAAGGTACATTCGATCCCAAACCGTTTGAGATATGTGCGGAAAAGGTAATTCGCCCAGCTGTACGCGCTCCGGATACAAATCGCGTGATCTCCCTGCTGCATGAATGCCATCACTGAGGAAGAGATAGCCGCGACTCCCGAGGAAACCAGTTTTGCACGTTCGGTATGTTCCAGAGCCGCGATTTTTTCTTCACACAGGTTCACAGTCGGGTTGTTGCCCCGGGTATAAATGTAATGCTCCGATTCATGCTCAAGGGCTTCGTGAAAAGCTTCATAAGAGTCGAAACAAAAGATGGATGTCTGAAAAATCGGCGGCGCGACAGCGTGATTGGGAAGCTCATGTTCCCCCATGTGGTGAAGAATTTCGGTAATATCCGGCTGCGGATGACTTTGTTCCATGCTTTTCTCCTTATGATCTGTTCATAACAAAACAAATTCCCTGTGTCTGTTTCCGGCACAGGGAATCATAAATTGCGTGTATATTATCCTTTGACACCGCCTTCAGTCAAACCGGCGACGATATATTTCTGCCCGATGCCGAAGACGATCATCGTCGGCAAAAGTGAAACCACGATCCCTGCGCTCATCAGATCCCAGCTGACTCCCGCTTTGGAGATGAAAGAGTTGAGGGCTACCGGAACCGTATATTTCGCCGCCTTATTGATCATCATCACAGCGATAAAGAGTTCATTCCAGATGTTTACGAACGCGAAGCAGAAAATCGCGGCGATCCCCGGCAGTGTCAGCGGCAGAACGACATGGATGATGGACTGAGCCAGGTTGCAGCCATCGATCTTGGCGGCTTCTTCCAGGTCTACAGGGATCCTGTCAAAGAAGCTTCTGGACATAATGGTGCTGAAAGCGATCACTGTCGCGACATAGATCACAGCCAGGATCGGCAGGTTATCAACAAGCTTCAGCTTTGAGAAGTACATGAAAAGCGGGAGCATGATCATGAATGAAGGAATGGTCTGTGTGAAATAAAGCAAGATTTCAAGGAAACCTTTTATCTTCTTATGCCTGAAGCGGGATAAAGCGAATCCGCTCATGACGGAAAGGATCATTGCCACGATTGATGATGAAAGGGTGACAAAAAGCGAGTTTTTGAAATACTGCCCGAAATTACTGTAGGTGAACAGTCTTTTATACGCAGCTATGGTTGGCTCTTTCGGCCAGTAAACCAGCGGGATCGCATACAGTTCCGTTCCGTTTTTGATGCTTGTCACAAAGATCCAGAACAGCGGAAGAATCGCGGCAAGGAAGAAACAGGCCAGAATGATCACACGGATGATGGTTCCGAGGATACTTTTGATTTTTCGTGTATTCATTACATATCCTCCCCTTTTGACTTCGTTACCCTGAGATAAAGGATAGCGTACGCGAGCAGGATCACCATGATGATAACACCGTAAGCAGAACCCTGACCATAATCAAATTCCTTATATACCTTGTTGATCATCATGGTACCGAGGATATGCGTGGAATTCACCGGGCCGCCGTTTGTCATTGCATAAATCAGGTCAGGGAAATTTACGATCCACATGCTTCTCAGAAGCACTGTACTGATGATCGTCGGTTTGATATATGGGATCGTGATATGGAATAATTGCTGAATTCCGTTGCAGCCGTCAAGCGTGGCTGCTTCATAAAGGTCATTCGGTACTGACTGCAGCGCGGCAAGGAGCATAATACCGAAATATGGTACGCCGTACCACACATTGGAAATAACCACGCTGTACATGGCGATCTTCGGATTTGAGAGCCATCCGATGTTTTCTTTGATAATACCGGCTTTCATCAACAGGTCATTAATCACACCAAATTGACCGTTAAACAGCCAGGACCAGATCAGACCGATAGCGAATCCGCAGAGAGCCCAGGGATAAAAAACGAAACCACAGTAAACGCTTCTCCCTCTGAACGGTTTCCGCAGCATCAGTGCCAGCAGAAACCCCAGCAGAAACTGGAGCACAAGCGAAAGCAGAGTCCATTTCAAAGTATTAAATAAAATCAGGCCGAAGCTGACATTTTTATTATTAATGATGGCTCTGAAATTATCCAATCCGATGAAGCGGATATCTTTCAGATTGAAAAGATTGTAATTTTGAAAAGCCATCACGCCGCCCTTCATAAGCGGGTAGAAAAGGAAAAAACAGATAAACGCCAAAGCCGGTAATATCATTAATATATACCATTTGTCTGTTTTCATGCGGCCTCCTTTCACTTGTTAGATTCGAAAAAAGGAGCTGCGGGTTATCCGCAGCCCCCAAAAATTGAGTTTATATTATCGGTTTAGTAACCCCAGAAGTCCTTGCAGGTCTTGATCATATCTTCCGCGGTAGACTGGCCGAGCAGATAGCTCTGGATCGCAGCCAGATGGACGGTGGAAGCATATTCCGTGAAGCGGGGATCTTCCAGCGGGAATTTAGTGAACACGGTGGCTTCATCGGCCATTTCATCTGCCCATGCTTTGTAGACAGGCAGTTCAAACATTTCAGAAGCTTCATAAGCGCCTTTGTTCACAGGCAGAGCGCCGTAGAATTCGCAGATCGACGCGTTGACTTCAGCGGAGATCATGTATTTGATGAATTCAAATGCTTCGGCAGGATGTTCGGAATTGGCTGCGACAGCCAGACCGGCATACCCATAATCCAGATAGCGTGTACCGGATGCGCCGACGGGCATCGGGATGGCAGTGTACTGATCGGGAGAAAGGGAACCGGAAACGGAACCGACAGCGTCAGGATCCTGTACGAGGAAGGGTGTAATGCCGGAAACGAAACCATTGATCTGGTCATTGTATCCCCAGTTCACGGAATCCGGAGGGCAGGCTTCGGTGTAAAGTTCATAATAATCTTTCAATGCCTTGCGGCCGCCGTCAGTATCCATGTAGAAGGTGCCGTCTTCTGTCAGATAGAAGTTATCGAGACGCAGACCGGCGACTTCCGTAGCCCACATGATATCAGTGGTCTTGCAGGGTGAACCAATACCGCGGAGAGCAAAACCATACTGGCCTTTGGCAGGATCGGTGATCTGCTTGCAGACCGCCAAGAATTCATCAGTTGTCTTCGGCATTTCGGTAACGCCCAGTTTTTCCAGGATATCAGTCCTGACCATAAGGGCCTTTACATAAAGATACTGCGGAATGAAGAACGTGGCATCACCCATGGACGCACCGGCAAGAAGCGCGGCATCCACAAGTTCATCTTTTCCGGACCAATCAGCGACGAGATCGTCAAGCTTGTAGAGGAAGCCATTGTTGATCCACGCACCGACGGAATTGTCACGGATCTCGACGATGTCAACTTCCTGTCCCGCTGCCAGCATGGAGGCAACTTTCGTTTCCGCGGATTCATACGGCGGGGAAACAAGTTCGACTGTGATGTTCGGATGGGACGCTGTAAAAGCCTCGATGGCTTTCTCAAGGACAAGTGTCCTCTCCGGAGAGGTCATGACTTCCGCAAAAGTCAGGGTGACTTTGTCGTCAGCCATTACACCGGCGGCAAAGCTCAGAAGCAGAACCGCTGCCAAACATAATGCGATGATTTTTTTCATTTTTATCCTCCTGTATTGGAATTGAAATAAAAACTCTGTCAGACATTTTAACATGCCGGACATTTGCTGTCAATAATGCTTTTTGTAACTATAAAAGCATAATACAAGATATCATTCCCTGTTTTTCTGATCATAATGGGTGCGGTCGGCCAGCACGGAGATCACCAATAAAGACCCTAAAATGATCGTTTGAAAATAGCCGTTTATCCCCATTAAGTTCATTCCGTTCTTCAGGATACCCAAAATCAGCGTGCCGACAAGCGTTCCGTATATCGTTCCGATACCTCCGGCCATGGATGTTCCGCCCAAAAGGATCGCTGAGATGACAGTTGTTCCGGTATCACCCGCGATGATCGGAGATCCGGTATTGATCCGTGAAGTCAGCAGAATTCCCGCGATCGTGGTACAGAAAGCGCCGATCACATAAACAGAAAGTACAAGAGCGCCCGTATTCAGCCCGGCGAGCCAGCTTGCTTCGGGATTACCGCCGACAGCGTAATAACAGCGGCCCAGTGTTGTTTTGGTCAGGAACCAGTTGCCGACCAGAACGAAGAGGATGAACACGATCGCGGCAAAGGGTATACCGAAAATCCGCTGGTCTGCCAGATGCGCGAAAGCCTGATCGATACCGCTGTGGGAACGGCTGTCGGAAACAGCCAGCGCGACACCTTTTATCAGCGTCATCATACCCAGCGTCGTCACAAAGGGGCTGATACCCACCCGTGTGATCAATAGACCGTTGATCGCCCCAACAAGCAGACCGACCAATATCGCGGCGATGACACCCGCGGCAGTTCCGTATTTCGGCTGCATCATGATGACAATAACGGATGTCAGCGCGATCTGGGATCCGACAGAGAGATCGATCCCTCCGGTAAGGACGATAAATGTAACACCGACCGCAACGATCCCGTCTGTCGCGACCTGAAGCAAAACATTGGAAAGATTGCTCGGTTTCAGGAATTCCGTCGTAAACAGGCAGGCGCACAGCAGAAGTACGGCCAGGATAACGATTGAACGTTTTGCCAGCAGATATCTGAAAATCTTTTTACTGTTCATATTCTTATCCTTTCTTCTGCCAGATAACTGAGGCGGCGACCGTGACCAGGAAAATGAGCCCTTTGAAAATCAGCTGCATCTCATACGCTGTACCGGAAAGCGTCATGGCATTGGACACGACATACAGAAGCAGTGTCCCGGCAAAAGTACCGATCACGGAACCCTTACCGCCATACAGGCTGACACCGCCCAGAAGTACGCATGTCAGGACGTCAGTCTCCTGCCCGAATCCGAAAGACGGGTCGAGATTCTGTGTTCTCGCAGCGATCATAATGCCGCCGATCGAAGCGGTCACGCCGGAAATGATATACGCCAATACACGGACCTTGCCGACATTGATCCCGGACAGTTCAGCTGTATTCGGGTTACCGCCGGCAGCATAAAGCTGTCTGCCGAATCTGGTCAGCGATAAAATCAGCTGGCCGATGACCGCCACCGCAAGGAATATGATGATCGGAAACGGGATCGTTCCGACCCGGCCTTTGCCGATAAACTCAAGGGGCTTATACATTCCTTTGATGGTGATGTGCTGTCCGCGAGTGTATACAAGTGTGATCCCGAGAACAACATATTCCATACCGATGGTTGTGATGATCGAGCTTGTCCGGTATCTCCCGACGATCAGCCCGTTGACCATCCCCACAAGCGCACCCGCGCACAGCGCCACAAGCACTGTCAGCAATGTTCTTGGCAAGTCCGTAGGTGACATTTTCAAGGTGATGATCGCGGCCAGGCCCATCATTGAGCCGACAGACAAATCGAAGGTCCCGGCTATCATCGCGAAAGTCATACCGACCGCGATGATCCCGATCATTGAAGCATTCCGGAGAATGTTCGTTATATTTCGAAAAGTAAGGAACTGAGGGAAAAGGATCGCGAACAAGGCGGAAAAAGCCAACAGCATGATCCATGGGACATTGTCCCGTAAAATCGCTTTGATGTGATCTTTTCTGTCATTCATGGGCAGCCTCCACTCCGGTTTGTGTCTCTCCTGTACCGGAAGCATATGCCATTAATGTTTCCTCATCGACATTTCCGTATGTAAATTCGGCATCCTGCCGTCCTTCGTGAAGAACAATGATCCGGTCACAGACACTGAGCAGCTCGGGAAATTCCGATGATACGATGATCACAGCTACGCCTTTTGAAGCCAGCTGTTCGACCAGACGGTAGATATCCGCTTTCGCGCCCACATCGATTCCGCGTGTCGGTTCATCGAGCAGGACGACTTTCGGACCTGTCGCGAGCCATTTGGATATAACGATTTTCTGCTGATTCCCGCCGGACAGAGAAGATACCAGCGTTTTGATTGAGGGAGCTTTCACTCCCATCCTGCTGAACAGGTCTTTTGAAATCTTTTTCTCTTCGCCCAGATTTCTTACAGCTGAATGGAGCGAAGCCATGTTGATATTGTCGGAGATGTTCATCGACAGGACAAGCCCCTGCAGTTTTCTGTCTTCCGGGGCCAGTGAAACACCGTTTGCGATCATTTCCGTTACGGACGGGTGTTCGATCCGTTTCCCGTCAACATATATTTCTCCGCTGTCGACCGCGTCAACGCCGAAAATCGAACGCAGGATCTCCGTTCTTCCGGATCCGAGCAGCCCCGCGATACCAAGGATC
This sequence comes from Flexilinea sp., assembly GCA_036723985.1. Taxonomy (GTDB): domain Bacteria; phylum Chloroflexota; class Anaerolineae; order Anaerolineales; family Anaerolineaceae; genus Flexilinea. The sequence continues at coordinate 25,481 of DAIMGK010000020.1, forward strand.
TCGCCTTTGTTCAGTGTAAAGCTGATGTCATAAAAGGCCCCTTCCCGTGTGAGCCGCTTCACTTCAAGGACAGGCTCATTTTGAACTGATCCGGGACCCTTTGTAAACATCGCGTCCGCACTCCTGCCGACCATCAGCTCAACGACTTTCGCGTTGTCAATTTCATCGATCGGGCAGGTCCGGATGAGTTTCCCGTCACGAAGGACCGTAATACGATCCGATACCGCGAAAATTTCCTTCAGTTTATGTGTAATGTATATGATCGTTATCCCCTGGGCACTTAACCTGCGGATCGTGTCCAGCAGATGGTCCACTTCTTTATTCGGTAATGAGGATGTGGGTTCATCCATGACAAGGACTTTGGCATTTCTGGAAAGGGCTTTAGCGATCTCCACAGCCTGCTGCTGTGCGGTACTGAGCTCTTTCACAGGGATATTCAGGTCCAGATCAATGCCAAGCTGCGCAAGGGCAGCAGACGCCGATTTTCTTGCTTCATCCCAGTTTACGGTCCCGAATTTTGTTTTCGGAAGACGTCCTACCATTATGTTCTCGGTTACACTCAATTCCGGGCCCAGCATCAGTTCCTGGCTGATGATCGCTATCCCTGCCGCGATGGAATCGTGCGGGGAATGAAGTGTGACTTTTTTCCCGTTGAGGAGGATCTCACCCGAATCAGGCCGTGTCGCTCCGCCGAGAGTTTTGATCAGAGTGGATTTTCCCGCGCCGTTTTTTCCCGCCAGCGCATGGACTTCGCCTTCGATAATCTCAAGATCCACATGGTCCAGCGCGGTGACACCGGGATAGTGTTTTGATATTCCCCTCATATCTATGATCTTTTTTTTATTTTCGTTCGTCATAAACACTCCTCATAGCACGGAGATTTTCGACAGGCATATGCATCATATCCCAGGAAAGAACAGCACCGTCCGCTCTGCAGCGCATCGCCGCGTCAAGAAGGGCGGATGCCTCGGCGGGCTTTACATCAATAACACCGGGGAATGACACGCACTCCAATCCGAAATAGACCGGAGTCTGTTTCATCAGACGTTTCGATGCTTCCATTTCGGAGACTATCCATTCCATCGGCACGGCATTTTCTTTCAGTTCAGAATATTTTTCTGGTGTAAACCAGGGAACAGCTTCTTTTGCTGCCGCGAAAAGCTGAGACCCGCTGATCCCAAATTCCTTTTGAATGCCTTCTACCAGGGAAATCGTTTCCAGCCTCAGTCCCGCGGGACCAAAGGCGAACTGATATGTCATCGGCTTGACCCAATCCGCATATTGAGCCAGTTTTTCATAGTCATATCCGACTATTCCTGCAAATGATGGAGAAAAGAGATCGAAGCCAAGCTTTACGCCATGTTCGTCAGTTATTTTTCTGACTTCCCGAACGATATCCAGAACTGAATCTATCCGGAATTGTATAAATTTTTTCAGTGCGGGCTTGTTATATAGCACCGCCTCAAGCCAGTCATCAGTACTTTTTGAGACAACGAAATCATTATGATCCCAGTTTCTCAGTTCCTTTTTCACCTCATCGAGATCCAGACCCCATTCAGTGGCTTTCTGATAACAATGGGGGCAAAAACAACTGAAAGTCAGATCCAATCCGCTTGCGGGAGAAGGGAATCGAAACTTATCCAGGAACACACCGTCAAACGGGTATCGGTCCAGCAGATCAGATAAAGCTGTCAGTGTTTTTTGTCTTGTGACCGGATCATTGGGACAGGAAAACATAAAACTCTCTGTTACTTCTCCCTCAGCGTCATCTCCCCAGCCGAACCATTTTTTGCAGCTTTCTCCTTTATCCGTGATGACTGATTCATCTTCATGCTGTCCGGAGTAATCTGAAAGCAGATTGTACCAAAGATACGTATCAGGATCACCCCCGTGTTTGCCGGTTGTCAGTTCTACGAATACAGCCCGGTTTTCATAACTGCCGACGATCAGACCGGAAATCGGCAGCAGAGAATTTACTTCTTCGAGCCTGTCCCGCAATGCTTTTACATTCAGATTTTCTTCAGATGAGTGAGATGTTGAAATTTGCGTATAGAATTTGAAGCTTTCCATAATCCCGCCTTTCAAAGGCACAGCCTGCGGGGAATGATCCCGCAGGCTGTGTTAGTAACAATATTTTTTACCAGTCGCCGGGGCAGTCACCGATGTTATCGAGGAATGTCTTCGGAGTATTGACAGTGGCGCGTTTTTCGATCGTTTCACCACGGACCAGCGCTTCGATGGCGTCCATCGCGTCTTCAGCGTTCATTCCGGGGGACTGGCAGGCAGTACCGACGATCTTTCCGTCCTTCAGCAGTTCCAGTTCGGCAGCGGTGCCGCCGAGGCCGACGATCGGAGTGTCTTCCATGCCGGATTCTTCAAGAACCTGGACAACACCCGCGGTCATAGAACCGTCGATGGAGAGGACAGCGTCAATGTTGGGGAAGCGGGTAACCATATCTTCGGTCACGGCAATGGCTTTCACCATATCCCAATCGGCATATTCGGAAGCGACAACTTCGATGCCTTCCTTTTCGAAGACAGGGTTCATTTCTTCCCAGCGAAGGGTCACAGCAGGCTGGCCGGCAAGACCGTCAACGACAAAGATCTTCTTGCTGTCTTTATCTTTCAGGACATCAGCCATGATCTCCGCAGCGCTGCGGCCGAGATCGCGATCGTCAATGACGCGGATACCGGCGACAAGATCCCAGTACTGTTCATCAATATCGTTGCCGATAATGATCACAGGGATGCCTGCTTCATGAGCTTTTTCCAGTGCGGGAACAGAGGCGAGAGCATCCAGCGGCCCGAGGATGATGTAGTCGACTTTCTTTTCGATCAGGTCAAGGACCTGATTCAGCTGAGTCGCGACATCGCCGTCAGCCGAAAGGATGACAGATTCCCAGCCATTAGCCTTGCAGCGGTCCTCTACATGCTGAATGAATGTGGCGTACCACGGCCAGCCGGAGGAAGCAGCAGCAAAACCAACCGTTACCGGATCTTCCGCATAGGCGGAAAAGACGGAAGCGAACATGCTGATCACAATAACCAGCATTACACAAACGAGTGTCTTTTTCATGTTTTACTCCTTTTTTTTTGATTCTCAATCGCAAGATTGAGTTGTTACCAGATTATTTGCCATTTTTCCGGCAAGACGAATCCCGTCTTCAGCGGGAATGCCTTCGGAATGTATAAAGTGATAGTTCTGTATGGGAAGGATCTCAGACAATGATTTTCTGAAATAATTTTCATAGTGTTCGTTCTGAAATAGGCCGCCGCTTTCGACGATACTCAGATCCCGGCAGCTGAAAAAATCGCCCCGTAAATAGACAGACGAAGTCAAGACCGCTGCTTTTTCTGCCGCTTTTTCAATAATTTTCTGACACAGTTTGTTTTCCGACACAGAGTCGAAGACAGGTTTTGCCCATTCGGCGACCTTTGCCGGATCCAGGCAGGCGAGAACAGCGGCAGCTTCTTCATCGGAATTACACCGGATCGTTTCCGGAAATTTCCGGAAGAAATCGTTATAGGAGCCGATCCCGTCGATCCAATTCAGGTAATTTCGGATCATTTCCGCACCGATCCAGTAACCTGACCCTTCATCACTGATCGGAGCGCCCCATCCGCCGGCTCTGTATGTTTTTCCGGTTCCCGTAAATGCGAGTGCGATCGTTCCTGTTCCCGCAACGATACAGATCCCCGGGACGTCAGAGTTGGCATGAAAAATCAATTCCGCGTCATTGCAAATAAACATCCTGTTCGACGAAAAACCCATATCGGACATGATTTTTGTATAAACATCAATATCCTGCGGAGAGTCACAGCCGGAAATTCCCATAACAATGAATACGGTTTCGGCGGGAATATCTTCAGATTCCGGCATCAATTCATGAAGGCAGGTGAGAATGTGTTCCCGTACTGCTTCGATTCCGTGTGTCTTATAATTACCGCCGCCGCTGACAGTGCTTCTCCGGGTCCTTTGGATACAGTCATAAACACATACCCCGGTTTTGGATCCGCCGCCGTCTATACTGATCAGATATCTGCGTTCCGTTTTATCTCCCATTACAGCCCCGTTTCATCGATCAGACTGAGCTTTGTATGAATTCCCGTCATACAAAGTTCTACCACTCCGTTGATCCCGTAATTCTCATCCGGAATTATGTCGAGTTCGGGAATACAATAATCCGGGATCCGCTGCCGGGTCCTTTCTTTTACCTGACCCAGGTCCTTTTCCTCCAGATAAGGAGAACATACAGAGATAACATCCGGATTCAAAACCGCGGTGAAATTCGTTATGATACCGGAAAGCATACAGCTGAACAGCTCATTTTCTTCAGCACTGAATGACCCGTTTCTTATTTTTTTCTCTATCAAAGGCCGGAGTTTATATTCCAGATCACCGGTGGACTCCGGATGTGAAACAGATTTTTCAAAATCAGGGATCATAAACCCGTATTCACCCGCAAAATTATTTGCACCTTTATACAGCCGCCCGTTGATTATGATCCCGGCACCAAGGCCTTCGGATATATACAGAAAAACCATATTCCGGTATTTTTCTGAATAACCGCGTTTGTAAGCCCCTACGGTCATCAGTTTGACATCGTTTTCAAGAAAAACGGAAACATGGTACCGCTCTTCCAAAATGGATTTCAAAGCGACCCCTTCCCAGCAGGGAACAGTCGGTATCGCGACGATTTTGTTTTCAGGATCGATTATTCCGGGAATTCCTACGCCGATCGCTTTGAGCTTTTCTCCCGGGATCTCTTTTTTGAATAATTCAATGGCATGAAAAACCGTACCGTTTACAGCATCGATCGAGTTTGTGTCAGGAGTAAAACGCTCCTCATGCAGAATTTCACCATGATTATTTGCCAGCCCGGCCTGAACAATTTGATTTTGGATAAAAAATACAATGTAATATCCCGCATCTTTATTGACAACATAGCTCGCGGCTTTACGCCCCACGCTGCCGGTATCTTCATCGATTACGCAGATCATACCGTCTTTTTCCAACTGATTCACGATCTTATTGACAGTCGGAACACTGGCGCCGGAGAGACGTGCCAGTTCAACCTTGGTGACAGGGCCTTTTTCCAATATCAAAGCTCTGATCAGATCCCGGTTATATCTGCGAATGAGGCCTGGCTTTCCGCTGGTTACCATATAATTCCTTTGCGTTTCGATCAATTAATAAACTTTATTAATTAATTATTCTATGTGAAGTTCTCGGTATGACAATCTGATAAATGTCATATATTATTTTAGTGATTTGTCATGAATATATAATATTTTAACTGCCAGGTTCCGGTTAAAAAAACAGACGGCTGAGAGAGCCGTCTGTTTGCGTGTATATTAATGATTTAGATTGCTTTCAGGATCAGATCTTATAAATATAATTCTCTTTCCGCGGCGCCGCTTTTCCTGCAGGTGCGGCAGGGTATCCGAGTATGCAGTGACCTATCCCTTCATAATCTCCTTCAATGCCAAGCCGGGCAAGGATCGCTTTCCCTTCGTCAGACTCAAACTCTTCCTTTGCGCGGTGTATCCAGCAGCTTCCGATGCCCAAAGCGTGTGCGGCGTTCATTAAATTTCCAATAACAAGACTGCCGTCATAACGATAAGTAGGAACATTTTTATTGGCAAGGACTGCGACAACAACAGGTGCCCCATAAAACGGATCCATGGAAGCACCCATAACGGCTGCATTCATCGCTGATAATTCATCTCTGACTGATTTGTCGGTAACTGCGATTATGATCGGGGATTGTTTGCCCATACCTGTAGCGGCGTAAGTTCCCGCTTCAAGTATCTCATCCAGTATTTCCTGCGGAATAGGATCAGGCAGGTAATTACGGCAGCTTCGCCTTTCTTCCAGACTTTTTATGATGTCATTCATAGCTGTAAACTCCTTGATAAAAAGAATAAATGCTTATCTGTAACAACAATACAGATCTTACCAAAAGATTTATAACTCCCTCATTGAAAACTCTTTATCCTCATCGATCATGGCAAGCATGATTTCCGCAAGCTTCGGATCGAATTGTGTTCCGCTGTTTTTTCTGATCTCTTCTTTTACTTCATCCTGAGTTAAAGCTGTACGATAGCTTCTTCGGCTTGTCATAGCATCATAAGCGTCGGCAATAGTGATGATCCTTGCTTCTTCCGGAATTTCTTTTCCCGAAAGACCATCAGGATATCCATGTCCATCATAACGTTCATGATGCCATCTGGCTCCAATATACAAAGAAGGCATTTCCTCAATATTCCGGAGTATCCTTCCCCCGATGGAAGGATGCGTTTTAATGATGACATACTCTGATGAGGTGAGTGATCCCGGTTTGTTGATCACCGCGTCCGGTATACCGATTTTTCCGATATCATGCAGCAGCCCCATCATATAGATATCGTTCTGCTGTTTGATGGAATAGCCGATCCTTCTTCCGATTTCCTTTGAATAATAGGCAACACGGGTGGAATGACCGTTCGTATAAGTATCTTTCGCGTCGATGATATCTGCAAGCGTATGGATCACATGCAGCGAAAGTTTTTCATATTCTTTTGCTTTCCGCAGAACAGCATCCGCCATATTACTTTCCAGATTTACAAGCTTGAGCGCATGGGTAACTCTTAACGTCAGAATTTCCGGCAGAAAAGGTTTCCTTAGAAAATCGACAGCCCCGAGTTCAAGACACTTTTCCGCAATTTGATACTCATTGTCTTCGGTCATAATGATGACGGGAATATCATGCTCATAATTCAATGAGGCCCTGAGCCGCTGCAGAACTTCAACGCCATTCATATCAGGGAAAGTCGTATCAAGCAATATCAGATCAGGTTTTTGGATCTTAACAAGTTCAAGAAGTGTCTGCCCGGACATAGCCAGTGTAACATTTATGTTATGATCCCGCAGAATATCATCAGCCATTTTCAGTATGTTTTCATTGTCATCAACGACAATAACAGAACTCTTTTCCTCATCATCGTAATCCAGTTCCTGGTGATTTTTCAGGTGGACCTGTCCGGCTTCATATGTGACCACGGCTTTGTCTGAATACGATGATTCATTCCATTTTTTTATGATTCTGCTGAGGACATGGTCAACATCGTATTCCTGGATCTCTGGCAGAAGCAGGAATAACTGATTATCACCGCACTCCATCATTACATCACTGTTCCGAAGAGAATGCTGCATCATCTTCCTGAACTGCATCATAATTTCTGTAGTTTCAACAACACCGATGTTGCCGGATGTTTTTATGGTAAACAGCACCCGATAGGCATTGGAGTGGTATCTGCCCATATAACGGACCATATAGCGATAGATACTTCCAAACACCTCATTTCCGATCCACATGGCGTTCGGAGAGTCATTCCGTTCTTCAAGTATTGATGTGATCGTTTCCAAGTCCATGAACTGTTTCGGGGCTCTGTCATTCAGCTCAATATGACTGTAAAGCTTGCATCCATGCTTTCCGTTTTCCTTGACAAAGTAAAGGGCCTGGTCCGCCAGGTGAAACAGCTTATCATAGTCCCTTCCGTATTCCGGAACTGCGGCCGCGCCGAAAGATACACCCAGTGGAATAGGATGATGATCCCCGATGAGCTTTTTGGCGTCCCGTACATATTTTTCATTGATCGTTTCTGTGAGTGATAATAAATCTTTTGCCGTTTTGCGCTCATTTAAGAAAAGGATAAATTCATCCCCGCCGATACGTCCAATCAGATCCGACGGGCCTGTCTCTTCCCGGAGAATATCGGAAAACATGATCAGCACACGGTCACCGATATCATGGCCGAAAATATCATTGATTGATTTAAATGAATCTAAATCGACCGCACATAACAGCCCGTCCTGATTTTGACAGAGAGCTGATATTTTTGCTTCGGCTGCGGTTTTGTTTAATAGGCCTGTCAGAGGATCAGTTTCCGCGTCTCTTTCATATTTCCTGATGCGTTTCTGTATATCGAGAATTCTTTGTATACGGCTGACCAGCACATCCGGATCATAAGGTTTTTTTATGAAATCCATTGCACCGGATTCAAGGGCTCTTGTCTCAAGTGCCTGATGGTCATCAGATGTCAGAAGGATGATCGGAATTTCTTTTCCCGGGATCATTTCTTTTTTCAGAAGTTTCATGGTTTCAAAGCAGTCAAGTTCAGAGATATCCGTATCCATAAGGATCATATCCGGATACCCTGTATTGCGGACAAATCCAAGAAGTGACCTGCCGGAATGCAGTGTGGTAACACGTTTCCCCGCTTTGGTTAATATCTGATCAGTTCTTTCGAGGTTTTCATCGTCATTATCGGCAATGATGATCCACTCTTCCATCTTTATTTACTCCAAATGATCCAATTAAGTCAGTATCTGTAATTCGGTATCTATTATTATGATGAACTATAAGCAATATTTTATCACAAAAAACACGGAGCCGCTGTTTGGACTCCGTGTTTTATCGTATTAACGACAACCTGAAATTACATCAGTTTCCGGAACATCGTTTCGAAATCTTCCAGAGTAGCAAAGCGCGGATTGCCGGGTGCGCAGGCATCGGCTGCGGCGGATTCGCACAGGAAGGGAAGATCCTCTTCCTTCATCTTTTCGAGTTTGGTGGGGATACCTACGTCCACTGAGAGCTGCTGAACAGCGTCAATGGCAGCACGGCGATAGGTTTCCTGATCCATTCCGGTGGTGTCAACGCCAAAGGCTTCGGCAATATTCTTGAATTTATCGCCGGTATAATCTTTGTTGAATTCCATGACGATCGGCAGCATCATTGCGCAGGCAACACCATGCGGAGTGTCATAAACAGCGCCAAGTGTGTGAGCCATGGAATGGGCAATGCCCAACCCGACATTAGAATAAGCCATAGCGGTCACGTACTGGGCAAGAGCCATACCTTCGCGGCCGTCAGGATCATTTGCAACAGCTTTGCGCAGGTTTTTAGCGATCAATTTAATTGCTTCGAGATCCAGGCAGTCGGCAAGTGTCCAGGCTGCTTTCGTCGTATAGCCTTCGATCGCATGAGTAAGGGCATCCATACCGGTTGAGGCGGTAAGGCCTTTGGGCATGGAGGACATCATGTCCGGATCAACAACGGCAACATCCGGAATATCGTTCGGGTCAACACAAACGAACTTCCGTCGTTTTTCGACATCAGTAATAACATAATTGATGGTAGATTCAGCGCCGGTACCGCCGGTAGTCGGAACTGCGATCGTGAATACGGTGCGGTTTTTCGTCGGAGCAACACCTTCCAGGGACCGGACATCGTAATATTCCGGATTGTTGACGATGATACCGATACCCTTACCGGTATCCATAGAGGAACCGCCGCCAATGGTGATCATGAAGTCAGCGCCGGAGGCCTTATAGGCATCAACGCCATGCTGCACGTTCTCGATGGTCGGGTTTGGCTTAATATCGGAATAGATCACATATTCGATGCCGTTCTTTTCGAGCAGGTCGGTGACCTTCTGTGTAACACCAAACTTGACAAGATCAGGGTCTGAAGCAACGAAAGCCTTTTTGAAACCTTTGGACGCGACGATACCGGGAATTTCATTGATCGCACCATGTCCGTGAAAAGACATGCCATTGAGTACAAAACGATTAACTGCCATTAAAATAAACCTCCTTCATTGTAAAAAAACATTCAGCTGTATGCTGATCTTATTAATAGATCCGCATTTGAATCCTTTTGTAATTTTAATATAAAGCTTCTTTTTTTGAAATGGATATTTATCAGGTTTTGGGTTAATATTTGTAACTATATGACACAAATTATATTCATTCCCCATCAGGCACAAATTCATCGGATCCATGTTTACTGCCCGAATCTGTTTTCACTTGATGAAATCAGGTCATCTGACAGACAAACACTAACCGGCAGAAATCAATTGACAGCCGAAAAAAATACAGGAAAAGATCAGATCAGGCAATATACTCATATTTTATTTCTGAATGTCATAAACACAATTAAAACGTGGTAGAATAATAATGTATGCGCCTATAGTGAAGTGGATATCACATTACCCTCCGGAGGTAAGAGCCTGAGTTCGAGTCTCAGTAGGCGTACTTGGATTGGGGGAGTGCTGGAACTGGCAGACAGGCATGACTTAGGATCATGTGCTTAACGGCGTGAGGGTTCGAGCCCCTCCTTCCCTACAGACATTTAATTAATTCTGTTGAATTTTTTCAAAAATGAGGAAGCAGCCTTGAAAATCGAAAAGCAAAATCTCGAAAATCATGAAGTAAAAATCAACGTCTCTCTTGATCAGGAAGACTTCGCGCCTTATATGAATAAAGCCGCACGGAAGATTGCGGGTTCACACAAGATCCCGGGTTTTCGTCCGGGGAAAGCACCTTTGAGCGTGGTACGGAATATGTTCGGTGAAATGGCAATATCGCAGGAAGCTTTCGATATGTTCCTCGAAGAAAAATACGGCGATATCCTGAACGAAGCGGAAGTTGAACCCGGTGCCATGGGCAGACTGGACAATATCGAAGATATTATCAATCCGAAGTTTTCCATTATTGTACCGCTGAAAGCAACCGTTGATTTGGGCGATTACCGTTCGATCCGTGAAGACTATGTTGAAGAAGAAGTCAGCGAAAAGGAAATCGAAGACGCGTTGAAAAAACTGAAGGAACCTTACAGCGAACAGGAACCGGCTGATGGTGAGATCGAAGAAGGTGAAATGGTTTATGCCATGATCAAAGGTGAACTCGATGAGCCTATGGAAGAAGGCGGTACGACTGAGCTGGTAAAAGAAATGCCTTACCAATTCCTTGTCGGCGGAGACAATGATGAAGGAAGCGCCTGGCCTTATCCGAAATTTACACAGTGCCTGATCGGACACAAAGCAGGAGATGTTGTTACATCGGAATATACTTATCCGGAAGACAGCCCCATTGGCAGCCTGAAAGGTAAGACCGCTACCTATACGACGACGATCCAGAGTGTCAAAAAGATGGTATTGCCTGAAAATGATGATGAGTTCGCAAAGAATTTCGGCAAGGATACATTCGATGAACTTTACGAAGATCTGAAAAATAACCTCATCGAAAGTAAAAAGCGTTCGGAAGAAAACAAATATATTGAAGCTGTCATTAAAAAGATGGCCGAAATTGCTACAGTGACCTATTCCGATGCCGAATTGAAAAATGAGATCGATGACCGCCTCGCGGAACTCAAAGAAAATCTGAATCAGCGCGGTATGGGATTTGATGCCTGGCTGAAGATGAAGAAGACTGACGAAAATACATTCATTGAAGAAGAAATCAAGCCGGTCGCTGAAGATCAGTTAAGACGCAAACTCATTCTGAGTGAATTTGCGAAAACTGAAAAAATTGACATGAACTTTGAAAAATATCAAAAGACGCTGAATGAAATGATGGAATATATGGGCCCTCAGCTCGAACAGATCAAGAACAAAAAACAGCGTCAGAATATGATCAATAACATTCATGAAAATGCCCTGAACGAAAGCTATCTCTCAGAAGTCTTTGGCAGGCTGACCGCGATCGCAAAAGGTGAAAATCCTGAAATTACCGATCATGCCGCCGAAGCAGCAGAAGCAGCCGCAAAACAGGCCGCTGAAGCAGCCGCTGAGATCGAAGCTGATAAACAGGCTGAAGAAGAAGCTCAGGAAGAATAAATTCACTGTAATATCAAATAAAAAAGAGCGTCGCAGGATGCTCTTTTTTTATTCAGACGCAGATAGATGTTTTGTTTATTAGCAAAAAGTTATCGTCAATAAACGGGTGAGTCGGAAAAGTGCACAAAATCTCAGGCGGGACCTTGCAGCCTGCCCCGTAAGATGCGGATATTCGTTTGCCTTTTACAGGACAGGCTGCCTACGGAGATCAGGTGGAGCCGGAAACCCGGGAGCCGAATCATAATTCAGCAGCGGTCCTTTACGGTTTTTGCTTTAGAAACATTCGAACGATCGTTCCCTCGCATGTCAGAGCAGCCTGTTCCGCATGCAGAAGCGATTTTTCATGAGATCTGTCAGCAGTAAATTTCGATGCGGATCCCGACAACTGTATAACAGGGGTGGCAAAATGCCACTTTTTTATTATCCGGCATTTTTCATTGCCATTTATTTCTGATCATCTGATAGAATTTAAACGGTCAATTTTTTACGGAAATTTTTCATAAATTCGGCAAACGGAGTTTTTGCCTGATACAGAAAGGAAAATGTTATGAAAAATCTTATCTATTTTATACTGATCCTGACGGCGATTCTGCCGCTGAGCGTTCAGGCACAGGATGTCAGCCCATATCCGGATTGGGAAGAATATGACACATTGATCCGGGAAATAAAGACTGAAACTGATTTTGCCGAACGTGCAAAAATGATGCACAGAAGTGAAGATATCCTGATGGAGACCGGTGCTATTATACCAATTTTTTACTATAATGATTCTTATTTACAGTCATCAAAAGTCAGCGGTATATTCAGCTCCATTGATTCTTCAAAATATTTCTATTATGCCAAAAAAGACGGAGAAGATACTTTACGGATCAACATCGGACCGGAACCGGATTACCTTGACCCCGCTTTAGGCAGCTCCCTGGAAAAAGGGCTCCTGACAACTAACTCGTTCAGCGGATTATATGAATATAATGCCGATGGTTTTCTTTCGCCCATGCTTGCGGAAGGTTATGAGCTTTCTGACGACAGGCTGACATACACGTTTACGCTGAAAGATGGGTTGAAATGGTCTGACGGCTCTGACCTGACTGCACAGGATTTCGTTTACAGCTGGAAGCGTGCCGCGGATCCGAAAACCGGCTGTGAATATTCCTATATGCTGGATGTAATTGCCGGCTGGGATCAAGCTCAGGAAGGTGATCCGGACGCACTGCAGGTTTCGGCACCTGATGCGAAAACCATCATTGTCACACTTAATGCTCCCTGTGCCTACTTTTTGGATCTGACAGCTTTTACCACCTACAAACCGGTCAAACAGTCCGCGGTGGAGGCTTATTCAGATTGGGAAACCACTCCCGGTCACTGGGCACAGGAAGCCGGTTTCATAACCAGCGGACCATATACGCTGGAAAGCTGGGATCACGATGTTTCTATGGTTTATGTCAAAAATCCATATTGGTTTGACGCGGATAATGTTTCCATCGAGCGTATCGAATACATGCTTTCCGACGATGAACCCGCAGTCTTTGCAGCCTACAACTCCGGAGATCTTGATTTTGCCGATTCTGTTCCATCCGATGAGATCAAGGGACTTCTCGAAACCGAAAACCCTGAATTCCATGTTATCGATCAACTCGCCACATATTTCGTGATGTTCAACGTGAAATCTCCGCTTTTCAACGGCAAAACCGCAGAACAGGCAAATGCGATGCGGCGTGCTTTCAGTATGCTCATTGACCGCGATTATATTATCGAAACGATCGGGCAAACCGGGCAGAAAATCGCGACATCCTTTATCCCTGCTGGTATGGCTGACGGAAATGGCGGCATCTTCAAAGACGCATCCGCCTGGAATTATCCTGTTGAAGATGGTTACTACGGTACTGAAGTAGATACTGAGAGTGCTGTTGAGCTGCTGAAATTTGCGGGATACGAATTTGACGATAACGGACTGCTTTCCGCTTCTACCCCGATCGGTTTTGAATTTTTGACCAACACATCCGAAACGAACCAGCAAATTGCTGAATGCATTCAAATGGATCTGGCAGCAATTGGCATTGATATGAAGATCCACACAGTTCAGCAAAATATCCTGCTGGATGAAAAACGGTCCGGCCATTATGATATCGCGAGCGCCGGCTGGTGGGCCGATTTCAATGATCCGATCAATATGCTGGAAATGTACACAACAAATTCCGGTAATAACGGAGCACAGTTCGGACGTTATTGACCACACACTTTAAGACTCAGTATTGGTTTGGGTGTCAAAAGTAAAAAAGGTCCAAAAGACATTATGA
>DAIMGK010000021.1:0-39226 GCA_036723985.1 Flexilinea sp.
AAGAGCCTGATACCTTCTTAAGCGGGGGTATGGGGGCTGCAAGCCCCCGGAAATCCGGTGCGGGAAATGGCATTTGCAAACACACGAATACACACTCCCGCACCTTGCGAAGCAAACTATCCCGCATGCGGAGGGTAAATATAAACTGAGCTTTTATAGTAGGAAGATACAGCATGATCCACATCGAATATGTCCAGATCGCCGAGCTGCCGACATGGGCGCCGAGACGCTTATATATCTATCTGCCGGATGATTATAACTTTACCGAACGGCGGTATCCCGTGCTTTATATGTTTGACGGGCATAACGTGTTTTATGATTCCCACGCGACGTTCGGGAAGAGCTGGGGCATGAATGAATATCTGTCACAGAGGCATGTGCCGGTGATCATTGCCGCCATCGAGTGCAACACCGAGGGTGAACGGCGGATGGAAGAATATAATCCCTGGGCAAAGTATCTGCCGGAGTGCGGGGATCTGCAGACACTGGGAAATGTGACGATGGACTGGATGAGCGGGACACTGAAACAGAGTATCGACCAGCGGTACCGGACGCTGTCCGCTCCGGAACACACAATGATCGCGGGAAGTTCCATGGCCGCGCTGATGGCGCTTTACGCCGCGTCAAAATATAACGGGATTTACCGGCGCGCTGCCGCCATTTCACCCTATTTTCCTGCCGGTGGGCCGGAGATGCACAAACTGTTTACCGAAACGCCGCTTGCCGGTTCGACCCGCATCTACATGGATATCGGGACGGAAGAGGTCAGCCATGAAGACCATCACATGCTGGCTGAGCTGTTCGACTGCGCGGCGGAGCTGACACGCGCGGGGGCCCAGGTTGCCGCCCGTGTGGTTCCGGATGCCATCCACAATGAGTATTCCTGGGAAAAACGGATCCCGATCTTTATGAACTACCTGCTGGGGGACGACGCTCCGCTCTGATCAGAGCAGCGATTCAGGCGGAGCGGTTACTAAGGGTGAAGCCGGAACAGTCACCGCAGATTTCTCGCTGAGTTTTTACGTAGATCAGACAATGGATTATAATCCGGAGCTCGTGTACGATCCCAACTATCAACCGGCGAATACCGGTGACCCCACAATGGCACAAATGATGCTGGAAAAATACTTTACTGATTCGAAAGTAACCACCAGCTATACCATAAAAGGTTCTGATCTGGAGCTGGAAGTCATGAATGATGAAGGGGAGCGGGCCGGAAAGCCTGAATTCTGGTCGTTGCGGAAAGCTTTGACATATACAAAATACGACGATACCCCCATCAAAATGATTTGTGAAGTCCCGGTATTGGAAGGGCTGGTAGTGGATGATGCAGGCAAAGAGGGCCGGCATGTGATCTTTGATGTTAACAGCTTTGATATCCAGATCGCCAATCATCAAAATACCGGCGCTGCCGCACTGACAGTCAGCAAGGCAAAACTGACCTTGAAAGACGGATCAGCCACCACCGGGGCGGAGCTGGCTGTTGGCAACAACGCCAGAATGGAGATCTTAGCCGGCGGGACACTCGTCATTGATGAAACCTGTCAGCTGGAAGTGGAGTATGACGCAGCTTCCACCACCCCGCAGGAAGGCACCGGTGCTGAAACGCCCGCTCCTGCCACGGAGCTGAGTAACGGTCTTCTGACCATTGAAGCCGGCGGTGAGATCATCAACAACGGTGTGATCACAATTGAAGGCACGGAAGGAAAACCTGTCGATCCGGCTGCTCCCTCGGTGCGGGACAAAAAAGATGCAGTGCTCAACATCAAGCCGGGCGGAAAACTGACCAATAACGGCTGTCTGCTTTCTTATGGCAAACTCTACAACCTTGGTACGATTGAAAACAACGGACGTTATAATGAACTCATCACATCCAATGATCAGGATAAAGGGAAATATACTTATCATAAAGGGATCCAGATTTCCTGGAAAGATGATGTGACCCAAAGCGATGTATATGTGGGACGTTTTCTTACCGGAGTCGGTTCAGATGAAACAACGATCAACACAGATGCCCAGCTTATCAATAAGGGGGATATCGTTCTTGTTCCGGGACTCCTGGCAAACTATGGGACGGTAAATAATACGGAGACAGGCAGCATCTATCTCTGCTCTGTGGAAGAAGCGGTCATTCCTGTTCTTCCCTCAGTCGATCAGCCGCTCGTAACTGAAAAACGTGTCAAGTTCGAGGTTCCTATACAAAGTTCATTCGATAATATGCCGGGTGCTTCACTGACGAACGCGGGGACGATTGCCGCTGCCACGGTAGAGATCGTAAACAACGGGCGTTTTGGGACGCTTACTCCGCTGGCTCCGACTGCCCCGCTTCTTTCCGGGCTACGTCTGTATAACTATGGGACTGCATCCAACAGCGGCGCCATCGCGCTGGATAGCTTCGATACATACGGTGAATTGACGAACACCGGTACGATCCGGAATGAGGTGCTGGTTTCCGCCAGTAATAATGATATTCAGGGGAAACAGAGCGGGAAAGTGATCGATCAGGCTCCTCAAAAACTCAATAATATATTTAACGCGTCGTTAACCAGAAACGGAAATACAAATATCTGGACCTATACACCCAGTGCCAAACTGATTGTTACTCCTGCCTGGCAAATTGCCGTCGGTGGAAATACCGTCAGCTGGACAGTCACGGCAGCGGCGGAATCCACAGTACCGGGGATCCGTTATAAAGTGAATATCGAAAAGAACAATTCGGGCGAATTGGTGCAGGAATTCTATGTCACTGCCAATCAGGAAACACCGGTGACCGGTCCTGTACTTCCTTTAACGAACGGCAATGAGGTTTACAACTTCTATGTTGATGACGGGATGCAGGAACAAGAGTCTGGCACCAAAGCCTATGCCACCGTTCAGGTCATATACGATGATATTATTCCTCCTGAAAGCATTCCGGGACTCGTTTACAACGGCCAGGCGCAGAAACTGGTCACTGCCGGCAGTGTGAATGGCGGAACGATCGAGTACCGTCTCGGAGCAGAAGGCGTCTGGAGCGCGGAGATCCCGGCTGCAACGGCTGCCGGAGATTATCCGGTTTATTACAGACAATCCGGTAATTCCTTTGAAGCAGGACCAGTGACAACGACCATTTCACCCAAACCTGTGACGGTTTCTGCTGATAACGTGAGCAGTCTGGTAAATACCGATCTGAAGCCGCTCAGTTACACTGAAAGCGGAAAGGTCACCGGAGAGGTTATCAATGGCATTCAGATCTCGGCTGCTCCGGACCCGGCACAAATCGGTGATTATCCTATAACAGTGAGTGTAACAGGGAATAACCCCAACTATGAAGTTACAACAAATGACGGGACTTATACCATCACAGACAATCAGGGTCTTGCGGGTATAACCGTAAAAGATACTCACGGTGTATACGGGACGACAGCGGATGGAACTGCTTATAAGGGCTGCAATATTACGCTGGATCCTGCCACGCTTCCTGCCGGAACGACAATTTATTACAGCGTGGCCGAAGAGCTTACGAGTGGAAATTATAATACAGTCGGCCTGACTGTGCTGCAGAATCTTCCTGCCGGTGCGGGAGAGCATCCGGTCTGGTACTATATCACAAACGGAACGGATGCAATCAGCGGCTGCAAGCGAGTTATCATCGAAAAAGCGAATCAGACAGCGCCTGCAGGACTAAATGGTATAGCGGAAACATACCTGAACTCCGGTGACGGGGCCATCACAGGCCTGGTGGCACGCAAAATGGAATACCGCCCGGAAAACGGGACCGCTGACTACAAAACCGTTTACGAATCACTTCCGGATTCTCCGGCTGAAAATTCCGGGGCAAAAGCCGTAGCGACAACGACTGAGACCACGACTGAAGTATCTCCGCTGACTGCGGGAACCTATCTGGTTCGCATGTCTGATTGGGACGGAAACCATAACCCCAGCCCGGATACTCCGGTCACTGTTGGCGAAGGGCAACCGATCACAGTGAACCTTGACAGCAGCGGCGGGGATCCGGCACAGGAAACTTTGAATGCTGCCTATGGCGATCTGATTCAGCCGGATTCAATGCCGATTAAAGAAGGATTAACACTTATCGGCTGGTTTGACACAAACGGTAACCGCGTTGATTTGGATACCACACCGCTCACAGCAGATATTCTGCCTGATGAAGGCAGTCCGATGATCACACTGACTGCCAAATGGACAGATGCTGTCGTTGAGGCAATCGCTGTTGATCCGCTGCCATACACCGGAAACGAACAGCAGCTTGTGACCCTGACCGGTGGGAATGTATTGCCAGATGGGTATACGGAGATCCAATATGCGATCGGTACAAACCCATATGCGGCACCGTCAGATGGATGGAGCCCTGAGACTCCGACTGTCACGGCTCCTGGAACCTATTATGTCTGGTATAAGTTTGTCGGCACAGATCCATCTAAGGATATTGTTTTTGGCCCGATAACCGTTATCATCAAACGGGAGTCTCCTCACTGGCACGAGATCGAATTGTTCCGTATCGGAGATCTTTGTGCCGGATGCATCCTGCCGAATACCGGGTACACGACGAACCAGCCTCTGGGGGCAGCGAAGATCAGTTATACGGATCTCCGCATGAGACTCCAGATCCCCGCGCTGTCTGTCGACACCGGACTGGTAGAAATTCCACGCAAAGATAACACCTGGCAGGTGGAGACTTTAGGCTCCAGTGCCGGTGTACTGAGCGGCACGGCTATACCGGGCGAAGGCTGGAGCATTATCGCCGCCCATAACACGCTGAACAGCAATGAATACGGTCCCTTCGCGGAGCTTTATTCTCTTCAGAAAAATGACCGTATCTTTGTCACCGATTTTCAGGAGAATATTTCCATTTACAGTGTTTACGCTAACGAGCTGCTGGAGCCGGATGCCTTCGATAAGATCGAAGCGATCGCCGGGAATGAAGCGAATTCACTGATTCTGGTAACCTGCGAAAACGAGTCACTCGAAGGAGGTTATCTCAACCGCCGTGTAGTCTTTGCCAAACCGATGTAAAAGCACGGTCGGAACGGCTTTGGTTCAAAAAAGGACTCGAAGGATCATCTCCGAGTCCTTTTTCATTCTTAAAAAAATATACCAAGAGTAATAATTACGAGGTAATTATTCTGAATGTGCGTTTTGAGGCCTGTCCCTTTATGGAACTATCCCGTAATATACCTCTTGAATAGATCATAGCGTTGTTTTCTTAAAATAATCAGGGCGGCCCGCAGGCCGCCCTTTTTTTAATTTTGCTGATGATTATTTCGCTTTCTTTGTGCTCCGGAGGAAGTCCACATAGACAGCCAGAAGGATGACCGCACCCTTGATGATGTACTGCCAGTCGGAGTTGACGCCCATCAGGTTCAGACCGTTGTTCAGGATACCGATGATGAGGACACCGATCAAAGTGCCGCCCAGTTTACCGGAACCGCCGGACATGGAGGTGCCGCCGACCACGACCGAAGCGATGGCGTCCATTTCAGCGCCGTCACCGGAAGTACAGGTACCGGAATACAGGCGGCTGGCGATGGTGATACCTGCCAGACCGGACATCAGGCCGGAGAAGCTGTAGACGAAGAACTTGACTTTCGCGGTGCTGATACCGGAGAATTTGGCTGCCGTGTCATTGCCGCCGACCGCGTAGATATGGCGGCCCATCTGTGTACGGTTCAGGACGATCAGGCCGATCACGAAAACGAGCAGCATGGTGACAACAGGCGTCGGAACGGGACCGACATAACCCGCGCCCAGGAATTTCCAGGCATCCGTCATACAGCGGATCGGTTTACCGCCGGAATAGACATAAGCGATACCCTTGGCGATGTTCATGGAAGCCAGCGTCACGATAAACGGCGGGATCTTGGTAAGAGCGATGACCAGACCGTTCAGCAGACCGAAGATCAGGCCGGAGAGGATGGCGATGATGATACCGCAGATTTCCGGCAGACCCCACCAGACGACAGCCGCCGCGCCGAGAACGCCGGACATGGCGATGATCGAACCCACGGAAAGGTCGATCCCGCCGAGGATGATGACCATGGTCATACCGCAGGCCAGCATCATGTTCGGGGCACTCTGCCGCAGAACGTTGAAGATGTTCTTCGACGTCAGGAAGGTGTTGTGCGTCGTCGGGAAAATATAAAGGAACAGGATCATCGCCGCCAGAGCGATGAGGATGCCCATATTATCCGTAAAATAGCGTTTAATTGATTTCATGTATTAGTTCTCCCCTGCAATTTCTTCTGTCGCAAGTTTCATAATGGCTTCCTGGCTTAGGTCCTGCCAGTTGATGCAGCCGGTGATCCTTCCGTCGTACATGACGTAAACACGGTCGGACATGTTGATGATCTCCGGCAATTCGGATGAGATCATGATGATGGAAACGCCCTGTTTAGTCAGTTCATTCATGATATCGTAGATCTCGGCTTTCGCGCCGACGTCCACACCGCGGGTCGGTTCGTCGAGGATCAGGATCCGGGGTGTGGTCGCCAGCCAGCGGCCGATCATGACCTTCTGCTGGTTTCCGCCCGAGAGATTTGTCACGATCTGCTCAAGGCTCGGCGTCTTGGTCTTCATCTTATCGACGAATTCCTGCGTGATCTCCCGTTCCTTTTTTGAATCCACCCGGAGATTTTTGATAAATTCCTTAAGCACTTCGATGGTGGAGTTGAAGGTAACGCTCTGCACATGATACAGGCCTTCCACTTTCCGGTTTTCCGGAACCAGGGAGATCCCCGCGTTCATGGCATCCACCGCGTTTTTGATCTCCAGCTTTTTACCGTCCAGATAGACATTACCGGTGGAACCCGGGGTAAGCCCGAATATGCACTCCATTGTCTCGCTGCGGCCCGCGCCGACCAGTCCGGCGAATCCGACAATTTCCCCCTGTTTAACTTCGAAACTGACGTTTTTCACACGCTTCCTGGTCTTTTTGCCGTCATCAATATTTTCACAGCGGAAAACCGTATTTGTGTTTTCCACATGGTCCCGGACGTAGTATGCGCTGAGTTCGCGGCCGACCATCAGACGGATCAGTTCATCCCTCGGGGTCTCTTTTACCACCCGTGTGCCGACGTAGCAGCCGTCCCGAAGGACTGTCACGCGGTCGCAGACTTCATCCAGTTCACTCATCTTATGAGAGATGTATACGATCCCCACGCCCTGTTTTGCCAGGTTCCGCATGATCTCGAACAAAGCTTCCACTTCACGGTCGGAGATGGAAGAAGTCGGTTCGTCCATTACGAGGATCCTGCAGTTGAAGGAGATCGCTTTGACGATCTCAACCATCTGCTGCTGGGCAATGCTGAGGCTGCCCACCAGTTCAGACGCGTCAATGCCGAGGTCAAAACGATCCAGCATGGTCTGGGCTTCTTTTCGCATTTTGGAACCGTCAATGCCGAAGGGTCCCATCAATTCCCGGCCCAGGAAGATATTCTCATAGACTGTCATGTGCGGTACAAGCACCAGTTCCTGGTGGATAATCGATATACCGTGTGACCGCGCGTCAGCTACATTCTGGATGCTGACAGGCTGCCCATCGATGAGGATCTCTCCCTTTTCCGCAATATAAATGCCGCCCAGAACTTTGATCAGCGTGGACTTTCCCGCACCGTTTTCACCCAACAGCGCGTGGATCTCTCCCGCTTTCAGTTGGAAATCCACATCCGTAAGCGCGTTAACACCCGGAAAGGACTTGGAGATTTTTTTCATTTCAAGAAGGTATTCGCTCACTTGTTCTTACCCCATTTCTTTCCATGGATCTCAAAAAAACACTGCTGCCGAAATCATCTGGCAGGCGTTTTTTTTACAGAAAACAGACGGCTTTGCCGCAGATGCGCAAAGCCGTCTGCCGTTTTCAGACTTGTGCCGGCGTCCGGATCAGCCGGACCGGCTTACCTTCGATTTACTGCCAGCCGCCGTTGTTGTATTCGGCGATGTTGTCGGAGTTGATCATGAAGGTCGGGATCGGATAGCGGCCTTCGAGGGTCTCGCCATCGAGCCACTTGTAGTACAGTTCAGCGATGGTCTTGCCGATGGTCATCGGGGACTGGGCGCCGGTACCGGTGACTTTGCCGTCAGCGATCAGGGCCTTGATGTCCGGGGAACCGTCGACTCCATAGATCAGGGCCTTGGAGCCGGCAGCTTCAGCAGCAGCGAAAGCACCCAGGGCGGTCGGGTCGTTGCCGCCGAAGATAGCGACAGCATCCGGATCCTTGGTCAGCGCATCGGTACCGTTCAGGTTACCCTGTTCCTGGTTGCCCATGCAGTCGATCTGGGAAACAACTTCGAAGCCCTTATCTTTGATGGCATCAAGGAAACCGTCGGTGCGGTCGACAACGGACTGCATGGTCGGGGAATCCAGAACGATGATCTTACCGCCTTCGGGGACCTTTTCGACAAGGTCGACACCGCAGACGTAACCGGCATTGTAGTTATCGGAACCGGCATAGGTCACGAGATAGTCCATCTCGGTGACTTCGGTATCGAAACCGAACATCGGGATGCCGGCAGCTTTCAGGGCGTCCAGACCCGGGGTGATTCCATCGCGGTCAACGGGGTTGACGAACATGGCAACAACGCCGCGGCTGATCATATCTTCGATCTGGGCGATCTGTTTTTCGTTGCTGTTCTGGGGATCCAGAGAAACAAGGGTATCGCCGTGAGCTTCGACGACTTCCTTGATGGAGCCTTCGAGGGCTACGAAGAAGGGATTGGTGCCGTCCATACAAGTATAGCCGACGAGATTGCCTTCAGCTGCAACAGCGCTGACGAGTCCCATGACCATGCACAGGGACATAAGTAAAACAAAAAACTTACGCATAGGAAAACTCCTCCTTTAAGATTGAAAGGGCATTTGTTAGCCCAACGTATTTAAATTATATTCAGGAATTTTTTTCTGTCAATATTTGAATATTTCTGATTATTGCCTGGGTTCAGAGTTTATTGCACGTCTGCTGATCGTTCCCTTCCGGACTTCATACATCAGCCCGGTATCATACGACAGGCATACCTCTCCGGATCCAGATCGAGTGAAGTCTGCACCTCGGGACAGAGGTCGGAGCAGTCGGGTACAGCCTCCAAAGGGGGCGAAGCTCGGGAGACGACGCATAAATCAGCGCGGCGGTTCCTTACGGTCCTCGCTTTTACAAACACACGAATACACCTCCCGCACCTTGCGAACCAAACTATCCCGCATGCGGAGGGCAAATACATACTGAACTCTTATTTTTGAGAGGGTGAGGGCGGGGCAACGGGAACTGTCACCGCTGTCCCAATAATCTGTGTTAAAATAATGTTTGTATCTGAATTTTTGATTTCCGTAGAAAAGGAAGGAGTTTCTTTATGTCCCGTAAAAGGTTTTTACTTTTATTCGCTTCACTTATCGCCGCGCTTTTGATCTGTGTGAATTGTTTCGCGGAAGATGAGTTTGTACAGGGGATCCGGACTAATTCGCTTTATATCAATGAAAGCCTGGGGATCCGTATCGATCTTAATGAAAACTTTGTGATGGCCACCGATGATGAGATCAGGCAAATGATGGCAATCGGAGCGGATGTCATCATGGATTCCGAGAACGCAAAAAGCATGCTGGATATTTCAAATATCACACAGGTATATGATATGCTGGCGACAAATCCTGCTGAAGGATCTACGATCTTCGTTATGGCGGAAAAACCCATGCTGTCAGGAATGACGCAGAATCAGTATATCGATTTAAGCATCAGCCAGGCGCAAAAAGTATTTGGCGATATCGATATTGAGCAGGATACAGTAGAGTTTTGCGGAAACGAATGGGACATCATGGCATATAGCTTACATGTATCCGGAGTAGATATGCTTTATTATTCACTGCTCAGAAAAGCCGGGGACCGGTTTGTGACTCTCAGTATGTCAGGCCTTACTATGGAATCAGTATTGAATATGATCGACCTTATTTCCTGTTACGAACGTTATTAGACCGGCTGTATCCTTTCCGGGTATTACGGTTATGCTGCAGCCGGATCGGCCAGGCGTACCTGTCCCCGGGGAGAAAAATGAGATCACCCGGATCTGTTCTCTCTGCTCAGGATTGAGCTGAAGAAAACAGATCCGGGTGATGTTTAATAATATGGACCTTTTGTTACGATTCAGGACATGTGTTTAAGGGACATTCCTATGAGGCAGGGAAGCCTGTTCTGCCGGCTGTTTTGCCTGAACTTCCCCGTTCCTGTCTGCAGGGCAGCCCGGGACAGTGGGGACATTTCGCGGTGCGATAAGCCTGCACTGTATGGCGTGAGCTTCGCCCGGGAGGATCAGTCTCCGTCTTCCGTCGGGGACGGTTGCTCCCCTTTATAGAAAAAGCCCAGCATGGTGATGTCGTCGAACTGTTCGGCTTTGCCGGCAAAGTCGCTGATATCCTGCCGGAGGGCGGGGAGCATCTCCGACATGGGAAGGTCACGGAAATCGTTCAGTTTTTGCAGCATACGTTCCGGGCCGTATTCCTCGACCTGTTCGTTGATCGCCTCGGGAACACCATCTGTATATACGAAAAGCCTGTCACCGGGATTTAATTGGATCTCGTACGCCTTTGTACGCGTGTTCTCCATCGCAGCCAGCGGTAGGGAGTGCTTGTCTTTGAACAGCTCATAGCTGCCGCCTGCCCGCATGATCGCCGGATATTCATGTCCCGCGTTGGCACACTGCATCAGGCCGGTCTCCAGGTCGATGATGCCGACCCAGACGGTGACGAACATTTCCGCGTCATTTCCTTCACACAGCGTATTGTTCGCTTTGAACAGGATCTCCGCGGGTCCCAGGCCGGATTGCGCATAGGAGCGGACGGCGGTCTCGCTGCGCATCATGAAGAGCGACGCGGGGATCCCTTTCCCCGCAACATCCGCGATCACCATCACCAGTTTATCGTGATCGATGAAGAAGAAGTCATAGAAATCGCCGCCCACCTCTTTCGCGGGATCCATGAGGGCGTAAATTTCAAAATCATCCCGGGGGAAGGTGAAATTCCGGGGCAGTGCCGACGCCTGGATGACCCGGGCGAATTCCAGTTCTTTTTCGATGCGTTTTTTCGCGTCCTCGATATAGCCCTTCAGCGCGTCTACAGTTGTATTGATACCGTCGGAAAGGGCGGCAAACTCTATGGAATTCCTTACGGAAACGGTTTCGTTCAGTTCACCGTTGGTGATTTTATCAAGGGAGGTATTGATTTTTGTCAGATCGCTGACCACGATACGGTCCACAAGGAAGGATATCGTCACGAATACCACCGTCAGCAGAAGGATATCAGCCATGGCATCCTCGAGAATGGTCATATCCCGGTCGGAATAAACCTCCTCAAGCGGCATCAGCGCCAGCAGGGTGACTCCTTCTTCGACATCTTTCGTCAGGCACATGGATTCCCTGCCGAAAACCATCATGTTAAAAAATGTGTCTTTGTTTTCCTTTTGGACAGCGACCCATTCCTCTTCCGTCAGTACACTGCCCTGATGGGTGCCGGCGATGATGGATCCGGGATCCTTCACGATATCCAGGGAACCCTCGCTGCCGATGTGGTAATACGACAGCGAATCATTCAGGTTTGACAGATGGATGGAATTCTGCAGTTCGGAAGGATCGACCACGATCTGAACGATCCCGTCGGCGCATTTGGCTCCCGCGGCGACCATGCCGTTGGGCATATTGAAGATCATTTCATTCTCTGTCCCATTGATCAGTTCACTGTAGATTTCCGATGAAACGGACACATCTCCGGCAAAGTAGACCAGCCCTCCCCCGTTTGAAAGCAGGCAGATCGCTTTCAGATCAAAGATCTGCCGCATATCTTCCAGAAATTCCGAGCTCACTTTGCGGAAACCGCCGACCTGTTCGATGGTTTTTGTGATTGCCCTGACATTGGAAAGCGCTTTTCTGGAAGCGTACCGTACCGTGCCGCTTTGTGTGTTCTGAATATCGATATAGGTATCACGGACAGCCGCGGAGGCCTCGCTGATGGTAACATGGGCGCTCTGGACGGCGGTCTGGGTTTTGATCATATAGAGTAAAGAAAAGTTGCCCAGAAAAAGGAGAAGGATCGCGCCGAAAAGGCCCATATGGAACCGTTTGGACAGAGATATTTCCTCACGCTGAAGCTTTAAAGGGTTGCCCAGCTCGCCGTTCATCGTTTTCAGCGCCGCGGCGGAAGCCGCCAGCGCGAGCCCCGTGAAGGTGATCATCGGAATGGAGCAGATCTTCACCACATAATAAGCCATTTTCATATCATCGCGGTGAGTGATGAGTACCACATACATGTGGAACACTTCCATGACTGCGCCCATGAAAAAGGCGTAAGCCGGATCCGGCCGTTTCCGTTTGAAAATGAAGATACTCATAAACATGGCGACGAAACCGGCAAGGCAGGTGGAGATGCTGCAGGCGATCCGGGTATAGGAGCCGATGTTCCAATATGTGCCGGCGATATAACGTTCGATCCCGCCGATCAGGCCGGCGATCACACCGGCTGCAGGATGAAAGAAGAGCCCTGCCGCCAGCGGGCCGGCATCCCGTATATTCAGCAGCATGTGGCCGTAATCAATGGCGAAATGTGTGGAAAGGATGGAACAGATCCCATAGATCACACCGATAAAGCAGATCTCTCCGGTGCTGAATTTTTTTTCACCGAAGTGTTTCCATAAAATCACGGTCAGTACCACATATAACGCGGCTACGGCCGACATTTTCAATATCATGGCGATCATGGTGTCAGTCCTCAGTAATTAGTGTGAAGTGGCCGGCAGTCAGCGGTCAGTGGGTGGATGAAATCCGCATGGCGCGATTCACTGACTGCTGTCCGTTGACTGCTGCAGCTTTTAATTATATCCGCAACAATTATATTTTTGTAAAAATTAAACAAAGATTGTCTGAAAATTACCGATTTCAGCTTTTTCCTGTCTCAGTGTCTAATGAAATCTGTTTTTCACCGGCCACTGTCCATAAATAAAAGGTGACCAATGTGAATGCGTGTGTGTCATATAAAGAGCCTGATATCAATTAAGAGTGGGTATGAGGGGCGAAGATCCCGTCCCGAATCCGACAGGACGAAGTCCGCACTCCGGGACAGGTTTACAGCCCCGGAAATCAGGTGCGGGGGGGAAGCTCGAGAGCCAATTCATAATTCAGCGAAGAGATTCTATACGGCTCTCGCTTTTCCAAATACACGAATATATGTTTCCGCACCATGCGAAGCATGCTGATCCGCATACGAAAGACAAATACGAATTTAGTTCCTTAACAGAAAGATCCCGGAATGTTCAGAATTCCATCGTACGATCGGAATATCTCATCACCGGAGTCCGGTTTGGAGCGGACGGTTTGCACTCTTGACTCGTACTGAATAGCAGTTACAATAAACGATTGACGGGAAGGAAATATGGCTTACTGTAATTGGGACACGACGTCTGAACTGAATATCCGCTATCACGATACCGAATGGGGCATACCGCTGCATGATGACCGGGGGCAGTTTGAATTCCTCATGATGGAAGTCATGCAGTGCGGGCTGAACTGGAACATGATGATCCAAAAGCGGGAGATCTTCCGTTCCTGCTTCGATAACTTCGAGTATGACCGGATCGCGGCATACGGTGAAACCGATATTGAGCGGATCATGAATACGGAAGGTATGATCCGGTCCCGAAGAAAGATCGAGGCGGTGATCAGCAACGCGCGGTGTTTCCGGAAGATACGGGAAGAGTTCGGGACCTTTTCTGAATACCTGTGGGCGTATTCCGGCGGGAAGACGATCCTGTACAATAAGCATCAGGATGGCTATATCCCTGTGAGCAACGGATTATCGGATAAGATCAGCAAAGATCTGAAGAAGCGGGGGTTCAAATTTCTCGGCACTGTCACGATCTATTCCCACCTGCAGGCCTGCGGGATCATCTGCGATCACGGCAGCGACTGTCCCTGTTACAGGAAAATCGTGGAGAATTACCCGACGGTCAGCAGACGCCGGTATCTTGAAAAACAGATCGGGTATTTCGGAGGGGCTTGACCATGTCCGCCTCATCATTCAGGGAAGAAGTCTTCAGCTATGTCCGGCGCAAATACGGGAGTGATATCGAGTATTTATGGCGCCGTTACCCGAATTATGCCGTATTCCGGCATAAAGACAATTTGAAATGGTACGGGATCGTGATGGATGTTTCCCGGAACAAACTCGGGCTGCGCGGCAATGAAACGGCTGACATTCTCAACGTGAAGGCGGACAGTACCCAGCTTGCCGATATCCTGCGTCAGCGGGAAGGCTTCTTTACCGCTTTTCATATGGGAGGCCCGAAGTGGGTCTCCATCCTGCTGGACGGCACGGTCCCGTTTGACGAAATACACGGCTGGATCGACATGAGCTATACAGAGACTGCGGAAATCGTTACCCCGGATTTAATATAACTAATTTGCCGGAGATATTTTTTCCCTGTCAGGGTATTCGTGTCGCTTCAGAAAACCTGCAATTTCTGCCGGGACAAGGGCGGAGCAGGCGCTTCGTTCCCCTGACTCGTTCTGAGTGTTGCATATTCCCGCTTTCATTTCGATTCTTTCCGGCGCCGGTCATGGCCTCCGAATTCGGGGGAATGCGTTTTCCGCTTGACTTCATACATATCGGCATCCGCGTCCCTGATCAGTTGAAAAAGCTGATCATGATCCGCCGGTGCCCCTTGGGCACGGCCGATACACAGCAGAACATCTTTGTCCGGAACCGAAGGGGAAGAAAAAGCAAATGTCTTTCCCTCATAATCATTATCATTTGTATCCAGCACAAGAAATTCATCGCCGCCGTACCGATAGCAGAGGCTTCCCGGGAACAGCGCTTCCAGGTGTTTACCCGTTTCACGCAGGATAATATCCCCCGCCGCATGACCGTAAATATCATTGATCCCTTTGAAGTCATTGATATCGATCATATAAGCCGTAATACGGTTTCCGGTGACCCTTGAAACATCCTCATTCAGAGCGGTGCGGTTTCTCAATCCCGTCAAAGGATCATGCCTGCTCGAAAATTCCAAAAGCTCGTTGCTTCTTTTCAGCTGAACAGATCTTTCCGACATTTTTACCTGGGAATGAAAGCGGACGACCATCGCGATGACCGAAACGATCCCGAGAACGATGTAATTCAGGATATTGATCCCCTTCGCGCCGTCTATGCTGTACAGCTCGGCATATAAACCGATATAGACCCCGCTGATAAGAAGCATACTGTATAAAGGTTTCACCGGAATAAAACAGACAAAAACCAGTTCCACAGCAAAAAAAGTGAGCAGCTGTTCGCCTCTTAAATAAACGCGGTAAGAAACCTGCATGGTCCAGAGCAGCATGACGATAAAATAGGTGATTTTCAGTCCCATCACCGCGTTATGGGGAGTATTTTCATTTTTCTTCATCCGGCCGGAGATGAAAAAGCCGGTGAGGCAGGTGATTATGCAGAACGAAACAAGCCCGATAGTGGTCCATGTCTCCCGGTCATACTGTTTCACTGTCGCGAGATAGAGAATCAGCGCGATGATTTCAAAAAACCCCACCGCGGCGGATATCCTGTAAATATTATCAAGGACTTCCGAATCGATATGCTTCTGCACATCGGGATCTACTTTTGGATACATGTAATTTTTAATTTTTTCGATCATTGTTATAAATCCTTAATATCTGTGGTTTCGGTTCATTGAAGATCAGAATGATCTCGTGAGGAAAAAGGGCGGCGGTTCCATCCTTTGGGAAGTAACCGTCCCTGCCGGCGGGTTTTGAACAGCTGCCTATGGTTTCGGGTTTTTGAAGAGCAGACTTGCCTTGGTCGGTTCCGCCCAGCTGTACTGCTCCATGTATTCGCCCCGGAACGTATTATTCACGGAAAGATCGCCCTCCAGCATTTTGTAATAATCGCAGTCGAGCAGGTCCATCCGGATGGCAAGCTGTTTTCCCTGTGTGATCAGCACGTTCTCCATCCCGATAGATCTCAGCGTTGTTCTCAGGTCGCTTGTCAGATTCCATACACGGTGTTTCGCGCTCCTGACGTCAAGCGAATCCTCCCACAAAGCCGCGATAATATCCTCCGAGGAGCATAGAGCGCCGCGCCGGTCCACAAGGAAAGCCAGCAGCTCCTTCGTCAGTTTCCGTGAAAAAGCCAAAGGCTGATTCTGCCAGAAAACCTCAAATGTCCCGAAGCACTGTACCTGCAGCCGGTTCGCGGAAGCCGGATTCTTCGGGAAAAGGATCTCCAGTTCTTCCCGGATCCGTTCACCCTCGACAGGCTTGAGAATATAACCGTTTACATGCAGCCGGAAAGCGTCCATCGCGTAATCGTATCCGGTGACAAATACCAGTTTTGTCCGCGGTGAGAGTTCTTTCAGCTTTACCGCGAACTCCATCCCGCTGATCCCGGGCATGATTATGTCCGAAAAGACC
This sequence comes from Flexilinea sp., assembly GCA_036723985.1. Lineage (GTDB taxonomy): Bacteria > Chloroflexota > Anaerolineae > Anaerolineales > Anaerolineaceae > Flexilinea. The sequence continues at coordinate 16,429 of DAIMGK010000021.1, forward strand.
ACATCCGGGAATGAGTTGTTTTCCTTCATACAGGCAAGTGCGTCCACAGCCAGGAAAAATTCCATGATTTCCGCTTCCGGCGCTGCTTCCGCTATGGCCTGATGCAAAAGGTACAGCATATTCGGTTCATCATCTATGGCGTAGATCAGCATTTATCATTTTCTCCGGTTTTCGGCAGACGGATCGTCACGACAGTTCCCTTCTCGGGCCCGGGGCATATGCTGAGAGAACCGCCGCAGATCCGCTCCAGCCGTTCACTGACATTGCGGATACCGATATGGTTCCCATCTCCGGATGTATTTTCGGCCGCGAAGCCGGGCCCGTTATCAGTGATCTGAATTGTGAAGGAATCCGTCTGTTCACTTGCGGATATTGAAACGGTCCCCCGTCCATCCGCGTTTTTGCGGATGCCGTGCCTGACCGCGTTTTCCACGATGGGTTCCAGTGAAAGCGGCGGGATCAGAAAATCGTCTGCGGCAATATCGTATTCCACCTGAAGGGCGTCTCCGAAACGGATCTTCTCCAGGTCGAGATAGAGCTCGGTATGCTGCAGCTCCGTTTCAAAAGGGATCAGATTTTCTTCGGTGATCGAATTTAAATTTCCGCGCAGATATTTCGAAAATTTTCTTGTGGCAAGCATTGCCGACCCGGGATCGCGTGCACAAAGGGCTTCGATCGAGCCAAGCATGTTATAGAGAAAGTGAGGCTTGATCTGGCTGAGCATCAGCTGAACGCGCTGTTCAGCCAGTGTCTCATCCGCGGCGAGCTGAGAAAACTCGGTATGGTGTATAAACAGAAACGCCGCGCCGAAAGTCATTCCGATGTAGGCAGTCCGGTACCCTGTGGGTAATACCTGCAGGATGATCGCGGTCACGACCAGGATCATTGTGCTGTAAAGTGAGATCCGGTTCTGCCGCTTGAATGTTTTTCCATAGAGGATGAACTGGACGATCATCAGTCCGATGATTATCAGGCATATGCCGACATAGACAGGGAACAGCGGCCCGTGCGTATAATGGTTCTGCCCGTCAATGGATACCGTCCATCCGTTGGGGACGGCTATGATCTGAAAAACCGCGTTTGCGATCATGACCGCGTTTAAAACTTTCTGCCACCGGTTATGAAGGTTCATCTGCATTACCAGGACGCCGCCCGCTGCGGGCGTAAAGATATAATCGGCACATTTGACCGGTATCAGCACCCAGCCCGGCACATCAATCCGGCCATCCAGATAAACACCGTACCACTCCGAAAACGCGGAAACCGCTATCAGCACGTAGGACAGGTACAAATAGCGTTTATTCTCATGTGAGATCCGGTTATTCTCACAGACAAGGACACACATCACAAGCAGTGAGATCCAGCACAGTATGAGAATAGAGGTATAGTAACCGAACAATTATGATTCCTTTATTTCTGGCAGATACGATTTCATATTTTTTGTAAAAATTTTAGCATGTGCTGCTCTCAAAATCCTCTCAGAATCATGCTCCGCCGAAAAAAAATATGACAGCGGCATGAGAGAAAAGCAAGTCAAAATCTCAAAATTCTCTCAGGATCATACCCTGACAATAAAATATGACAGCAGCTGAACAGGATAACGATCCAATGGGGGCGGTCACCATCCGAAGCTTGCATCGATCTCTGATCACGGTGACAGTTCCGCTGACGCGTTACCGGTCCCCTTCCGATGTCCCTTTCCGGATCGAAACGAACTTTTCAAATCAGAAAGAAATGACTGCCGGCCTTGGTATAATACGTGAAAGAACACATTGTGATACAGGAGGTAAGATCATGATCAGAACTGCGTTTTATGACACCAAGGCCTATGACAAACCGTCTTTTGAGCATTACGGAAACATGAAAGGCGTGGAGTTTAAGTTTCTTGAGACAAAACTGAATGAGGATACGGCGGATCTTGCAAAAGGCTGTGACGCGGTCTGCGTTTTTGTGAACGATACTGTCAATGAAGCGGTCATTGAAAAGCTGTACGGGTACGGCGTCCGTTTGATCGCGCTCAGGTGCGCGGGGTACAATAATGTGGATGTGAAAAAAGCATACGGGAAACTCCATGTGGTCCGTGTGCCGGCATATTCGCCTTATGCTGTGGCAGAGCATGCCGCCGCGCTGCTTCTTACGTCGGTACGCCGGATCCATAAGGCATACAACAGGACACGGGATTTCAATTTCTCACTGAACGGGCTGACCGGTTTTGACCTGCACGGAAAGACCGCCGGTATTATCGGGACCGGAAAAATCGGAAAGATCTTCATCAATATCTGCCGGGGCTTCGGGATGAATGTTATCGCTTATGACGCCTATCCCTCCGCGGACAGCGGGATCGATTATGTGTCCCTGGATGAACTCTTTGCCCGGAGTGATATCATATCTCTGCACTGCCCGCTGACCGATGATACCAGGCATCTGATCAATACGGCGGCAATTGACAAGATGAAGAAGGGCGTCGTGATCATCAATACCTCACGAGGCGCGCTTATCGATACCGAGTCCCTGCTGGAGGGGATAAAGGCAAGAAAGGTCGGGGCTGCCTGTCTTGATGTATATGAGGAAGAGGCGGATATCTTTTTTGAGGACCGATCCGGCCATATTCTGAACGACGAGCATCTCTCACGGCTGATCTCCATGCCGAACGTGATCGTCACGTCCCATCAGGCATTCCTGACAGAGGAGGCACTGAACAATATCGCGGAGACCACGGTAAATAATATCCTGTCATACTTTGAAAATGACGGGCTCTGCGATAACGAGATCTGTTACCATTGCGGAAATATTGAGGGGTGCAAGGTCGCAAGAAAACAAAGGTGCTTTTAGGTCGAATTGAAGGCAGCTGTGTGAATATTTATCGTCGGATGGGATCATCTTTGGTGATCCCGTCCGGCATGGATAAGGTTCACACACTTATTCGATCATCATACAGGGTATGCAAAAACCGGAATGGCAGTAAATTCCGTTTATTGCCGATCCCGCGGAGACGCGGACAAATAGATACGGGCTATATTCATTTTATTATTATGAGCGAAAACCTGACAGTTTATAAAACGTGATATATCGCAAAAACAAATCACCTTGACAGCCCGGGAAAATGCCCTCGGAATGCCATGCTCCGCGCCTCTGCGAAGCATGAAGCCTCGAAGGCATTTTTCCTGGCTGTCAAGGTATTTTTTTATGACGTATTTCTCGTATTATTAGCTTTCAGTTTAAGTTATTTAATTACCGATTTACAGAGTTTTATTCAGTTTTTGTAAAAATATCAGGGATCTTATTATTTTCGGCAATTACGCCGGAAATTTTTCTGCCGGGTTTCAGTAATTTATTCTTTGCTTATCCGCTAAATTACTATATTATGATTTACTAAATCATGTTATACTAAATTACGAGATCATATAAAATGATTTGTTTGTTTTGAGGAGCGTGTTATGTTTTTGTGCAGAGAAAAAGAATTACAACTGTTACAGACACGATACGAGAAAGGTTCTTTGGAATGTGCCGTCATTTATGGGCGCAGAAGAGTCGGAAAAACCGCGCTGATCCAGGAATTTATCAAAGATAAACCCGCCATTTATTTCCCCGCGTTACAGGCAAACGCACGGGATAATCTTGTTTCTTTATCAAAAGCAATTCATGTTTATCGGCATCCCGGCGCAAAAGAAGCACCGGTCTATTCATCATTTGATGCCGCTTTTTCAGAAATCACCGATATTGTTACCGAACAGCAGCGGCTCATCTTTGTGATCGATGAACTGCCTTATTTGGCAGAAGCTGACAAATCCATTCCGTCAAGACTGCAGCATCTGCTTGACCACGACTGGCAAAACAGCGGACTGTTTGTCATTCTATGCGGTTCATCAATGAGTTTTATGGAAAAAAATGTCCTGAGCGAAAAAAGTCCTTTATTCGGCAGACGGACCTTACAAATGAAAATCGAGCCAATGACTTATTTAGATGCGGCAAAGTTTCACCCGGAATTGTCCGCGGAAACAAACGCACTTATTTACGGCATCACCGGAGGAATTCCCCATTATATCAACAAGCTTGATGTTCAGAACGGAATTAAAGACGCTCTGTTGAATAACCTTCTTGCACCGTATTCCTATCTTTATGAGGAGCCTGAAAATCTTTTGAAACAGGAATTAAGGGAGCCGGCAATCTATAATTCGATCATCACCGCGATTGCCAACGGTTCCGCCAAACTCAGCGAAATCAGCAGCGCTGTGGGGCTTGAATCATCAGCCTGCCTCAGCTATATCAAGGTTTTGTCTGAATTGGGGATCGTGTCAAAAATCGAACCTGTGGTGGATAAAACAAAGCGGAAAAAGCTGTATCGGATCAGTGATAATTTTTTCCGTTTCTGGTACCGATTTATCCCGGGAAATATCCTCCCGATCCAAAACGGGACGATCTCCCGGGCTTATGACGCGGTCATAGGCAGCCGGCTCTCGGATTATATGGGCATGATTTTTGAAGAGATCTGCAGGCAGTATCTGTGCAGATACGCGGAGGGATTGCCTTTTGTGATCGGTGAGATCGGTGAATGGTGGGGGAGCCATCCCATACGAAAGAAAGATGTCCAACTGGATATTGTCGCTGCCGATATACGTGGAAATAACAAAGTAAACGGACGAAAATATATTGTCGGTTCCTGTAAATACCGCAATGAAAAAACAGGGACCGATGAACTGGAATTAATACAGGATTATGCTTCTGTTTTTACGAATGCGAATGACGAATGTTTTTATTATCTCTTCTCAAGATCCGGTTTTACGAAAGGGCTTCATGAATTATCTGATCGGAAGAGAATAAAACTGATCACACTTGATGATGTTTATCAGCGGTGATCCGTACCGGAAACACCTGATACAGCGGTATTTTCGTACAAGAAAAAACCCCGCCGGTCAGAATATTCGGTACAATAAAGTAAGAGCGCCGGCCGGGACGCGCGGTTCGAATCAAGGAGGGACCTGAGATGATCAATATCAAAGAATATGTAAGAGAAGAGATGAAAAAATATGACGGGATCTATGTGCCCGTCAGAGCGAGTCTTTTGGAGCAGATATTCGTCCGCAATTCTTCCCCGAAAAAACTTCATCCCAACCCCGGTGATGAATTTTGTCATGAGAATGTCGGGCCGAATGATGCGGTCATCGCCAAATATCTCAAAGAGATCACCTTCCACATGGAGCACAGTATGGAACTGTTTGATGAACCTCTGATGGTTGAAAAAATACGTCCCGACGGATATATGCTCCTCAACGGCCATCATCGCTGGGCCGCCTCCTTAATGCTGGATGTGGAGAAAGTTCCTGTCCAGGTGACCAATCTGACCCATGAATCCGATATCATCGGATCTATGGAAAAGACCGACCGGACCAAAAGGGCCAGCATCAATCTGGACGATGTTGTGTTCTGCCGGAACGATGACGAGCCGGCGGAAAAAAAGCTTATTTTCCCCTTCAGCAGGATCTTCCGGGAACGCATCCGCCTGGGGATCCCCGGCCTGGTGTACGCGCTGCATGAAGCCGGTTATGACGTCTGGTTCTATACCGCAGGCTATGTTTCAAGCGATTACCTGAAATACATGTTCCGGCTTTACCGCATCGGCGTCGAGGGGATCATCAACGGATATAACCGCATGGATTCCTCAGGACGGCACGGTATGAGCAGTGTAAAAGAACTGATGGCGAAGAAGTACCGCGTTACGCTGAACATTGATATGGATTCGGTTTCCTGGATCCGTTCCGATACGAAGAATTTTGAAATGATCGATATTCCTGCGAAGGACGAAACCTGGGCACATGAGGTGATCACGATCGTCCGGAAGCTGAAGGAACTTTAACTTATCAATAGTCATTAGTTATTAGTTATTAGTTGGTGGCCGGGCTTTTTTCATGAAATATTTATGGATCCGGATTTGGGAGAGTAAAAGGGGAAAGGATGGAATATGATCATTTCTTTTGATTTAGACGGAGTGCTTTTTGTTGATCCGGTTACGATCGAGACTGAACCGCCTCTTCGCTTTCCGTTCAGTCATCTCTATCCGGACCGGGTGCGGAAGGGCACCGTGGACCTGATCCACCGCTTGAGGGAAGAGAAATTTAAAGTCTGGGTCTATACCTCTTCCTACCGCAGGGAACGCTACATCCGGTGGCTCTTCCTGCATTATCATGTGAGTTTTGACAGGATCGTCAACGGCACCAGGCATGATAAAGAAGTACAGAGGGACAAAAAAGACCGGCTGCCCGCGAAAATGCCTAATTACTACCGGATCGGCCTGCATATCGACGACGAGGAAGTTGTTGTGCAAAACGGAAAGCTGTACGGTTTTCGTGTTCTCCGTGTGACCGGTCCCGATCCGCTCTGGGCGGAAAGGATCCTGGAGGAAGCCCACAGGCTGCGGGGGGATTAATCGGTCGGCGGCTGTATCGCATCCCGGGTCAGTGGAAGCCCTGCCCGCGCAGCCACGCGATACATTCGGGGAACCAGGTGCTTATGACTTCATCTCCGGAAGCCAGTCCCAATCCGTGGCTTCCGCCGGGATACAGGATCAGCTGATTTGTGATGCCCGCGGCATCCAGGGCATTTTTGAGCAGGAGACTGTTTTCCGCGGGAACGGAGGCGTCCCCTTCACAGTGCCAGAGAAAAGCCGGGGGAAAATCCGGCCCGACATGTTTTTCGGCTGAAAACATTTCACACAGCAGATCATCCTGTTCCGCGTCAGGTTCGTTTCCAAAGCCCAGAAAGTTATTTCTGCTGTTCTTGTGCGCGAAAGGTCCCGTAAAGGTGACCACCGGATAACACAGGATCAGTGCGTCCGGCCTGCCGCTTTCATATGACAGGCCGCTCTCACCGGTCATCCCCTCTGTCCGGTGTTCCGTTTCCGTCAAAGCCAGATGCCCGCCGGCGGAAAAACCCATCACAGCCAGTTTCTTCCCAACAGACCCTTTTCTGCCTTCAGACTGCACACGCCTGACTGCCCATACCGCGTCTGAGAGTATCTCCCGAAATGCGAAAGGCTTTACCCGGTAATCAAGGACGAAGGCGTTCAGATGCTGTCCGTTAACCGCCGCCGCGACCGCCTCCCCTTCCTTTTGGAGCGACACATGGTCATATCCCCCGCCGGGAAAGATAAGGATGCTGTCATGCGGTTCGGCATCTTCGAGAAGGTATGGGATCAGGACAGCATGTCTGCCCTCCGGACCATGATCGTTTTTTCTGTACATATTCATCGTCAAGTGATCGAAAAGCGGGACACCGGGAACCGTCCCTACTGTCCCAATCCCTCATTATCGAAAGTGGGTTGGCGGATATCCGGTCAATTGCCGGCATAAGCGTGAAAAGTAATTGAGATCATGAATACCGATCGAAGAGGAAGCATCAAAAATGGATGATCCCTGATGCTGGATCATATCGATGGCGCGGTTGATCCTGATCCGGTTCAGAAATTGACGCGGGGGCATACCGGTCACCTCTCTGAATATGCTGCGAAAATATCCGGTTGAGAGATTATACCCGGCGGCAAGCTTATCCATATCCCAATCCTGATCCAGTCCTTTTTCGAATGCAGCCAAAGTTTCATGAACGATTTTTTCTTTCCAATCCCGGGAATCGCCGCTGTTCATGAGAAAACGCTGATCACGGATCCTTTTGATCCGAGCCAACAGCAGGCTGAGAAGGATCCGTTTCATCCGTTCGCTGTCGGATACCGTGCTGATTTGTTCCTTAAGGATCAGTTCGAGTATTTTTACGGTCTCACCGGCTTCTTCGGAATTCAAATGCAGGATCCCCTGACGGTCTATACTGAAAAAAAGATCAGCAGGACCGCTGACATTGGTTTTCAGCCGGTCATAGGTCAGTGATTGCAGTTCCTCCATCCATTCACCGGGAACTGAATCCGCAAAAAACTGGCAGTTGTAATAAAGCACATCTTCCGTAAAATGCAGCGAATGGGAACGGTGCGGAGGAATAATGAACAGATCACCGGGTATCAGTGTCGTTTCATCCTGCTGATATATATGACGGCAGCTGTTTCGCATGATCAGGACGATCTCATAGAATTCGTGAGCATGTTCCGGAACGATGCCATCCGCACGCATATTCGGCATATGCATGCGGTCTTCATGCCGCTGAACACAAATTCGCGAACCGTTTGTCAGCGGAAAATCCAGGTACAATCCTGCCATAAAAATGACGCTCCTTACTTTGAAATTATATTCGTTTTGTGCTATTCGTCATACGTTTCATTCTATTTTTTCAAATGATCCGGCGATAAAATCTATTCAGGTGCAGAGAATAATTCATGAATTACCTGTTCGGCAGGATATCATTATGAAAGGGGAATATTATGTTGCGGATAGGTGTTATCGGATGCGGAGCGATGGGCAGGAGCCATATCGACAGGATCACAAACAAAACCAGGGGAGCTGAAGTAGCGGCTGTTTCTGACGTTTTTGAAGAAGGAGCACGGAAGGCTGCTGAAATTGCCGGGAAAGGCTGTAAGGTATACACGAACGGAAAAGATCTGATCAATGACCCGGATATTGACGCGGTCATGATCGTATCCCCGGGATTCGCGCATAAGGATGACCTGCTCGAAGCGATCAAAGCAGGAAAACGGGTCTTCTGTGAAAAACCCCTCTGCACAACAGCCGATGACTGTAAAACAGTCATGGATGCAGAAGCTGCCTCAGGCAAACATCTGATCCAGCTTGGATTTATGCGCCGGTATCATAAAGGCTATATCCAAATAAAAAATGCTGTCATGACCGGTGAATACGGAGAGCCTTTGATCATCCATTGCACTCACCGCAATCCGTCTGTTCCGGAAAGCTATATCACCCCTATGACCGTGCATGATACAGCGATCCACGAAATCGATCTGTTCCACTGGATGGTCAATGATGATTTTGATACGGTTCAGGTCATCACCCCAAAGCAGACAGGTTTTATTCATGACAAATGCCGCGATCCCCATATCATGATCATGAAGACGAAAACCGGCGTGACGGTCGATCTGGAAGTTTTTGTGAATTGTCTTTTCGGTTACGATATCAACTGCGAAGTTGTTTGTGAAAAAGGAGCGCTGACAATGGGAACCCCGATGGCACTATCCGTCAAGACTTCCGGATCGAATTCAACCCCGGTGACGATGGAATGCTACGACCTTTTCAAAGACGCGTATGATGAAGAGATACAGAACTGGGTCGACTGCGCGGCTGCCGGGATCATCGAAGGTCCCAACACATGGGACGGTTATCTCGCTGCGGTTACCGCCGACGCGCTTATCAAAGCCCAGGAGACGGGGGATATCGTAAAGGTCCGGAGCGTCGGTCAGCCTGAGTTTTATAAATAAAGGAGAAGGTTATAAGAGAGACAGCGGCATCGGGTTCAGAAGGGGAAGGGTGATGTCCGGCGAAGTCGGATAGGGAGCATTTCCGCAGAAAAGCTTCTGACAGCGCACCCGTGAATGGCAGGATTTTGATCATTCATAAAATTTTGGTTTTTTGTCTATAGACAAATAAACTGATTTACAGTAAAATTGTAAACAATTACAAGTTGTTACAATGTATTTCGGATAAGTAATAATAAATAAGGAGAATTTCCATGAAAATAGCGTTTGACGTCGATGTACTGGCAAAACAGATGAGCATCACGGATATGGTCCACAAGGTGGCGGACTGGGGGTACAAATATATTGAACAGTCGCCGCACCCGCGGATCAATCCTTTCTATAAACATCCGCTGTTCTCGAAAGAATGTGAAGCCGAATACCGCAAAGCCCTGAAAGAGACCGGTGTGCAGATCTCTTCCTTTATCGTGGTTTACCGCTGGTCCGGGCCTACCGAAGAACAGCGACAGCACGCGGTCGCCAACTGGAAGCGTATGATCCAGATCGCTGTGGATATGGGCGTTCCTGTGATCAACACCGAATTGTCCGGCGATCCCAACCAGGCCGAGATCTGCAACGGGATGTGGTTCCGTTCCATGGAAGAGCTGCTGCCGATCATTGAAAAAGAGGGGCTGCGCGTGGAGATCCAGTCACATCCTTACGACTTCTGTGAGCTGAACGATGAGACCTGCGACCTGGTCAAATCCTTCCGCTCCCCGAACCTGGGCTATGTCTACAGCGCGTCCCACGGTTTCTTCTATGACCAGGGCAAGGGCGATGTCCGCCATATGCTGAAATACGCGGGCGATGAACTGACCCATGTGCTCTTCGCCGATACCTGGAACCAGACGAAGGACTGCCGTTACATCCTCAATCCGCCGTGGCTCAACGGCCGCGGGCGGGCGGATGTGACGATCCACCAGCATACCGCCATGGGTGAAGGCGAAGTAGACTTCGACGGCATTTTTGAGACACTGCGCGAGATGGATTTCGCGAACAAACAGCTGAAACCGGATGCCCCGAAGGCCGGCGGCGACAACATCGCGTGCGTATCCTATTTCGGTTTCCCGGAAAAGATGGATAAACAGGCGCCGGAAGCCAGAGAGCGCATCGAACGGGAGCTTCTGGGCTGATAAAGAGCTGAGGCAGCACTGTATCGGGGACGGCCGTATTCCGAAGGATCGAACCGTCCCCGAATGAACAGAAACATTAAAACGAACAGAAAGGAGGGGTGAATGGAATATATTCTGGACATGCAGAATATCAGCAAGACTTTTCCGGGCGTCAAAGCGCTGAACCGTGTTCAGCTGCAGGTACGGCCGGGCGAGGTGCACGCGCTGATGGGTGAAAACGGAGCCGGAAAATCCACCCTGATGAAGATCCTGATGGGTATCTATACCATGGATGAGGGCGGTTCCATTACGTTTAACGGGAAACCCTATGTTGTGCATAACCCCAAAGAAGCCATGGATACGGGTATCGCCATGATCCATCAGGAGCTCAACCCGATCCTGGATATGACGGTATACGAAAACATTTTCGTCGGCAGGGAAATCAGCAAAAACGGGATCGTGGACAAAAAGGCGGAGATACGGGAAGCCCAGCGGCTGATCGAGGAATGCGGCCTTCATGTTTCCCCAACGGAGACCCTGAGGCACCTGACCGTGGCACAATGCCAGCTGATCGAGATCATCAAAGCCATCAGCGTCAACGCGAAAGTCATCATCATGGATGAGCCCACCGCCGCCATTACGGACCGGGAAGTTGAGCTGCTGTTCGGACATATCCGCCGGCTCAGGGATCAGGGCGTCGCGATCATCTACATCTCCCACCGGATGGATGAGATCTTCGCGATCTGCGATTCCATCACCGTATACCGGGACGGACAGTATATCGGCAGCGGCAAAACCAGCGAACTGGATGAAGCGGCGCTGATCAAGATGATGGTCGGGCGTGAGATCACCGATGTTTTCCCGAAGCTGGAAGCGGAGATCGGAGATACGGTCTTTGAAGCGAAGAACATCACCCGTGAAGATAAAAAGGTCCGGGATGTGAGCATCTCTGTCCGGAAGGGTGAGATCCTCGGCATCGGCGGCCTGGTGGGTGCCGGCCGCAGTGAACTGGTGGAAGGGATCTTCGGCATGTACCGGCTGAGTTCAGGCGAGATCTTTGTGAAAGGCAGGAAGATCCAGGTCCATTCTCCCGCAGATATCATTAAAGAAGGCGTCGCGCTGATCACGGAAGACCGGAAGATCACCGGGCTGAACCTGAAGGGGACAGTCAATGATAATATTTCCATGGTAGCCATCAGGAAAGCCCTGGTCAACGGCCTTTACAGCAGTTCAAAAGCCCGCAAACTGTCGGAGGAATACATCGGCAAACTCAACATCAAAACGCCATCGGCAGACCAGATCGTCGGCAATCTCTCCGGCGGCAACCAGCAGAAGGTGGTCATCTCCAAATGGCTGCTGAATGATCCGGATATTATCATCATGGATGAACCGACCCGCGGCATCGATGTAGGTGCCAAACGCGATATTTATCTGCTGATCGGCAGTCTCGTTCAGCAGGGGAAGGCTGTGATCCTCATTTCATCAGAAATTCCCGAATTGATGGGGGTCTGTGACCGGATCGCCGTTATGGCGGAAGGGCATTTCGCCGGTGAGATCAGCCGTGACCAGTTCTCGCAGGAAACGATCATGCGGCTTGCTTCGGATATCGCAGTTTAATGGGTAACGGAGGAAATATGGAAAACAAAAGAAAAATCGGCTCACTGATCAGTGAATATTTCATCTTTATCATCTTTATCGTGCTCGTTGCCATTCTGGCGATCATGAAACCCAGCTTCATCGGTCCGCGAAACCTGACGAACATTATGAAGCAGGCCTCCATCAACGGGATCCTCGCCTTCGGTATGATGTTTGTCATCATCTCCGGGGCGTTTGATATGTCCGTAGGGTCCACGCTCGCTTTTTCCGGCATCCTGGCCGCTTTGCTGGGCAAAGGACAGGTACCGCTGATCGTGCCCGCGTTCGTGGCGATGCTGGCCGGCCTGTGTGTCGGTATTATCAACGGTGTCGGCATCGCTTACGGCGATCTCCCGCCGTTCATCATGACCCTGGGTACCCAGACCGCGGTCCGCGGTCTGGCGCTGCTGGCCTGCAGCGGCAATCCGGTCACCGGCCTCAGCGAAAATTATCGGGCCCTGGCCGCGGGAAAGATCCTGGGCATTCCCACCATTGCCGTATTCACCATCGTCGTCATCATCATCTGTTCTTTCGTCGCCAACAAGACAGTTTACGGCCGGCGGGTCTATTCCTGCGGCGGCAACCTGCAGGCGGCGAACGTTTCCGGTATCAATACGAATTTCATCCGTGTGTCCACCTTCGCCATTGCCGGGCTGCTGGCGGGGCTGTGCGGCTTCCTGATGACATCCCGTGTCACCATCGGCCAGCCGACCGCGGGTGAAAGCTATGAAATGGACGCCATTACCGCCTGTGTTGTCGGCGGCGTTTCCATGTCCGGCGGTGTCGGCAAGCCTCTGGGCGTTGTCATCGGCACACTGCTGATCACCGTTATTGCCAACGGCCTCGATATCCTGGGTGTCTCCGCTTACTGGCAGAAGATCATCAAAGGTATCATCATCGTCGCGGCCGTCCTCATCGATGTCAAGAGAAAGAACCAGAAGGCCTGATAAATTCAGTTCTTCAGACTTTCTTTTACATAAAATCATTTTATATTTATAAGGAGTAAGTAAATGAAAAAATTCTCTCTCGTTATCGCGGTCATTCTGGTCATCGCCATGCTGACCGGCGCTGCCTCCGCAGCGAAAATGGAAAACGGTGTTCTTCGCGCGGGTGAAGGCGCCGGTAAAGGTTACAAGATCCTCCTGCTCCAGCAGCACAGAAACAACGCGTTCCAGAACGGCGTTTATAACGCTGCCGTTGCCGCGGCTGAAGAGCTTGGCTGTGAACTGACCATCCTGAGCTCCGAATCCGACGCGGCAACCCAGATCAGCCAGATCGAACAGGCCATCGGCGAATATGACGCTGTCCTGTATGAACCGGTGAATCCGGATGCGCTGGGCGCTGTTTCCCAGGAAGCTGCCAATGAAGGCATGATCGTCATCAACATCATCTCCGCCTGCACAGACTGGGAAAGCTACGGCATCGCAGCGGTCTCCTACGGCGACAACGTCACCGCCGGTGAATCCGAAATGCAGGCTGTTGCCGATCTGCTGGGCGGCAAGGGCAACATCGCCATCCTGACCGGCCCCTCCGGTGACTCCGGCGGTCTGCAGCGTCTGGAAGGCTACAACAACATCCTGGCCAAGTACCCTGACATGGTCCAGGTCGTAGATCCCGCCGACTGCGGCTGGGACACTGCCAGTGCCCAGACCACTGTCGAGAGCTGGCTGAGCGCCTATGAATTCGACGCCATCGTCGCGGAGAACGACGGTATGGCCATCGGCGCCGGCAACGCTGCCGGTCCGAACAGCGGCATCGTCATCACCGGCGTTGACGGCACTCCCGACGGCTTCGAAGCCATCAAAGACGGCCGCATCACCGGTACCGTCTCCCAGAACGGCGGCGAAATGGCTGCCAACGGCCTGAACGCGGCTGTCCTGCTGCTGAAGGGTGAAGAACTGGAAACCAACATCCTGATCACCACCAACACCTGGATCGACGCTTCCAACATCGCTGATTTCGAATGATCTTCTGAGTCAGTAACAACACAGCGGGGACAGTTCGCGGATCGCGGCTGTCCCCGCTGTTATTATTTCGGCAGGAAAGGGACGGTTCTCCCGAGGCGAAGGCCGAGCGGGAACCGTCCTCAAGTTTTCGGAGAAGTATGCCCGGCGTATCCATTCCAACTTTTCATCATCCCCGCGGCACAATACGCTATGCATAACTTTCCGAAAGCTTCAGGACGGTTCTATTCGGCGGCAAAGCGCCTCATGTTAACCGTCCCCGGTCGTCCTTTCATTTTTCGGGAATGGTCGGGGTCGGTTTTGACTGACTCAGCTTGCTGAGTCAGCAGAACAGACCCCACTAACGTCTGCCGGGCAGAAATGCTCACCCTGCTTTGCAGAAATCCGCTAACATCTTCCGGCTGAAAAAACGGGCAGACAGTAGATGGTTCAAAAACCGGCATATCAGCATAAGTGGTGATCGGTGGAACAGCCTGCAGATTGCCGGCAGACGTTGGAGGAGTCGGTTCCACTGACCCGCAGGCGAGTCAGGCGAAACCGACACCGATCGGTCCGCATAATAAAATTGCTCCTTGGCTCTGCTCAGCATCGTATTCCGGAAGTATATTTTTCATGCAGTCAAGGTTATTTATTCTGATGATATATATTTCGTATGTATAACTGTCGAGTTTCAGTTAATATATTCAAAGATGGGGACGGTTCCTCTCGGCCTTCGCCTCGAGTTAACCGTCCCCGGTCTTCCCTCATCTTTCATTTGTGCAGAAAGTTTTGCAGGACTTCCAGTCCTCCGGAGGGGACGCAGAAGCGGCTGCGGGTGACTTTTATTTCCGAGACAACTTCTTCCAGATCGAACCAGCGCACTTCATCCACCTCGGACTGCTGCAGCTTCAGTTCACTGATATCCACCGGTTCCTGATAAACATAGACCCGGGCGATCTCGTTATCCCGGAAGATCCTGCCGTGGAATTCTTTCTCATACCGGACCCGGAAACTTCCGGCGTAAGTCAACTGTTCCGGTTCCGCGCGGATCCCAAGTTCCTCATAAAACTCCCGCAGCGCCGACTCCAGCGGCTCCGAACCTGCAGGGATATGTCCGGCGGAGGAAGTATCATACAAGCCGGGAAACGAATCTTTCTCCATGCTTCGTTTCTGGAGCAGGACCTGTACACTGTCCCCCGCGCGGCGGATGACCCAGACATGGGCCGTCTGATGCAGGATCCCGTCCCGGTGAGCGATATCCCGCGCGACCGTCTCCCCGGTGCGCGTACCGTTTTCGTCACAGATATCCAGATATTCCATAGCCGTTTTCCTCAATTGACCGGAATGAGACAGCTGTATCAGGTGGTCCCGTCACATTATGCCCCGGTCTCGTATGAATAAATACGTTGCATATATTATAAAGGCAATCTGTGCCACTCTCTCTGAATCTTTTTATATACGCTGCATAATGAGAAACATTTTATGGACAAGATATATTTGCAAACAATGTAATACGAAATATTTACCTCAGTATAAGAAAAAACTATACTTCGTCAATAAAAATAAAATTTGCCGAATTATAGTCAATATAATGAAGGTACAGTATAATTACTATAAATCGGCAATAAAATAAATATTTGCCGGAATATAGGTGGAAACTCATGATCACAGACAACATTATTCAGCAATTTACGCCGGGAACGATATTTCGAAAGCAGGATTTTCGTGACGGAGTGCGTGCATTTGCACCGGAAACTACCGAAACATCGATCAGCTGGATGCTTCATACACTTATTGAAAAAGGGGATATTCTATCAGTCGGTTATGGCCGATATATGCTCCCGTCTGAAAATATAGAACCCCGGAAAAAATATCAGTACCCTCATTCAGATGATTATGTCCGGATTGAGAAGCTTGTTACAGAATTCTTCCCGAATGCTGCATTCCAGATGTGGGAATTGATCCAATTGAATGATTTTGTCAACCATCAAATCGCGAAAAATGTGATTTTTGTGGATATTGAAAAAATGCTGATGGACAGTGTTTATGAACTTCTTCATGAACAATATCCATATGCGATGTACTCACCGGATGAGGAATATTTCTATCGGCAGCGAGGGCCTGAAACAGATATCATCGTTCAAAGACTTATCACTGAAGCACCTAAACCCGATTTTGATCATGAGTGCACTATCGAAAAAATACTGGTTGATCTTTTTTCAAAAAAGATTTCAGGCGCTTTGATCGAAAAAAGCGAATACAGGGCTGTTTTTGAAGATGTTTTTCAGAAGTATCATGTAGATGAAACACGGATGTTCAGATATGCACGGCGCAGGAATCTGGAACAGACTATTCGTGATTTCATCCGCAATCAGACATCCATCCATCTGACAGCGGAAGGATCAGGAGCTGCGGAATGATTTCAAAGATCGTTTATTCAAAAGAATATTCAGATAATTTGAGAGAGAAATACAGGAAGGATCCGGGACTTCTGGAACGGGTATTGTATGCCATGGGACTGCTGGAAGCTATTACTTGTGTCGGAATGCCCTTCATTTTTAAAGGCGGCTCATCCCTTATGCTGATGTTCGATCATCCTTTACGGCTGTCAACGGATATTGATATTATGGTTGATCCGGGAATTGATGTTGACCATTATATCGAAGAAGCTGCAAAGATATTTCCGTTCTTGTCCTATACCGAAGACCGGCGAATCGGAAAAAACAAGATCGAAAAGCGGCATTTCAAATTTATTTATCATTCACCGCTCCGAAATGAGTTGTTTTATATCCTGCTTGACGTGGTATTCGCAGAAAGTGTTTATCCTGCCACAGAACAACGGGAGATAAAAAATGACCTGCTGGTCACAGAAGGTGCTCCTGTCACAGTAAACATCCCTTCACCTGATTGTATTCTTGGTGAGAAACTGACCGCTTTTGCGCCTCATACAACAGGTGTTCCTTTTGGTATTGATAAAGAGATGGAGATTATCAAACAGCTTTTTGATATCGCGTCATTGACTGATATTGCGGAGAACTTCAGCAATACGGCTGAAACTTTCAACAAGGTTGTCAAAGAAGAAATCGGTTATCGTGATAGGGATATCACACGGGAAGACGTGTTGGAGGATATTATCGAGTCTGCTGCCTGTATTATTGGGAAAGGGTTTAATGCTCCTGATGAATTTCCGTATTTTCTGAAAGGTATTCAAAAGATTGGTACACATGTGCTCGCACCGCATTATCAGCTTGCTGTCAGTTCAGAACAAGCCTGCCGCGTGATGAATATCGCTAGCTGCATTTTAACCAACAACATTTTTACACAGATCATTGATCCGATTCCTTATATGCAGCAGGACTTCAGCAAATCGAAGTATCGCCGGCTTTCCTACATGAAACGTCAAGATCCTGTATCTTATGCTTATTTGGCAGAATCGATCCTGATGCTGAATGAAATCCATAGATTTGATTCAGCTTCAGATCAAAGGTAAAAGTAAGAGATAGTTCTGGATAGTTATGATATCTTGTGGCTGTTCTTCAGTATGAGTCAGCGAAAACCGTTCCTGTGGCTCTTTCCGGCGAATCGCTTCTCCCGGTGACAGTTCCGCTGACGCGTAACCGTTACCGTTTGAACGGGAGACAGTGTCATCATGACTCGGCCTCGTAGATGAGTTCTTCGAGAGTTTGATAGAGGTGGTCGGGCTCGACGGGCTTTGAGAGGTGGGCGTTCATGCCGGCCTGAAGGGAACGCTGGACGTCTTCATCGAAGGCGTTGGCGGTCAGGGCGATGATGGGGATCTTTTTCGCGTCGGGCCTGTCGAGGGAACGGATCAGCGAGGCGGCTTCCAGGCCGTCCATGACCGGCATGCGGACATCCATCAGAATGGCGGCAAAGGTGCCCGGAGCGCTGTCCCGGAACATTTCGACCGCGATTTTTCCGTTTTCCGCGTGCTCGGCTTCCACATCTCTCAGGTCCAGGACGTCCATCAGGATCTCCGCGTTGATCTCCATATCCTCGGCGATCAGGACGCGGCGCCCTTCCAGGTCCGCCCGCTTCTTTTCTGTAAACAGATTCATATTGTTGCGGTGGGCGATCCGTTCGAATTCCGCGACCACGTTGGACGCGAAGAGGGGTTTCGCAAGGAAGCCGTCCACCCCTGAGCGGACAGCGTCCTCCAGGATTTCATCCCAGTTATACGCGGTCAGAATGATCACGGTCTCCTCGTTCTGATACTGCGCCCGGATCTTCTTTGCCGTTTCAATACTGTCCTCACCGGGCATTGTCGAGTCCAGCAGGACAAGATTATAGGGTTCCAGTTTCAAATGCTGCACTTCCAGCATGCGCAGCGCTTCCGCACCTCTCATGCAGATATCCGTCCGGATACCGACCTCATCAAGCACCATGCGGGCATGTTCGGCGGAGATCTCTTCATCGTCAACGACCAGGACCCGCATCCTGTTCGGGTCGACCGCGTTTTCTCTTTCCGCGTCCTGATGATCGGCGTTCCGCAGTGTGACCACGACCGTAAATTCCGTGCCGACGCCCTTTTCGGACTCCACACTGATAGTACCGTTCATCATCTCGACGATGTTCTTTGTAATAGCCATCCCAAGTCCCGTACTGCCGTATTTATTCTTCGTGCTGCTGTCTTCCTGAGAGAAGGCATCAAAGATCCTGGGGATAAAATCATTGTCCATGCCGATACCCGTATCCCTGACACAAAACTTCAGCGTTGACTGTTCTTCAAAAACCGCTGTCCTTTCGATCGTCAGGGTGATGCTGCCGGGGGCATCCGTGAACTTGACCGCGTTGGAAAGGATATTGATGATCACTTCCTTCAGCTTCATATCGTCGCCGATATAGTAATCATCCACGCGGCTGAGCATCCGGCACTCATAATGCAGCCCTTTGTCACTGCACTGCGACATGACCATGGTATTGATCTGTTCGAGCATGGCGCTGAAAGAAAACTCTTCCTTGCGCAGAACCATGCGGCCGGATTCAATGCGGCTCATGTCCAGAATTTCATTGATCAGCGCCAGCAGATGGCGGGCGCTGCCGCCGATCTTCTCCAGATATTCCCGGGTCTGCGGAGAGAGCGTTTCATCATGCAGCGCGAGGGTATCGAGGCCGATGATGGCGTTCATGGGCGTGCGGATCTCATGGCTCATGCTGGAGAGAAAGGCTGTCTTGGCTTTGTTCGCCTCTTCCGCCAGCGTCAGGGCTTCCGCCAGCGCGTGGTTTTTTTCCATGGATTCGCGCATCTCATGATCGATCTCCGTCAGGCCGAGCCCCACCGCGTGGACGATATGATCGTCCCTGTCCTCAGGGCGCCGGACACCTGCCATACGGATCATTTCATAATATTCCCTGCCTTCCCGGCGGGCAAGATAGCGGTAAGCAATGATCGGGCGGTTTGTCAGCGCCTCCCGTACGTTGTCCGGTTCAATGAAGCGCTTGAACCCTTCGCGGTATTGATCCGCCACGCAGCTGTCCGCGTATAATGTAAACCGTTCGAGATACGGAAAGTGAATGCCCTCCTTCGTCTGCTCATGGTCATTCGGGTCCGAACGGTAGCAGATACCGTCGTTTTTGTCCAGGTCGACATAATACACGGAGCGGTAATCGGACGCCATGGCAGTGATCATGCTGTTCGCCTGGGTTTTCGCCTGGGTGACATAGGTCCGGAGATTGTTCCGCAGGGAAGAGATCCGATGTCCGAGCTTCATAATATTGTCTATATCGTTTGCGGTTTGTCCATATCCCTGTGAATTTCCGAAAAGCTCACTGGTAAGGGAATCAATATCATTCGAAAGATCCCGCAGGTCTTCCCTGATGGTCCTGAATTGACTGATAAAGCCGCGGAAAATCAGGATAATGATCACCAGACAGATGATAAAGGAAGAAATAACGCCGGCAGCGATCGTGTTTGTGGAACCGTTGATCTGATCTTCATACCATTCCGCCGGGAAATCTCCCGCGACAATACCTGCGACTTTGCCCGATGAGTTAAATACCGGGCTGTAGGCGCTGTAAAAAGTGCCGTAAGCATCCGTATATCGCTCCGAATCAACAGACGCGATGCCTTTTGCAGCCTGGTACAGCGATTGCGTCTCGTGTATCAGCTCCCCGTATTCACTGACATTTTCCACAGCCGGATCTACCACCATAATGAAAGAGCCGTCTTTTTCTTCCCGCAAGGCGTAGATATATTTAAGTTCGGTGTTGTCGTAAAAATGAAACAGGGTATCGTAGATTTTTTTGTATCCCGGCGTATCCAGATCGTCTGCTGTTATCGTCTCCAACACATCTCCATCAAGCATATCGGCTGCCGTATTGACGATATCCAGCATCCGGTTATTGATCAGCGATATCGATCTGTTCCGTGACTGTATCAGTAATGCGGAACCGATCGCGATATCGACAGCAAGCATCAATACGGAAATAATGATGATTCTTGATTTGAGATTGAAGTAATTTTTTGCCATAGCCGCTTTCGTTGTTTAGCCAAAGGATGATCCGGCAGAAAAGATATATATCAGACCAATTATATAATGGATTATTTTTTCCGTCAATTTGATTTTTCCCCGGTGTCTGTCCCGAGGCGGAGAGGGATCATTCAGGGACCGATCGTGATCATGTCGGTCGCGACACGTTCGCAGAAGACGCGGTCGTGTTCGACAAAGATGATCGCCGGCTGATATGCCAGAATGGCGTTTTCGATCTGGATGCGGGAAAGGATGTCCACAAAATTCAGCGGTTCATCCCAGATATAGAGATTGGCATCCTCGCACAGGCTCCTGGCGAGCACGACTTTTTTCTTCTGACCGTCACTGTAGTCTTCAATGCGCCCGTTATACTGGGGACCGGTAAAGTCCAGTTTTCCCAGCATCGCACGGAACCGCTCTTCGTCCACTCCGCAGGAAAGCGCGTATTCCGCCAGTGTCCCGCGGAGATCGGAAGTGTCCTGCGGAACATATGAGATCCTGAGCCGTTCCGGTTTCACCAGCTGGCCGCTGTAACGGATGTTCTCACCGCGGAGCAGTTTCAGCAGTGTGGTCTTTCCCGAGCCGTTCCGTCCGGTCAGGGCGATGCGGCTGCCCGGCTTTACTTCAAAAGTCACGCCGGAACAAATCTGTTTTTCTCCGTAATACAGGGCAACATCACGCAGCTGCATCAGGCTGCTCCCGCTGAAAGGCGTCTGGATGATCTTGACGGGAAAAGCCCGTTCGATGTTCTTCAGCAGACCGGTTTTTTCCTCGGCTGCCGCTTCTCTCCGTCCCTCGATGGCTTTTGCCCGCTTGTTCGCTTTCCGGGATTTTTCTCCAAGCCAGGGGCGGCGTCCGACTTTTGTATCGATCTTGTTCGGATCTCCGCCGGTCTTTTCCCTTTCGGAGTGCTCCGCCCACTGTGCCTTTTCCGCGGCGGATCTCCGCAGACGGGTGATCTCTTTCATCAGCTTCTCATTCTCGCCCGCTTCGAAGGCGTCCTGCCGGTCGCGGTTTACCTGCCAGGAGGAGTAATTTCCCTGCTGGATCTCGATATTCGCTTTGTTGATGGAAAGCACATGGTTAATGCAGCCGTCCAGGAATGCCCGGTCATGGGAAACCAGGATGAAGCCTTTTTTGCTGTTGAGGTACCGGCTGACGATCTCACGGCCGCGCATATCCAGGTGATTGGTGGGCTCGTCGATCAGCAGGAAACGATCGGAATGCTGGAAAAGCAGGCACAGCATCATTTTGGTCTGCTCTCCGTTGGAAAGGGAACGGAAGGGCCTGTCCATGACGCTGTCACTGACTTCCAGACGGTCCATTTCCAGCTGAAGCCTCCACAGCTCCAGATCCGGGCAGAGTTCCGACAGGATCTCAGCCGTGTGACGGCTTTTATCGGGAACGGCGTAGGGAAAGTATTCGAAGGGGACCGAGGATGTGATCGATCCTCTGTATTCGTATTTCCCCTGCAGCAGGTTTAAAAAGGTCGTCTTGCCGCGTCCGTTGCGGCCGATAAAACCGAGCTTCCAGTCTGTATCGATGCGGAAGCTGACGTCTTCAAAGATATTTTCGTATGAGCCTTCATAGGCAAAAGTAAGATGGGAAACAGCGATCTGCGCCATAGATATGATCCTCCTGTGGTTTTTGAAAATCGGGAAATTTTTACAGAAAGGTCATTTGCGCATCGGTCACCTCAATTGTGAGTTTAACATGAAGGGGGCGGGATGTCAAGTGGGTGGTGCGGGGTCAACATGACAGAATATGACAGTAGAAAAATCTTGACAGCCGGGAAAAATGCCTTCGGAGTATTATGCTTCGCGGCGGCGCGGAGCGGGGATATTTGTGCCTGCCGGAGTACTTCCCGCGCCTTGTGTTAAGCAGCCGGGGGCAGCGCGCTGAGCAAGCTCACGCGTTGCCCCCGGCACCCCCATGAAAATATATGTAAGCCTGGTTTATTTGGTTTGTAAAAATTTTTGCTTGACAGTTAGAAATACGAGTTATTCACTGTAAAAACGGACTTGACAGCCGGGGAAAATGCCTTCGGAATATAGTGCTTCGCGGCGGCGCGGAGCGGGATCATTTGTGCCTGCCGGAATACTTTCCGTGCCTGGTTTTAAATAGCCGGGGGCCACGCATAAGCTCTCGCGTGGCCCCGGCGCTCCCATGATAATATGTATAAACCGGGCTTATTCGGTTTGTACCAATTTATACCTG
>DAIMGK010000022.1:0-38721 GCA_036723985.1 Flexilinea sp.
CCGCATATGCGGGTGAGTCGGAAAAAGAGCGTGATTTTAAGCGGGGGTATGGGGGGCGAAGCTCCTGTCCCGAATCTGACCGGACGAAGTCCGCACTTTACGGGACAGGTTTACAGCCCCCGGGAATCCGGTGCGGGAAAAGGCTTTTGCAAACACACATATATTTGCTCCCGCACCTTGCGAAGCACTCCGTCCCGCATACAGAAGGCAAAAACAAACTGAGCTCTAATAGTAGATAACCGGAATTTGACAGAGAACCTTCTAACAGAATTGTCAAATAAACGGAATTATGGCATTTTGACAAGAACGAAATATTATTAGAGGGGAGCCGGGGGCCACGCGTGAGCTTGCTCAGCGCGTGGCCCCCGGCTATTAAAAACAAGGCGCGGGAAGTACTCCGGCAGGCGCAAATGATCCCGTTCCGCGCCGCTGCGAAGCACGATATTCCGAAGGCATTTTACCAGGCTGTCAAGGTGATTTTTCACTGCATATATCTTCAATTTTTACCTGTCAAACTCAGATAACTGACAACTAATGACTATTGACTAATGACTAATAACTAACAACTAACCTGGCACACTATTTGCACCATAGTATTATTGGAGACAGGAGAGATGAGAAAGACAATGTGGCTGCTGATTTGCAGCGTATTGATTTTGTTATGCGGATGCCGGCGCTCCCGTTTTAAGGGCGTCGACTTTGAATCTTACCGTCCGCCTACGCTCGTAGCCACGATCGTCAACACTCCGACTGTTAACCCCATCACCCCCATGCCGACATCCATAGACATGAATTGCAGGTCATACCTTACCTACCTGGATGATGTGACTGTTCCGGACGGCACTATTTTTGTCCCCGGCGATCAGATCGTAAAAACCTGGGCGGTACGGAATGACGGTGAATGTACCTGGACTGATAAATTCTCTCTCAGGAACATTGACGGCCTGATCATGGAAGCCGAAACGAGACAGCCGCTTCCGGAGCTCGCGCCCGGTGAAGAAGGAGAAGTCACCGTTGTGTTCATCGCTCCCCGGGAAGCGGGCAGCTATTACAGCGGCTGGCAGGCACATGATGCGCAGGGGGAACCATTCGGGGACGACATTTATATGGAGATTTATGTCGATCCCTACCATACTATTGATGAAACACAGGAAGAGTCAGGCTATGGACAGGAACAATACGGTTACGGTTATTATTACTAAAGCCCTGCTGACAGGGCTGATGGTCCTTTTATCAGTGCTGCCAGCGGCAGCCCAGTCGATGATCCCGGAAGATTTTGACTGGAGCATTTACATCCAGGATTGGGATCAGGACTGGTACGGCGGCAGCTGGGGAAACAGCCAGCCGACCTATGATGATCAGCAGCCTTTTACCTATGACTGGTATGGGCAAAGCCATGAGGTCTATGGCTGGATGCCGACACCGACTCCCCAGTATGATCCTTACGGAAATTCTTACGGATATTCGGATTATTATTCGGCGCCGTCTTATGGCGGCCAGACCGGCGGCTGGGATGGCTACGCTCAGGAGCAAAACGGAGAGGATCCGGAACAGTGGTTTTATCAGCTGGAAGAAAACTATTATGACGATTTCAGCGATTGGAACGGCAGCACACCGGTCCGGGAATCCGCTTATATCGAAGGTTTCAACGGTTATGCCCAGACCTACAATCTGGACTGCGAAGCCCGATCTGCCATTGATCTCGCGGCTTATTTCGGCATAAATATCAGTCATACCGATTTCCTGAACCGCCTTCCGAAATCCGATGATCCCAATGAAGGCTTTGTCGGGAATTACACCGATCTTCGCGGAAGGATCCCCCCTTCTTCCTACGGTGTCTATGAGGAACCTGTCGCTGCTTTGCTGCGGGACTATGGCCTGAATGCCTATGGCGCATATGCCTACAGTGAAAATGCCCTGAAAGCCCAGATATCTTCCGGTAATCCTGTAATGGTCTGGGTGGTAGGTAATACGGAACTCGGCTATCCCGTCAGTTATACTGCCGCATCTACAGGACGGACAACTGCTGTTGTGCCTTATCAGCATACCGTTGTGGTGATCGGTTATGATGAGAACGGTGTCCTGATCCAGGATGGCATGATGAAATACAGCCGTGACTGGAACACCTTCCTGCTTTCCTGGGGCGTCCTGGGGAACAGGGCGATCTATGTGAAATAAACCGGCTGCGGAGAAAACAGATCTTATTCGTTTCGGATACCCCAAAAACATGATGAAAAAACACCCGCTATGCGCGGGTGTTTTTTCATCAGGCGGAGAGAGGGGGATTCGAACCCCCGTTACCGTTGCCGGTAAACACATTTTCGAGACGTGCGCAATCAACCACTCTGCCACCTCTCCGAACGAGAAAATTATATCAGCTTTTTTCATTTCAAAACGTTTTTCGTTATGAATTTTTATAAATAAGTTTCCCGCGGTTTATTTACGCAGGGTCAGACCCGCGGGATCAGAGCCGGGCATATCCTTATTACCGGTATATCAGTATTTCCCGTATGGGACAGTTCCGAATTTGTCCTGCGGATCGTTTTCTGATGGCATAAAAGTTGCATACATAGGGTTATTATGCGTGCGAAGAATTCTTTGATCGTTCCTGTTGTTGCGATCCTTTCAGGTGTCCTGCTTCTGCTGAAAAGTTTTGGCGTTTTCGGAAATGTTCTTCCGAATGACATTCTGACAAAATTGTGGCCGGTCCTGCTGGCGGCTGTGGCTCTGGATCTGCTCCTGGCTCAGCGTCGTCTGATCGGAGCGGTGATCATGGGCTTTTTTGCGGCGGTATTGCTTTGTACACAATTCACGGATGCCGGATGGAATCATGAGCTTTGGGGCATATTCCTGAAATGCTGGCCCATCCTGCT
Organism: Flexilinea sp.; assembly: GCA_036723985.1. Taxonomy (GTDB): domain Bacteria; phylum Chloroflexota; class Anaerolineae; order Anaerolineales; family Anaerolineaceae; genus Flexilinea. Next base: position 2,874 of record DAIMGK010000022.1, read on the forward strand.
GATCCTTTTCGGTGTGGATTGTATCTTTGCCGAACGCAGTCTGATCAACGGAGCTGTGATCGCTGCGGGAATCGTCGTTCTCGTCTATATTCTGCTTACTGTGCTGGATATCCCGGCTATCAAAAAGCTTCCCGTCAGTTTGCCTTCTCTTTCGGAAATCATTCCCACATCCAGCTTCAGCGGTACAGTGCCGTCACGTCCAGGACAGCAGCAGGGGGATTTCCCCGCTCCGGGCGGCAGCGGTCCCGCCGGACAGCCGCTTCCTCAGCAATATGTTGAACCGGTCGTGATCGGGCAGGGCGGACAGGTCTCTATCCCCATGCCGGAACATAATGCCGTTCAATTGAATATTTCAGCTTTATCCGGTAAAGTCTCCGTCAAGAAAGGCGCTGCGGCAGGGCAGTTCCTGACCGGAAACATTTCCCTTGACAGAAAGGAAAAGCTTTCATATGCTTTTTCTCTGAATAACCCTGTCGCCATTTATAACCTCAACAGTGAAGGCTCTTACACTGCCCCGAATCAATCTGTCTGGGATCTTTCCCTTTCAGGACAGCGGCAGACGGGATTGAATGTGTTTATGGAAACAGGGTATTTCAAGGCGGATCTGCGCGGATTGGATCTGAGCGCTGTCAGCATTGAGAACAAATACGGACCCATAGATATTATGACGCCGCAGACTGCGGGTGCTCATATCAAAATTACAGCCGGGGACGGTGATATCCGGGTCTATGTCCCGAATGGCGGACGTATCGAATGCACGGTCGTAGGTACGGACCAGGTCGAATATCCTCAGCGGAACTATTACTACAGCGGCAATATGCTGACTCCCCGCAGTTCGATGCAGACACCGGTCTCCATGGAGATCCACTCCAGAGGCGGCCGTGTTCAGATCATTGAAAGCAATTGAACTGATTGATTTAAGATCGGGAAAAAATACAAAACAGAACAGGTAACAGAAAACGCTTCGCCGAGACGCGAAGCGTTTATTTTGTTTCTATTAATTAATTCAGAATCAGCCATGAGGATGAAGCATCTGTCCTGACCTGGATCCCTCATGAACGCGCCCCGCGAAGCTTATCGCCCCGCCTGCGGGAAGAACTCTTTTATGAGAGATAAATTCCGAAACCGTTACAGGAAACGGATGAATTCGAAGAAGTAATACGCTGCGGGCATTGCGAAAAAGCAGGAATCGAAACGGTCAAAGAAGCCGCCGTGTCCGGGGATCAGGTTTGATGAATCTTTCACCCCGTAACAGCGTTTGATCATGCTCTCCCCGTAATCACCCAGCGGAGAACTCAGAGACACGATCAGCGCCAGCACAATGATCTGTTTCATATCCAGGATCGCGTCGATAGCGGGTATGAACCTTTCCAGGAGCACAGCCGCCAGGATCGTCACGATAATTCCGCCGAAGAAACCTTCCCAGCTCTTTTTGGGGCTCACGATCTGGAACATTTTATGTTTCCCGATGGCCCGCCCGACCAGAAATGCTCCGACATCATAGATCCAGATCAGCCCCATGACCAGAAGGAATTTTAATCTGCCGTCAGGGAGCTGGCGGATGGAGACCATATATCCGCCCAGCCAGCCGATATAGACCATGCCCGTTGTCAGTACGGTGAAGCTCAGCGCTGATTTCGGAATATCCCATTCGCACAGGATCGTTCCGCATAACATCGCTGACATGATGCAGAGTGTCAGTATGCGGTGGGAAGCGTCGATGCCGATGAACCATCGGGCGAGGATCAGCACCAGCACAGAAATCACCAGCAGAAGCAGCGGGACACGAACCCCATCTTTCTGGTCAAAAATGTGCCCGAATTCCCATGCGGTGATCCCGCAGATCACCAGGATCAGCGCCAGAAACGGCAAACCGCCCACAAACGCCGCGCCGATAACTACCGGCACCAATACGCATGAACTAATTATTCGGGCTTTCATTTCCTGTCTTTCGTTCCGAAATGCGGCTCAGCTTTTCTTTGTTATTTCTCAGATAAAAAGATGTACTGTTCAGTATCACCGGCAGAGAGGGTCACCATCCGAAGGATAGAGCCGTCACTCTGTTTTTATCGGGCGTGTCGGAACAAGATCCCTGATATCTGTTCCCCGGTGACAGTTCCGCTGACGCGTAACCGTCACCTTCCTGCTCCCTGTCCTATACTTTCCCGAACCGCCGGTCCCGCTTTGAATATTCATAGATCGCTTCCAGCAGCTGGTCTTTTCCGAAATCAGGCCACATGATCTCGGGAAATTCCCATTCGGAATAAGCTGACTGGTACAGCAGAAAATTGCTAAGGCGCTGCTCTCCGGAGGTGCGGATCACCAGATCCGGATCCGGTATTTCGGCGGTAAAAAGATAGTCGCTGATGGATCGTTCCGTGACGTCTTCGGGTTTGACCCCATCCGCGATCATCCTGCGGACCGCGTTCATGATCTCGTTGCGGCTTCCGTAATTCAGCGCGACGGAAAGGATCAGCCGGTCATTGTTCTTTGACCGCTCTACCGCCACATCGATCTCATCCAGAAGATCCTGCGGGATCCCTTCCCGCTGCCCGAGATGGACGATACGGACGCCTTCTTTATGCAGTTCCAGAAATTCATTGGTAAATGCCTCATGGAACAGTTTCTCGAGACCCTTTACCTCATCCTGCGGCCTGCCCCAGTTTTCCGTTGAAAAAGCATAGATCGTCAGGTATTTGACACCGAACTCCACACAGGCACGGATGACCGCGCGGAGGTTTTCAACGCCTGCCCGGTGTCCGAACAGACGGGGCATCCCCCTTTTTTTTGCCCAGCGGCCATTGCCATCCATAATGATGGCAATGTGCCGCGGAATGCGTTCGGGAGGGATATCATGAATATCATGTTTGGGGTCTGCCATCGCGGATCAGACCTCCATGATCTCTTTTTCTTTCTTCTTGCCGACCTCATCGACCTTTGCGGTCCAGGTGTCGGTCAGCTTCTGGATCTTTTCTTCGCCCTTTTTCCGTTCATCTTCCGTGATGAGTTTCTCTTTTTCTGCGTCCTTCAGGTCTTTGATGATGTCACGGCGAACGTTGCGGATCGCGACACGGGATTCTTCGAGACGGGAACTGACCTGTTTGGCAAGATCTTTTCTGCGTTCTTCCGTCAGCGGGGGAAGCATCAGGCGGATCGCCTTGCCGTCATCACTCGGCGTCAGACCCAGTTCGGAGGCCTGGATGGACTTGCTCATCGGCCGGATCAGCGAGGGATCAAACGGACGGATCATGATCGTACGCGCGTCGGGAATGGTGATATTGGAAACCTGGTTGAAAGGAGTATCAACGCCATAGTATTCCACAGTCAGTTTATCGACCAGCGCGGGTGTGGCACGGCCGGTCCGGATACCATCCAGTTCATCCTGTAAAGCGCTGATCGCGCCTTTCATTCTGGATTCGCCGTCGTTGAGAATATCATTAATCATGTAAACCTCCACTTATTATATGAAATCAAATAACTGTTTCCCTATTATACTTTGGAAAAAGCTTGTCTGCCGCTACCTCTTTCCCGTGTTGATCATGTAATTCTGCAGATCATTGATAAAGGTACGTACAGGTTCGTAACTGCCCCGTGTTTCCGCATCATCTTCGAGTTTCAGGCTCAGGGTCCGCAGCTCGTCGATATCGATCGGTGACATCATCTCGGAGATCCGGGAATAAGCCCGCCCGATGTCCTTGTCCGCTTTGTATGCCAGTCCGACCATTGCCAGATAATCATCCTGGAAATCATGGTGCAGTGAGGACGGAGTGATATCGAAGAATTTTACAGGGAATATCCGATAGCCTACCAAAAGCCCTAAGGCCAGGCCGATCACCAGTCCGGTAAGTAAATACAGCGGCGCCTGTCTTTTTGTTCCGGCCATATTAATAACCTCCAAAAAATTCATCCGGAATTCCGGAGAAACCGGCTTCGTCATCAAAGTAGGAATCAAGGCTGTCATCGTTATCGGTATCATAAGAAGGATCATAACCGGCATCGGGAGTCAGCCAAAGCGCCGGAGTAAGATCAAGCATGGGAACCGCGTTGGGATCAGTCGTGATCTGAATTCCTGTCCCGAAAGGATCAAGATCGGCCTGCGGTATGCCTGAACCGTTATCGGAAGGAACAGCGGTTGCCATTATCTCACTGCCGCTTTCCGTATTTTTTATCTCCGGATTGAGAGAAATTGCCACTGCCGTGGATGTCTGCTGCATGGAATATTCCATGGTCGGGTCATACTGCGGGGTCGGTGTACTGCGCTGGCCGGTAACCATCTCATACAGACGGTGCATTTTTTCCAGATCGATCGGGTTATAACCGAAGTCTTCTGCCGTCCGGATAGCGTTTTCGACAGCTTCTTCCGTGGTTTCGTTTTGGTCCAGGATCTGGTCGAGGCGCAGCATCGCGTGATAGCGGTCGTGATCCTGGTCATAGATCTCAGCGGCCATCAGGACATAGTCGGTCTTATAATCCTGCCGCAGATTGTACATGGCGGCATCCACAAAATCAGCCGGCTTGACGTACCATGCGTAATACAGACCCGCACCGCCGCCGATGATGATCATCAGCAGAAACCAGAAATAACGGTTCATTTTTCCCATAAACTTAACTCCAGAATCATTATATCATTTTCAGTGAAGGGCGGGACCATTTTCTCCCTTTTTTTTCTGTATCAGTTCAGCGGCTGAAATGCTTTCACGGGCATTATCCTTCACACATTCTGCCGCTGATCATCCGCACAGGGGCGGCTTCCGGCTGCGGAATGGCCGGCTATCTGTGAGAACTACTTACTTTTTCCGGTTTTCAGCGGTTTAATGCGGGTATTACTCCCAGAAAACACAAGGGTTCTTCACCGGTATTCACAAGGCTGTGTGTGTGGCCTTCGGGACAGTACGAACAGGATCCGGGACCGAGCGGCTCTTCCGTGCCGTCATAAATCATTTTCCCGGTTCCGCTGAATATGTAAACTGTTTCGCTGCTCCCTTCATGCGTATGCATACCGATGGAGGAATTTTTCTCAAGCCGGCCTTTGATGAGTTTGACTGACTCATCTTCATAAGTCCTCAGTACCGCTGTGCCGGTTCCCCCTTTGAATCCGGGGATCCGTTTTTCTTCGATCTCATCAAAATTGATTTTCATTATTTCTCCTTTGTATCGTTCCCCGCGTTCCGGCTTTTTCCCTGTTTTGGCGGGTATTCTACCCGATATGTCGTAGTATACCATGAATGCGGTTTTAAGAAAGTCAGGACTCGTTTGAAACGAAAACCGATGGCCCGGCGTTTTACCGTTTAATCGGTGTTTGATTAATAAGCGGATCTGTTTTATTTTATAGTAGAATAAAATTGGAAAAAATGATTAAAAAAACAGATGAAAAAAGGTTCCCATCGGCAGATGACTGACAGTTTCGGTTGGAAGCTGAAAAACGGGATCGGATCGGGCATTCGTACCGGGTTTTTCCGGATCGAAAAACAGGAATTTATATGAGTACACAGCAAAATCTTATCAATGACCATTATAAGATCATCGCCAAAGCAGGTGCTGACAAAAGCGGTTATTTCCTCAGACTGCAGGACCCAGACAGCGGGAAAAAATATTATACAAAGCTTATCAAGATCGATGACAATCATTTGAGCGCGAAGGTGCTTTACGCTCTGCAGATGCGCGTTCAGCGGCTGACACAATTCAGTCATACCAATATGATCAGTGTCTGTGAACCTGAGCTTGCTCCGGAAGGCCTTCTGATCCGCCAGACGGATCTGGAGGGATTTTCGCTGAAAGCCCTGATGCAGAAAAACGGGAGACCTCTTTCACTTCCCGAGGCTTACCGTATCGCGCTGGATATCGCATCCGTCCTGGCAGCGCTTCACAGTGAAGGGCTGGTCCATGGAGAGCTGGATCCTTCCCATATCTGGATCGATACACAGGGAAAAAATTATCTCTCCTTTTTGGAATTGCCTCCGGCCTTTGACAGTGACCGTCCGGTTTACCGGATGCCTGACCTTACGCCGAATGCCGAACCAAAGATCGATTCGGATATCTTTGCTTTCGGGATCCTGCTGCTTGAAATGTGCACCGGGTTATCCGCCTATCGTTCGACCGGGGATGAGACCGATGTGGAAGACTATTCCCATCTTTTTGCGTATTACCGGGAATGTGTAACGGAACATGTCGGTCTGGAAGTACCGGACCTGGTCCCGATCCTGTCCCGCTGCCTGAGCGAAAACAAAGCACAGCGTTATAAGAACGGGGAAGAGCTTTACTGGGCGGTACGCGCCCTGATCGAAAAAAATCTGCCGAAAAAAGAGGAAGTCTCCGATGGAAAGGCTCCTTCCGGAAAAAGCGGAAAACCGGAGAAACCGCAGAAAAAAGCGGAGAAACCGGCTTCCTTTGATACCGGCGGAAGTAAAAAGAAACCAACCGTTCTTCCATTTTTGTTTTTCGGAGTGCTGCTGATCGGCGCGGGGGTCTACTGCTGGCTGAAAAAACCGGATATCCTGACAAAATTCACTTCGCCGACTGAAAGCTCTCCGGCTTATGAACAAACACTGAGTGTCCTGCATATTACACAGACCTCGATATCCCATGACCAGGAGATCCGGGCGGTTGAAGCTACCGCTACGGAAACACCGCAGCCCACCGAAACGCCGACTCCTGTGCCGACAGCGACACAGCTCCCCCGTCCCATATCCGCTGAAACCGGAAGGGCCGTCCGCTGGATCGCGGATGACAGCGTGATGGCGGGTGTCCCTGCTTCAAGGTTCACCATGGGTATGGACAGCACATTCCGTTTTGATATGAACGGGATCCTTCCGTCTCATACGGTATCTCTGGACGCTTTCTGGATCGATCAGACAGAAGTGACACAGGCACAGTATGCCCGCTGTGTCAGTGAAGGCGTATGCCAGCCTATTGAGAGGATCGCGGATGAGTGGATCGGAGACGATCTGCCGATCATGAACGTCCGCTGGACAGATGCGCTGACTTATTGTACCTGGGTCGGAAAACGTCTGCCGACTGAGGCTGAATGGGAAAAAGCTGCCCGCGGTGAGGACAGAAGGCTTTATCCCTGGGGGAATTTCAGCATCGGTGTCGGAATGCTTCCCAACAGGATCCAGAAAGTCGGAAGCGATGAACGGGATGTCAGCCCTTACGGCGTAATGGATATGGCCGGCAATGTCAGCGAGTGGGTCAATGATTTCTATTCAGAGACCAGGCTGATCAATGACAGTGAGCTGGTCAACCCGATCGGCCCGCTTTCAGGCAATATGCATACGGTGAAAGGCGGCAGTTTCCTGGCAGCGGACCCGGAATCCGAACGTTTCGTTTTCAACCGGCGGGGCGCTATGCCGGATATGGTACAGAATTACGGCTTCCGATGTGTTGTCAGCGGGACGGATATCGATACGACAAAAGCGGTTGAAGTATCTGACCGCCTGACCCTTGCCGATCCGGTGAAAGGCGTTGATCAGCCCGCCGGCTGCACCAACCGGGCAAAATTTGTCAACGATGTGACCATCCCGGACGGCACACCGGTGAAGCGCGGCGAATGGATCACCAAGACCTGGACACTTGAAAACTATGGTACATGCCCCTGGAATGAGAATTACAAAGTGGTCTGGAACAATGATGATATCGAAAATCAGCAGCAGCTTTTCGATATCGGTGTGGATCTGGAACCCGGGGAACAGGGCGAGATCAGCGTTTCGTTCCCGGTTCAGGGGAGCGACCTGACTCATATCTCTTTCCTGCTTGCCGGTCCGGATGGCCAGACCTTCGGCCTTGGCCCCCAAATGCGCGGAGATCTTTATGTGGAATACCGCGTGGAGTGAAGTCAGCCGTTAGTCATTGGTCGTTAGTCATTGGTTGTTGGTTGGTGGCTGGGGCGGTTCTCATCACATTTATCACGTATTTGGTGGAAACGGGATCGGAATAGAAGAATACAGGTGAAAGTGAAAGCAGGGCCGGTAACGGACGGCGGGAACGCTGTCCGCTGCCGGCTTTGTACTGACTGTCAGCCGGATGCCGGTTTTTTGTCAGAATGATTTTTACTGAAAAACAGCCTGTTCCGGGATATTTTTTTTCGAAACGATCCTATTCGATAACTGTCTGTAACCTTAAAGAAATCCGGAAAACAGATATCACGAAAAATTCCAATTTCCTTGCTTTTTTATTTTTTTATGTTAGAATATTACTACATTTAGAGAATACAACAAATATTCATCACTAAATGTATATAAATGTTAATGAATTAATAAAAAACCAATTACAGCCCTATGAAGGGTTTTTTTATTGCTGAATCTGTTATATCTGAGGTGTTATGGACTGTCCTTTTTGCGGTAATCCGAAAACAAAAGTAGTTTATACCGGGAAACCGGAAGAAGGAAAGCTCCAGCGGAGACGTTACTGTCCTGCCTGCAAAAAACGCTTTAATACATTTGAACGTCCTTTTTTGGGAACACCGATGGTCGTGAAAGCCGATGGGACCCGGGAAGTCTTCGATCCGGAAAAACTTCGCCGAGGGATCAGCATTGCCTGTGCCAAACGGCCGGTGCCTGCCGAAAAGATCAACGAGATGGTAGACAGCATTGAAAGACGACTGCAAATGGGAGGAAAATATGAAATTCCCTCCCGCATGATCGGGGATCTTGTAATTGAGGGGTTGAAAGGTCTGGATCTGATCGCCTATATTCGTTATGCAATCGTTTACCTGCGGATGGATGACCTGCATGTCCTTCGCAGTGAAATTGACAACCTGCTCGGAGAAAACGACTCAAAGGCGAACTGACGGACCTTTTCCGCCTGAATGACAATTTAGAAAAGAAACATAGAGGGAGAGGCTATGGAGACAAAGCTGCATAAAGACGGCACGCTGGATTTTCCCGCGATGCCGGATGGTTTACCGTCGATTGAAATGAGTGAAAACGCCCGTAAGGTGTTTGAAAAACGTTATGTCCGCCGGAAAGCGGACGGGACACCGGGCGAAACCATCGACGAGACATTCTGGCGGGTGGCTTATCATGTAGCCCTGGCGGAAGAGTCTTACGGCGGTGACGTTATGCAGACCGCGGTTCGCTATTACAAAATGCTGGCGAACCGTCAGTTTTTCCCGAACTCTCCTACATTTACCGGCGCGGGCACCCCATTGGGGCAGCTGGCCGCGTGCTTTGTCCTGCCCATCAGCGATGATATGGGTCGGAAAGAAAGCGGTATTTTCTCCACGCTTCGCAATGCGGCGCTGATCCAGCAGACCGGCGGCGGCAACGGTTTCTCCTTCTCCCGGCTGCGCCCGGAAGGCGCGATCGTCCGGTCCTCCGCGGGGAGGGCAACAGGACCTATCGGTTTCCTGCGGGTCTATGACCATGCCTTCGGCGAAGTCGCCCAGGGCGGTTCCCGCCGCGGTGCGAACATGGCTGTACTGCGTGTGGACCATCCGGATATTGAAGCCTTTATCAGCTGCAAAACCAGTGAGACCGCTATTACCAACTTCAACCTCTCCGTCGGAATCACTGATAAATTTATGCAGGCTGTGGAAGCGGACGCGGATTGGGATCTGGTCTTTCCGGATCTGGATGATCCCCGTTCGAATGATTTTGACGGTGACGTGGATGTAGCCCGTGAAGCCGGGGTTCCCATCAAGGTTTATAAGACCATCAAAGCACGGGATCTCTTTGACCGCATTGTCGAACAGGCCCATCACAACGGTGAACCTGGAGTGCTCTTTATTGATCAGGCGAACAAATATAATCCGGTCCCGCATCTCTACCGCCTGGAATCCACCAATCCCTGCGGTGAACAGTGGCTTGGCCCGTATGAAAACTGCTGCCTCGGCTCCATTAACCTTGCCCAGCACGCCACCGAAGACGGAAAGGTGGACTGGGAAAAACTCGCCGAAACGACCCGGAATTCCGTGTGCTTCCTCGATAATGTGATCGATGCCAACGGTTATGTCCCCGGAGTCCCGCAGCTTCGGGAAGCTGCCCTGCGCGCCCGCCGGATCGGTCTGGGTATCATGGGCCTGGGCGACCTGATGTTCCATTGCGGTATCCGTTACGGTTCCGATGAGGGGCAGGAGTTCGCCGGACAGATCATGGAGTTTGTACGCTATCATGCCATGAAGCAAAGTATCGAACTGTCGAAACAGCGCGGAGCGTTCCCCGCCATCAAGGGCTCTATTTACGATCCGGAAAAAATTGTATGGACCCATCCGACACCGCTGCGTCCCTATAAACGGGATTGGCAGCGTCCGGAAGTGGATTGGAACGCGGTCACCGAAGGGATCAAGGCCCATGGCATCCGCAATGCCGCCCAGACCACGATCGCGCCCACCGGTACCATCGCCACCGTCACCGGCTGTGAAGGCTACGGCTGTGAACCGGCTTTCGCCCTGGCATATATCCGCCATATGAATGACAACGGGAAGGATGTTCTTCTTCCGTATGCCAGCCCGCTCTTTGACAAGGCCCTGAAAGCCAGCGGCATGGATGAAAAGAAGCGGCAGGAGATCGTTGAAAAGGTCATGCAGGAAGGGACATGTCAGAACATCGAAGACCTGCCGAAAAGCATCCGCAATACCTTTGTGGTTTCCTCCGATATCACACCGGAGGAGCATGTCGGGATGCAGGCTTCCCTGCAGGCTTTTGTGGACAACAGCCTCTCCAAGACCGTCAACCTCCCCGCAGGCGCCACGACCGACGATGTCGCGAAGGTCTATATGCAGTCCTGGAAGATGGGATGCAAGGGTACGACTGTTTATGTCACTGGTTCCCGCGACAAGGTGGTGCTGGAGACCAAATCCACCATGGAAAAGAAGCAGGAAGGCACCGAGGTGCTCCCTGCCGATGTAAAAGTTTCCGAGCCGGTGCAGCCGCAGATGCCGCTGTGGCATGATAAGAAGAAGGCCCGCCCGCATTCACTGAGCGGCTTTACCTTCCGTTCCGATACACCCGCCGGCAAGGCCTTTATCACTATCAATGAGAACGGCGGGGATCAGCCTTTTGAGATCTTCATCAACACGGCAAAAGCCGGAACGGAAATTTCCGCTGTTTCCGAAGCCATCGGACGTCTGGTCTCCTATATCCTGCGTCTGGCTTCTCCGATCGAACCGAAATCCCGTCTGGAAGAGGTCGCGATACAGCTGCGGGGTATCGGCGGCAGCCGTTCCCTCGGGTTTGGCCATAAACGTGTCCTTTCCCTGCCGGATGGACTGGCGCAGACCTTCCTGGAATACCTGTCGGAACGTGAGGATCGGGTGGAAGAGCGGGCGCTGCTGGATGAATTGCGGGAAAAACAGTCCCATAAGCATGCCCCGGCACCTGAAAAGAAGTCCTTTGAACCCGCCACTTCTCCCATGCTGCAGATCGGTGACATCTGTCCCGAATGCGGCCAGGCGACCGTCATCAACGAAGAAGGCTGCCGCAAGTGTTACAGCTGCGGCTACAGCGAGTGCTGAGCTGGATCTGTTAAAGAAAGACAGGGGGCTGCCGCAAATGCAGATTTCTGCAGAATGCGGCAGCCCTTAATTTTTTGCTCTTAGATATCTCACAGTTTACCGGTTTGATATAGATTTCTGCCTCTTTATCGATCCGTATTCTATTTGACGCTTACTTGAAGAAGATCGTTATAAAGTCATATGCGAAATTATTTCATGCTCTTATGATATAATCAGTGGCATAAAAGGTTTCGCCGCAATGAAAAACATCGATGTCCTGTTCCAAAAGAATCCGAATCTGAAAAACATCATCGTCACCGTTTCAGCATCGGAGATGGATGATCAGATCGAAGTTCTGATGGATCTGATCAGGAATTCCGGCGGCAATGAACTGTTCCTGCAGGACAGCAGCGGCAGGGCGCAGCGCATTACGACAGACAGGATCATCCGTATTCAGGTTGATAACAAAAGCCTCCGGATCTCAACATTGGATGGCGAGTTCAGGCTTCGCAAAAGCATGCAGGAAGCGGAAGACATGGTCAAAAGCAGCATGTTTCTGAAAATATCCCGCTTTGAGATCATCAATCTGCAAAAAGTGAAAAACTTCGATTTCACGATCTCAGGACAATTAAAGATCGAATTTGAGAATGGGGAAGTCACCTGGGCGTCCCGCCGCTATATCCCATTAATCAAACAGCGCCTGACTGAAAAAAGGACCGGTGATCAATGAGAAAAAAGATATTTAAACTTGCTCTGACAGGCTTTATTCTCGGGATGATCATCGGAAATCTGATCTCTTTCCTCAACTGTGACAAAAGCGCCAAACCACTTGTGATCGTCACTAACGTGCTGGTCGAACGAACCGGCTCCGTCAAAAATGCCATGATCGTGAGTACACTGCTTTCGGGTCTGCTCGGTATGGTCAGCTTTATCGGCGTGATATTCCATGATCCTGACGAGTTTGACTGGGGAATGACCAAAGCGGCAGTGTACCATTTTCTGTTGATCATGGCTTTTAATATCCCGATCGCGCTTTACTGCGGATGGGTCGATCCGGACTTTGTGAGCCTGCTGATCTGGATCGGTATAATGGCGCTGAGCTATTTTATCGTCTGGCTCATTATGTACTTACAGTACAAAAAAGAGACAGAGGAATTGAATGATCTGCTGAAAAAACAGGAGGAGAAGTAAGGAGTAAGAAGTGACCGGCAGCTGATGGCCGACGTCTGTAACCTGTCCCTTATTACCTGTTCCGCAGTCCCTGCTCCCTGTCGCCTGTTCCCTATTGTCTGGTCCCTGATACCTGACATCTGACATCTGATACCTGTCCCCTGAATCCTATTCCCTGATACCGTTCGGGTCTGAATTTTTACCGTTCGGGATAAGTGAAAAGCTTCTTTGCCGCATAATTGATACAATAGCACCATCGATCACACAGGAAAAAGGTGGTGCAACATGAAAAAATGGATGATGCTGATTCTGTTCTTTCTTTTATTCACGGCAGCTGTTTACGCTGAGAACAGAGAAGACGACCTGGCGCTGGTTCAAAAAGAAGGCGTGCTGAAACTGGGCGTTTCGCCGGAATATATTCCCTTTGTTTTTTATGAAGAGGATGTGCTGACCGGATTGGATGTGGCGCTGATGGAGGAGATTGGGCGCCGGATGGGTATCAAGGTTGAAGCGTTCGACATCGCGTTTGACGGGCTCATCGATTCCCTGGATGTCGGACAGATCGATGTGATCGGCGGCGGCTTTTCAGTCACCGATGAACGTCAGCAAATGATCGACTTCACACATTTTTATTATTCCGGAAAATCAGTATTCATTGCCCTTTTATCGCTCCAAAAACCTGCCGAAAATGAATTATCCAACTTCCGGGATCTGAAGATCGGTGTGGAAAAAGGCACGATCTTCGACCAATGGGTCAAGACAAATCTTGTCGGTCCCGGATATCTTAGCATGCGGAATGTTTTCACTTATTCCGATATTCCGTCGGCCATGAACGCACTGGACCGGCAGGTAGTGGATCTGGTGATGATGGATGAGGACGCATACGATTTCAAATATGAGCCGATGGGAAAGTATCAGATTTTTTACGATGGAACGTCAAAGGAACAATATGCCTTCGGTCTGCGGAAATATTCGACCCTGACGCCGGTCATCAACAAACATTTGCTGGATATGATCAACGATGGAACCGCACAAAAAATTGCCGATACTTTCTTTACGAAGAATTATAACGAAGTCAACCCCGGCATTTCCCGTCCCGGTCAGCTTCAGACGCCGACACCTGCCTCTCCCATCATCGTTGTTCCGACAAAGGCCCCCGGAGAAAACTGTTCAAACGCGATGATCTACATATCCGATGTGACCATCCCGGATAACCAAAAGATGGCGGCGGGAGAATATTTTCGAAAGACCTGGCGGGTCCGCAATGCCGGGACCTGCACCTGGACGCCGGCATATAGTTTATCTTTCGTTAATGGAAGCCGGATGGACGGAAATACTGTCAGTATTCCGCATAATGTCGCTCCGGGAGAAACAGCAGACCTTTCAGTCGATCTGACAGCGCCTTATACAGATGGGACGTATCAGGGCTTCTGGCAGATGCGCAATCCACAGGGATCCTTTTTCGGCCAGACAGTATGGGTGAAGATCAGAGTAGGAAATCCTGTTTACCCAACCGCAACTCCTGTTTCCCCGCAGCCCTGGTACCCGACACCACAGCCTCCGGATCCGCAGCCTGTATACCCGACGGCTGCCCCGGCACAGGTGGATATTCTAAGTTTTTATCCGGATTTCTTTGAAGGGGAAGAAGGAACCTGTGTCTCGGTCCACTGGAGTACGGAGGGGGCGGCTTCTGTCGATATCAGCGTGGATGGACAGGTCCAATACAGCGGGGGCCCCGCGAACGGCTCTACACAGATCTGCGGTCCGATTCAGGAAGCCGGTATCCATAACGTTCAGCTCTATGCGTATAACGGGTACGGTTACGCCTGGTCAGACTTCACTTTTACGACCGATTATTTCCTGGTATTCTGATGAAAACTTCTTTGTGAAATGAATCCATAAAATAACAAACCGCCGGCAGGGAATCATTCTGCCGGCGGTTTTATTATAACGAAATTATATAATTAAAAATCACATAACAACACAGCATCCGGATCCAAATCATGGATCAATTCAGGAATCACAGCATAGAAAGATAACGTGCCTGATCCGCTGTTGAAATCTCCAGAATGTCCATCGCCTGCTGCGCCGTCAGCTTCATATTCCGCATCAAATTGCGGATGGACGATAAGTCTCCCTCACTGCGGCCGTCTTTGAATCCTTCACTGCGGCCGTCTTTGAACCCTTCACTGCGGCCGTCTTTGAATCCTTCGCTGCGGCCCTGTTCATAAATATACTCTGCCTGCTGTTCCTTATCCAAATATGCAAACATAATTTCCGGTACCTCCTCTTTGACAAGATACTCATTCAGCACGTTTTGATCCTTACATAAGCGTATTGTTTCCCGAACCGCTTTCTCTGTTTTTCCATATAGCCTGATCTGTTCATCAAAAATCCGGGAAAAAACAACATACTGATTGATAATATTCCCCTGCTCACCATCAAAGATAATTTTCGCTTTCACATCCACAAAAATCTGCTCCGGATCATTGATCCCCCAAACATCTTTTGAAAGGGTTATTTCGTCCGGTAAATTACCCCGCTCTTTGGGATAGAGTACATACAATTCCGGTTTGGGAATTTCAATTTTCGCAGTCCCATAAACATCCAGTTTATTGTTTTTCACATATCTCTGATAAGTTTCCCCGAGGTACATCAGGATGCGGATCAGGATATTTATTGTCCACACCGATTGTTCCTCAATGAGGATCATCAGCCGATTTCCCACGATAAATCCTAAATCATTATATTGCGTCCGCAGCATCTGGTTTTCAAGCGTCACAAGAGTAATATCCGTAACCGTAGTGATGTCATCTTCCGGATGCAGAGCCAGGTAAAGCTGCAGCAAATACTTTGGATCCCTGAACAAGTCGCAGAATACACTGTCTTTCGATTTAGTATTCGCCTTTTTATCGAGCGGAACAACAGCTGCTTCAGCCATTTTTTTCGGATTTATTTCAGTATCTTCTCTTCCGGCCATTTGATTCTCGCTTTCAAAGCAAAACATTATCAGATTAAATTATAAGCAAAATGACAACCACAGTCAATAGGAGGAAAGTTAACACAGAGTACTGCAGCTTTGTAGCATTCCATGCATAAAATCAATCCGCTAAAGGTGTCAATTCAAACTTCCAGATAGTAACCGTCACCTTTAGCAGACGCTGAATAGTAAAAAAAAGCACTAATATAATATCTTTCCTGAAAGATAACATTCCTTCAAATAATCACGGGGCTGATAATAAAGATCGGAATTATAGTTGGAAATCGCATCGGAAATCCATGAACCGTATACTTTCTCCAGACCGTTTAATAGATCATCAGGGCTTACATATTCTATCAAACGTGTAAAAACCTTCCCGATATCCCAATACCCGGGAACAGTATAGCGGCAGTTTTTTGACATTGTCATAATCTCCATAGGGAAGGCCTGCGATTTCCGCATACTGGTCTGCTACATTTTCTATGGAATCACTATGAAGCACATCCGAATATTGATAGATTCTGTGAAGCGCTTCCTTTCCCAATTGTGAAACCACATCATTCCGCGCAGCTTCCTCTCCCGTCCGATAAATTCAATCAGGCTGCAGGTATAAAACAGGGCATTGTTCATCATATGTTTATCATCCTGTTTTTTATTTTTGCTCCATAACCGTAACAGCCTTTATAAACCGGAGTGTTTCCAATGACCGTGCTGTGTGGAAACTAACCTGATGCATAGGATATTTAAATCGGGCAAGTTCCCAAAAAGCCTTCCGGCTGATATTACCATCGACAAAATCCTGAACATAGTTGTAAATCGTATCATTTGCCATGGGACCTTCCACGATATCATAATCATGTGATTTTCCATTACGGCATGAAACAATGAAATCAAGCCATGTTTCAGTCATTTCCGGAAAGACAAGCATACGAAGAGTTTCTCCCGGTGTATATTCATAAAAATTCACAAAGCCTTTTCCGGAAAATCTGACAGCCCAACGCACCGCCTGTTCATAGAATGCGGTGGTATAAAATCCATAATAAAAATTCTGATGAAATTTTGAAATACGAATTTCCGGATTTTCAACTATCACAGGGCTGCCATGATAAAGCATCATAAACTTATCTCTGACTGTCTTTTATCTCATTATATCAATGAATTATACACATTTCCCTTTATGAGAAAGAAAAAAGAGAGCCCCATACTTCCGCAGGAGCTCCCGTTATAATTTACCGATTGGTCTTTTACTTCTTCAGCGAGAAAATGATCTGCTCCGCGAGATCTTCCGCGTCATCACCATCCAGCCAGAAGGCGATCTCAGCGAAATCATCACCTGCCTCGACAATATAGGTCACACAAGGGAAGGTTTCGCCGTTATATTCCTCATTGGAATAATATTTCCGCACTTCAAAATCGTTGATGGTCCAGGATTCGACATCTTCAACGCCATACTCCGCAGCTTCCTCCACAGCATAATCATCCAGAGACTTTCCTCCGGTCGGGAACTGATAAATATCGAAATCCATCAAGTGATCATCGCTGCGATAATAGGCGATCATGTCATTGGCAATATCTTTTTCGGTGAGCTCGCCCTCGACATAATCCTCAGGGATATTGATATGGATCCCGGTGGTGCCGATCTCAACGTCTTTACCGGTCCCTGTGGTTTCTCCAGCTTCAGACATTGCTTCACTGAGCATATCTATCAGACTCGGACCGGTGGTCAGGTTTTCTTCACGGACGAAGACCAGGTTTCCCTCTTCCATGGACATGACAATAGATTCATCAACATGATATGTCATGACAATGGTTTCGGTTTTTTGGCCATCGTTGATCTCGGCAGAGATGGCGCCGTCTTTGAGTTCATAGCTGATGCCGGTCAGGTTTTCATTTCCATTCGGATCCATGGAACCGCTGATGGCCAGATCCAGACTGTCTTCACGAATGACCAGGCTGCCTGACATGCCGAACATGCTGGCGGGAATGGAAGCTCCATCAGCCATCATGGCTTCCAGGAACCATTCACCCCGGAAATCTTCATAAGCGGCATCAGTTTTGGCATCGGCAGTACCGAATGGCTTGATTTCATCACGGATAAAAACCAGGCTGGAAGTATCATCACCCATGTTCAGTTTACCTTCTTCTGTGATGCTCATCGGGAGCCAGGTACAGCCCTCTTCTTCTGAACCGTTACATGCATAAGGGACACCGTCTTTGGTATACCAGGGAACTGAGCCTGCCTCTTCTTCACCCATGGCTATAGTCATGGTGCTGTCATTCCTGAAGTCTACCGTCATGCCGGTCATACCCAGAATACCGGCATCCATGCACTGTCCCTGTCCGCAGATTTCGGTGATATACCAGGTACCGAGGAAGGGCTCAGCTGCAGCCATATCAAGCGAATACTCCGCAGTCTGGGCAAAAATTGGTCCGAAAGCCACCAGAACAGCTGCCAGGACAAATAAAAAGATAGTTTTTTTCATCTGCACTCCTTTTTCAATACGGGACCGTCGCCGAAAACTCAGACTGATGCCGAAGGTGACAGTCCCTGCTGACTGTTACTCTTTTTTATTATTGTCTAAAAGAGTAATGATCACAATGGCGATGCCGCCGGCAAATACCGCCAGCCAGCTCGGGAAGTTCGGTGCCGCATAGTTCAGGATGAACATGAGAAGAACCGAAATGATGGCAATAACCGGAATCAAAACTTTTTTATCAATAATGTATCTCCTTATTTCACATGAGCAGGGTTTAGTGGCAGAGTTCAGGGTGTGCAATTTACCCTATACCCTACTCTCCCCCTCCCATACCCTAAACCCTCTAATTCACTTTCTGCTCCGCTTGACAATCGTCGCGATAAGCAGCAGGACAAAGAAACCGATCTCCACAGCAAAGCACAGCCATACATCCTTCATCGTACCGATCTGGGCGCCGGAGAGGATATCATTGGCTTTGATATACCAATAGGCAGGCAGGAACTTCGCGATGGTCAGGATACCATTGCCCAGCATGGACTGAGGCATAAAACAGCCGCTGATAAACGCCATACCCAGCCCGAAGATCTGCGAGATCATGCCGACAACGGTCGTACTGACGTTGAAGGAAACGACAAAGATGGCAAAAATTGCGGCAAACATGGCGAAGATGAAAGAATTCAGGACTGCCATCCAGCAGCTTGTACCCTTATAGATTCCTCCGTACAAAACCATACCGCCAAGCATGAAAACGATCCATACTGCCGCCACCAGGATCGCGCTGCCGGCAAAGATCTGCTTGACATAAGAGGCAATACTCACACAGGAGGCTTCGATCCGATTGCGCGGGTCCTTTCTGTTCAGTGTCAGCAGGATCGGGCTCAGCACATTGACGATAACCGCGATCAGGACATAAGGAAGCATCTGGAAAAAGACCGCGAAATTCTGGGTGTAGTTCTCATCAACAAAGGTCTTTTCCTCATTGACATAAAAGCTCACTGCAACACCCTGTTCCATGGACTTTTCAACTTCCGTTAGCGCGTCGGAGAGAGGAAGCCCCTGCGCGATCTTCATACGCACATTCCGCACGTACTCGTTCAGGTCCAGGCTCATCATCGCCACAGCGTAGCTGTCACGCATATGATAAGACTGGAACAGCTCGTGGCTCATGGCTTCTTCGTCCAGATGACTCAGACGGTATTCAAATCCTTCCGGGATCACCAGCGCGTAATCCACGATCTCGTAGTACATGGCATCCAGAATTTTCGTGCTGTCATTTTCCAGTTCCACGATCTTGTTTTTCTTTGAAAGTGTCCGGATCAGTCTTTCACTGGCCTCGGTATGATCTTCATCACGGATATAAAGCGCCAGGGAGGTATCGGTGAAATCGAGTTTTTCCTGGGTTGAATGGACCATCGGGAAACAGATCGCCAGAAACACCACGAGATACACAAGACCGATAAATATCTTGGACCTGGCTATTTTGAAAAAGAGATTAAAGACTTGCATATTTTGTCCTCCGTGTCATCAAAAATCCCAACAGGACAAAAATCACCGTAAGAATACAGACCACCACCATCTTTCCCCAGAAGCGGGCCAGATCCGCGTCCACACTCAGATAGTAGAAGGAATCGGCAACGATCGCCACCGGATTGATGTCATTGAGGATGGGAATATACTTGATGATCATGGCTTTGATCCCGGGAACCATCAGGCCGCTCATAAAGCACAGAGTCATGTTCAGCGCCATGATGATGCCGGTTTTCGCGCCGTAACTTACTTTTCCGATGGCACCTACGAAATAGCCAAACGAGACACCCATGATCCCGCCCAGTATGCCGCCCAGATAGACCAGCGGCAGCCGGTCACCGAAGTTCACGCGCAGCACCAGTGTGATGAAAGTAACGGTAAGAATAACACAGAGGCTGTGGGAAAGGTAGTAAGACAGCAGATCCGCGATGACCTGTTTGATCTTCGGCATGCCTGAACAGGAACGCCGGGCTGCCTGGTCCGAAAGGTTCGCCTGCAGATTCTGCGCAATGGTCAGCCCGGACATGGAGCCGAAGATCCCGACCATGGCGATCAGGTTGTACATGTAGATCAGGAAGGAATCCGTGTCCCCTTTGGTCATCTCCAGTTCCTTGATATAGGGAACATCACTGCTCATGGCTTTCGAGATATCACCGAATCCTTCACCGTCTTCACTCACTGCGGCGTTGGCAGCCATCTCTCTGGAAGATTCCTGCATGTTCATATACATGTCGCTCATTCGTTTGATCATGCTCTGGTCCGCGCCGTTATTCTTGATCGTCACAGAGAGTTTGGTGTTAGAGATGAAGTCTCCGCTGCCGCCGTTCAGAAAATAAGAGACGTAGTTGTTGCTCTCCGGATCCAGATACTTCGCGAGAGAACCATCCGCCGCCATTTGGTTGATCATCTCCATGATCTCTGCCATCTTCTGGTTTTGCGGATCCGCCTGAGCTGCCTCATCCGGCGGATCGATATAGATGATCCCCTTCACCTCGCCGTTCTTCAGCATCTCGATGGCATTCGCTTCATCGGTGTAGGTGAGATCCATGAGCGGCTTTTCACCGCCTTTCGTTATATCATTTTCTTCGCTGAAAGTCCCGTTGTTCATGGCGTCCATGATCCAGTGGAAAAGCTGATCTTTCTCATTTTCCACCACGGCCGCGGGCACGGTGGAAAAATTGTTTTCCTTACCGAGATTTCCCATGGTAAATTTATAGAGTGTTCCCATGACCACAGGAAAGAGGATCATCCAGATGATCACTTCTTTTGTCCTGAAATTCCTGCGAATCTCATATTTCATCATATTCCAAAACATAGTTATGTTCCTTTTTTTATAAGGTGTCAGGTTTCCGGTATCAGGTATCAGATAGAAATGGTCAGTGATCGGTGACCGGTTTTGCAGGATTTATCTATACGAAATCCATTTCCTGACATCCGGCACCTGAAACCTGACACCTAACACCTAATACCTAACACCTAATCCCTGAGTTCCTTCCCCGTGATCGTCAGGAAGACGTCATTCAGTGTCGGCAGTTCGGACCAGACACGTCCGAACTCAGCTTTTTCCGCCTGCAGGATCTCCATGATATTGATCAGGTTGTGCCTGCCGCCGGTACAGGTGATTACAAGTTTTCCCTCTTTCCAGCTCACATCGGATACATTGGGAAGCGCCTTCATTTTACCGGTCAGTGAAGCAGCAGGTTCAGCCATTTCAATGAAGATGGTCTCGGTATTTTTGATCGTGCGTTTCAGTTCATCCTTAGTTCCTTCGGCGATCTTTTTACCGTGGTCCATGATGACGATGCGGGAGCAGATTTGTTCAACTTCTTCCATATAATGGGAGGTATAGATCACAGCCGCACCCTGTTTGTTCAGGTCAACGATCCCTTCCAGGATCTTGTTGCGGCTCTGAGGATCCACAGCCACGGTCGGTTCATCGAAAATGATGAGCTTCGGCTTGTGTGCGATTCCGCAGGCGATGTTCAGACGCCGTGCCAGACCGCCTGAAAGCTTCTTTGGGCGAAACTTGCGGAAATCGTTCAAACCCACAAAGTCAAGAGCTTCATCAACATATTGTTTCCGGGTGGTTTTGTCGCCGATATACATTCCGCAGAAACAATCCACGTTTTCATAAACAGTAAGCTCATCAAAGACAGCCATGTTCTGCGGGACGATACCGATCATGGATTTCAGATCATAGCTGACGGGAGTCATTTCCTTTCCGAAAACTTCAATTCGGCCTTCATCGAAGGCAAGCAGCGACAGGATACAGCTGATGGTAGTGGTTTTACCGCATCCGTTCGGACCGAGAAGTCCAAAGACTTCGCCTTCTTTGATCTCGAGGTTCAGATGATCCACCGCCCTGAGCTCTTTATAATTTTTAACCAGGTTTTCAACCTTTACGACTGTGTTACTCATAGATTCTTTCACCTCCGGAACCTTTTATGATTCCATTGTATAGAAAAAGCGCCTATCGGTACCTTTCAGGTTCCCGAACGGTCGATTTTGACGCCTGAACGGTGTTTTTAAAGAAACCTGAATTATCAATCACCATTCAGGAATAGAAATCGACCGTTCAGGATTTTTTTCTCTCACTGGAATTTCCATTGCTATACAATCATTTGGGAAAAAACAGTCTTTATCAGGAGAGGTGACAGAATTGTCACCCTCTGAACAGATACCTTTACAAATAAAGGTGAACGATACGAAAGTGTGTAAGTCTTATGATACCAAATAAGCGGGGGTATGGGGGCTGCAAGCCCCCGGAAATCAGGTGCGGAATGCGGCTTTTGCAAACACAGATATTTTCGATCCCGCACCTTGCGAAGCACATTATCTCGCATACAGAAGGTAAATACAAACTGAGCTCTTATAGTAGGGGGAAAGAACAATGAACGGAAAATTTTTCACTGCTGTGATCCTGATCATTACTTTATGCTTCATAACATTGAGCATCGGAACGGTCTTTGCCGAAAATGATGAAAACGAAACAATTGTGGTTGAGGCGGTTACAGAAGACAAGATAATCACAGCCGGCAATGTGAGAGCTGATGATATCGGAATTTATGCCGGGTCCGCGAATGGCTTTACCGCTCAGGTCACTGCCAAAGATGTGGAAGCGATACAGACGGAAGAGGCCAAAGCAACCTATGGGGTCGTTGTGGAATCTGAAGGAAACGCTTCCCGGTCCTCAGTGGACAGCGGGAACATCACAACCGATACAAAATGGAATAATCATGGTCTGGTTATCCAGACAAAAGAATCCGGAAAGGCTGCTGTTCACGCCGGGAGCGTGACCGGATGGATGGGGCTCATTGCCCAAGCGGATACAGGCTCTGCTATCGACCTGAATCTTGGCGGTGTTAATGGTCTGCAGTTAGGCGCGCAGCTCAGCAGTTTAAATAGCGGACAGATAAATGCTGAAACCGGGATCATTTTCGCAGATGCGGAAGTTCTCAACGTCAATGCGTCCGGCGGAGGAAAAACTCATGTGGACGCAGAAAAAATCATATCGGATCAATCCGGTTCACTTTACGGAGTCTCGGTAGGCCGGGACTCTGTTGTGACGGTAAATTCTGAAGAGATACAGGCAAGATCCGGAACCATAAGGATCTCAGCCGAAAATGGCGGAAGCTATGTGGTGAATGCGAAAGATCTGACCATTCAGGATTCCGGATGGGAATTTATGAACCGATACGGAATCGATTCACTGGCATCATCCGGGACCGTAAGGATAAACATCCGCGGGCATATCTCCTTAAAGGAAACCGGTGAAAAAGGAGATGGATCTCCCGCAGGGATCACTGTGCAGTCAAAGGGAAACAGCAGCACAGTGATCGGCACAACCGGCAGTGTTTTCGTCTCGTCGGAAAAAACACAAGCAGCCGCTTACGGGATCAAAACCATAAACGAGGGAGGAAATATCGATATCACGATCGGAAATGATGTGTCAGTCGATTCACCGGGTGAAGCCTTCGGACTTTGTATTGAAAACAATGGAAACACTAAGAATTCCGGAAGTCCACAGACAGCAGTCTCTATCAATGGTGACCTGTACGGATCGACCTGTGGACTGTTCATCAACGCTTCGGAGGGTATGACCGATATTACTGTCAGCGGGAGGATCTCCGGGAACAAAGCAGGTGTGATCGTTGGTGACGGCATCATACCGGAAAATTTCTCCCTCACAGCCGGAGAAATCGCCCTGAATGATGAGGGATACGCGGTCATAAAACCGGACGGCAGCCCTGCCGAAGAATTCGAAAGAGAAATCTCATATCTTTTGAAAATTGCCCCGGAGTCACAGGGAGTGCTCACCTTCACAGATGCCATTGGCACCCGGCTGCAAACCGCAAAAGAAGGTGATAAAGTCTTTCTCCGTGTCAAAGCAGGCAAAAAAGCTGTAAAAATGTGGAATAATGGGGAAGAACTGCAAATGGACGATCAGGGAAGGTTTTTCCTCATCGTTCCCAAAGGCGGAGCGATCCTGGTTCACGCTGAGATAAGGGACCATTCCGGTTTTCGCTGGCTCCTGGACCGTAACGGAATGCTGCCTGCCACCGGGTTTTCCACTGTCCGCAGCACTCTGCTTCCGGCCCGTCCAAAAGGGCTGGAGTATGGAACGACCGGTCTGACATTGCAGATCCCGAAACTGGAAATCATGGAGACGATCGTCACCGTCCCTGTGACGGATGACGGATATCCGGTGGAATGGCTCGGAAATGCAGTCGGCCTGCTGGAAAACAGCGGCAAACCGGGAGAGGGATTTTCCGTATTTACCGGGCATAACCATCTGAATACAACAGAAGCAGGCCCCTTCGTATTCCTGAATACACTGGAAGAAAATGATCTGATCATAATTACCGGTGATGGAGGAAATCCACAGATTTTCCGTGTTGTGGGAAATCACCTGATCCGCCCGGACAGCTTGGATACACTGGCGGATAAATTTACAGAAAATACTCTTCTGCTGGTTACCTGTGAAGATGAATCCATCGTCGGTGATTATCTCCATCGCCGGGTGATTCTTGCCCTGCCTCAATAACACAGCGAAGATGGGGATTTACGCGCTTATTTTGAATACCTGAATTTGAGGAAATTGCAGCTGCGGAAGGACTGCCGCTTATGGTACGTGGCCGCGGGGACAGTTTTGCAAAGTAAAACTGTCCACTGTTCGTTTAATATATGATATTTTCACTGTTTTTCAGTTCTTTTTTACCCTAACGGAAAAGCACAGGCAGAAGGTATAATATGACATAGGATATATACCTGCGTGGTATCAAAGAAAGGAATGATCAATATGAAAAAGTTTAGTGTTTTGCTTGCCGTGCTGCTGTGCCTGCTGGTCACGGTCACCGCTTTTGCTGATGATGTCGTAGAACTTCGTTTCCTCGGGATGGCCCAGGCAGCCTACTCTGAAGAAAACGTCAACGACATGACCGCCGATTTCATGGCGGCACATCCGAACATCAAGGTCGAAACCGAATTCGTCCCCTATGAAGATCTCCGCAACAAAGCCATGCTGGCTTACGGCTCCAACAGCCCCTATGACGTGACACTCGTCGATGACATCTGGTTTGCCGAATATGCCGCGAAAGGCATGATCACCGATATCACCGATCAGGTCCCGCAGGAATACAAAGACGGTGTTCTGGGCGGCGGATGGAACTTCGTGACCAAGGGCGGCAAGATCGTCGGTATGCCCTGGTTCCTGGATACCATGTATCTGTTCTACAACAAGGCGATGCTCAGCGAAGCCGGCTTCAGCGAAGCGCCGAAAACCCTGGAAGAGCTGATCGATATGGCCCGCGCCCTGAAGGAAAAGGGTATCGTAGAATATCCGTTTGTCTTCTCCATGGCTCAGGCCGAAGCGCTGATCTGCGTTTATGCCAACTTCATGGAAGCCATGGGCAGGGATTTCCAGGATGCTGACGGCAACTGGATCGTACAGGAATCCGGTCTGGATCCGCTGAACCTGCTTATCGAAATGTTGAACGAAGGGCTGATCAATCCGAACTCCACCGAATATCTGGAAGAAGATGTCCGTATGGTCTTCAGCTCCGGTGATGCCGCGTTCTGCCTGAACTGGATGTATATGTATGACCTGGCGAAGGATCCCGCCGAATCCTCCCTGGCTCCCGAAGCGGTCGGTGTGATGGTCCTGCCGGGCGCCGATGGCGTCAAGGAACACGCTGCCATGTCCGGTTCCATGGGCCTGTCTGTCATGAGCAACTCCGCCCATCCGGAAGAAGCCCTGCTCTACGTTGAATATCTGACCAGCAAGGAACTTCAGGACAAGTATTCCAACCTGCAGATGCCGGTCTGGACCGCCTCCTATGACGATCCGGCGATCATCGAAGGCCGTGAAGAACTGGCTGATGCCGCGAAACTGGCTTTTGATGTGATGAATGCCCGCCCGAGCGTCCCGAACTATCAGGAAGCTTCCGCGATCCTTCAGGCTGATATCCAGAGCGCTCTGCTTGGCGATGTTTCCGCCGAAGATGCCCTGAATGATGCTGTCGAACAGATGAATGATCTCTGATTTCGGGTAAACAGTATGACCGGGACAGTTCCCGCGGGTCCGGTATCGGGCTGGAGCTGACTGTCCCCCGCTTTGAAAACAAACCCCGGCTTCGGGGAGGGCCTCTCCGAAGCCGTATTTTTTAAGAAAAACCATGAGCCGAAAACATATTGGAAATTATGATTACTTAATGATTCCAATGATACTGATCATGGGGATCGTTATCGGATGGCCGCTGGTGCAGACCGTCCTTTTCAGTTTCACGGATGCACAGTTGCTGGAGATCCAGCCCGCGCAATCGGTGGGACTGCAGAATTTTGCCAAAGCATTCCAAAGCAAAGGGTTCCTGAATTCGCTTCGTGTATCCGGCATTTTCGCCTTATTTGTCGTTACCTCGGAAGTGCTGCTGGGGACCTCTGTCGCGCTGCTGCTGAATGAACCGCTGAAAGGCGTAAAGGTCGTCCGCGCGCTGCTGATCCTGCCCTGGGCGGTGCCTACTATCGTCAATGCCATGATGTGGCGGCTGATCTACAATCCGGAATACGGCGCGCTGAATTCCCTGCTGTATCAGTGGGGTTTTATCGAAAAATATGTCAGCTGGCTCGGCAGTGCTAATACGGCGCTGGGGGCGATCATTGTGGCGGATGTCTGGAAGAACTTCTCGCTGGTTGCCATGACAGTACTGGCTTCGCTGCAGAGCCTTCCGGAACAGCAGATCGAAGCGGCGAAGATCGACGGCGCCAATGCCTGGCAGTGCTTTTTCACCATCACGCTGCCGCACATCCTCCCCGCCATCGAAGTGGCGACGGTCATGCGCATCATCGAAGCGATCAAGGTGTTTGATATTATCCAGGTGATGACAAAGGGCGGTCCTGCAAACAAGACCCGTTCCGGCTCTATCTTTATCTACCAGGAGGCCTTCACCAATTCCCGGATCGGTTCAGGCTCGGCTTACGCGCTGATCATGGTCGCGCTGATCTCTGTCCTGATCGTGATCTATCTGCGCATTGTCAGCAGGAAGGAACGGTAGAACATGAAGAAACCCTTATATATCCGTATCCTTCAGTATCTGGCGATGGTCCTCCTTGTGATCTTCATCATTGCCCCGTTTCTCTGGCTGATGATCATGTCTATCAGTACATCATCCGACCTGACCACAAAACCGCTGCGCTGGATCCCTTCGCAGATCGATCTCTCCTCCTTCAAAGAACTGCTGTCGATGGGAGATAACAGCCGCGGTGAACTCTTTGTCAGCGCGCTTCGCAACAGCCTGACGACTGCGGTCTCGGCTGTGCTGATCTCCCTGCTGGCGACCTTTCCGGCAGCCTGGCTGCTTTCCCGGTACGCCGGGAAGAAAAACATGATCCTGGGGATCGCGATCTTTACCTTTATGCTCCCGCCGATCGCCTATTGTATTCCGATGTACAAGACACTGGTCCGTTTCAAACTGATGGATAATTCGCTGGCGCTTGCGGTGGTCTACTGTTCCATGATCCTGCCCTTCTGCCTGTGGCTGCTGAAATCCAACGTGGATGATATCCCTTATGAACTGGAAGAAGCCTGCATTATCGACGGGGCGGGGCTCTGGGACCGTCTGGTCCGGGTGGTGCTGCCGCTGCTGCTGCCTGCCCTCGCGACCGTTGCCATCATGGCGCTGATCCAGGCCTGGGATGAGTATTTTTATGCCATGCTTTTCACCAGTTCCAAAAATGCCATGACGCTGCCGGTGGTGATCGCCAACCTGGCTTCCGGCCGTCAGTCCCGTTATAACCTGATCGCGGCTGCCGGTGTGCTGGCATCCGCTCCGCCGGTCATTATCGGGATGTTATGCCAAAAGGCTCTGATCCGCGGTCTGGTTGCCGGAGGTGTGAAAGAATGAACAGTTTTTTGGGCATCGATATCGGCGGTACCGGAGTCAAGCTGGCATTGCTGGATGAGTCCTGGAGAATGATTGCCGCGGACGATTTCAGCACGGATTCCGTTCAGGGGCTTGGGGCTTTCCTTCAGGCGCTGAAAGCGTCCCTGATGAAAATGAAAGCGGCTGTCCCGGGCGCTGAAGTCCTGGCTGCCGGTATCGGCTGCACCGGTCCGGTCAACGTGGAAACGGGGATCGTGGAAAATCCCTTTACACTTCCGGAACTGCAGGGCGTGTGCCTCATCGATCCGGTGCGGGAGATCCTGGGGATGCCTGTTTTTCTGGAAAATGACGCCAATACCGCTCATCTGGGAGAGGCTTCCGCCCTGGGTACGGATGACCCCGGTGATACGGCTCTCATCACCCTGGGGACCGGTGTCGGGTGTTCCGTCCGCATGGGATACCGGCTCTTCAGCGTCCCCGGCGGCGTGCATCCGGAAATGGGGCATACTTCCTGCGGCATCGATTCGGATATCCGCTGTTACTGCGGGAAGACCGGCTGCATGGAAAACATCCTTTCCGGGACGGCGGTGAACCGTGACGCGAAACGGTTTTTCGGCTGTACACCGGAAGCGGTCTTCGAACATCCCGATACGGATGATAAAAAGCTTTTTTGTGAAAACATCATTCAGGGCCTTTTTAATTCTGTCACCACGCTTTCCGGCATTTTCAACAGCCGGGTGATCATCATTGCAGGCGGAATGACTGAATTTTACAAACGGTATGCGCTGGATGAACTGAACCGGCGGTTTGCGGTCCTCGAGCCCGGGATCTCTGTCGTCCCCCGTGCCATTCCCGCCCGGCTCGGCAAAAATTCCGGCCGCATCGGCGCCGCCATCCTCGCCGAAATCGGGATTGTGAGGGATGGTCCCAACATGGAGAAAAAGATATGATCGAATTTGTGAATAAATACGCCGTTCAGCTGGATGACCGGCATGGACTGGAAATGATCGATGCCGAAATGTCGCGGCAGGATCAGGATATCGTGGATACGCTGCGGACGCAGCGCGGCTCTGTTTGCGCTCTTGCGGCTGACATCGCGAAGACGAAAAAGGTACTGCTGCTGGGGATGGGCGCTTCCCAGCTGGTCAATGAGGTCTTTGCCCTGCAGCTGCGGCGTTTTCAGATCGAGGCTCTGGCGATGACTGCCTCGGAGTTTATTTATGATCCCATCCCTGTGGAAGGGCGGACTGTGATCCTGACCTCGCAGAGCGGTGAGTCCGTGGAAACGGTCAAATGTATCCCGAGGCTGGGAGATCATCCGATCTTTTCCGTGACACTGACGCCGGGAAGCACGATCGCGGATGCCGGGACCGCGCTGATCTGCGCCGGCGGCGGGGAACAGGCTTTCGCCGGGACCCGCAGTGTGACGCTGAGCCTCGCGGCGCTGGCGGCGGTCTGCGCGGAGCTGGGCCAGGTTTCCGAAGCTGATATCCTGCCCGCGGTGCAGTGGCAGCGGGAAGATTACAGTCCCATGGAAAGGGCGTTGTGGCTGCTTTATAACAGGCGCGCGGTCATTGCCACCGGCCGCAGCCTGTTCGCGCCTGTGGCCCATCTGTTCGCGCTGGGTTCCGAGGAACTGAGCAACCGGCTGACGTTCTTCGAAGAGACCGGCACGCTGCGCCACGGTCCCATGGAGGCGGTCGATGCCGATACCGTCATCGTTGTATTCCGCCAGCAGGGGAAGCTCGGGGAGCTCTGTGCTTCTTTCAATGATGTCCGGAAAAAGACCGGCTGCAGCCTGATCGTATTTGACGCATCCGGTCTGGAACCGCTTCCCGGCGCCGTGACCATCCCCTGCCCGCAGGGAGATGATATCATCGCCGCCCTCGGTACCATGACCGGTTTCCAGTATCTGATGATCGCATACGCCTGCGGGAAAAATCCCCGCGCCGGCCTTCCCCACTTCGGAGGCAAAGTCACCACCACAGAATAATTTCATCAAAACGGGGACGGTTCCCCTGAGGCGGATGCCGGGGGGAACCGTCCTAAAGCATTCGGAAAGATAAGCCGGTCTGTTTCGTTGGGCTGACAGGAAAGCCGTGATAAAACGATTGGCATACAAGTGTTAATTAACGAGAGGACGGTTCCCCTCGGCATTCGCCTCGGGAGAACCGTCCCCGTTGTTTCATAAAAAATGGTTTATTGAAAGATCTTGATCTTTAGAAGTCGTTCATCGCTTCTTCGCAGTTTTCGACTGCTTCGGCGATGGCTTCGGCAGCGCTCATCTGGCCGGTGGCAGCTTTCTGGACGAGATATTTGATCTCATCGCGGACGGTATCCGCACCGGGGAAGGCCGGCAGAACATGGGCATAATCCAGCTGGCCGTTGAGTGCCTGCAGCGCCATATTGTTGGCGATGAATTCCTGGAATTCCGGCAGTTCGGAAGCGTCCCGATAGGGTGTGAAGGCAACCAGGGAGATCGCCCACTTCGCGGCGTTTTCGGGTGTGGTGAAGAATTCAATAAATTCAACAGCAGCCTTTTCCTGAGCAGGATTGGAGGCAAAAACCAGCGCGGAGCGGTTCCAGCCCGGGACCCAGTCTACGCCGTCAGCGGTCTTCGGCATCGGGGCGGCGGCCAGTTCATCATCTCCCAGGTCAAGGTACGGCAGACCGGCGGAAGAACCGACATAGGAAGCCAGCGCTTTGGCGCCCATATCGTTGGAGAAGTAGTTGCCGGTGGTCGGAGCGAGACCGAAGTAGCCTGCCTGGACACCGTCGGCGAACCACTGGACGATGGCTTCGAATTCAGGTGTGTTGAAGAGGACTTTGTGGTTATCCAGGTCAACATATTCGCCGCCGCTCTGCAGCAGAAGGGTCTGGAAACCGTCGGTCAGGGAGTCGAAAGCAAAGCCCGGGATGCCCTTGGCATCGTAGATCTTTTTGGAAGCTTCGGTGATATCGTCCCAGGTCTTGGGGCAGTCGAGGCCGAGTTCATCGAAGATGGTCTTGTTGTAGAAGAAGATCGGGCCGGTGGTCTGGACTGCGATGGCATGCAGGCCGTTGTCAGAGAAAGCGGTACCTTCTTCATAAATACCGGCGGGAACGCGGCTCTTGTAGTCGGTGGTCAGATACTGGTTGATATCCGGGGCAAGACCGTACTCAACATATTCCGGCATTTTGGATGCGTAATCAAAGATGATATCCGGGCCGGTACCGTTGGAAACAGCTTCATAGACCTTGGTACCGAATCCATCCAGCGGCTGGGATTCGGCGACAACTTCGATGTCATCGTGCGCGGCGTTGAAATCGGCAATGATGGCTTCGAGGGTGTCTTTCTGGTCGTTGGTGAACGTGTGCCACCAGGTGACGGTAACTTTGTCAGCCGCGGCAGCAGCGCCGGCCAGGGAGAGTACCATGACGGCGGCTAAAACAAACACAAACAGATTTTTTTTCATATTTTCTCCTCTTTTTGTGGAAGGACCCGTATCCCCCCGCTTTTATCTTAGCTTAATCATAACTCATTTTTCCCCTTTTCGCTAAATTTCTCTGAAATTCCAAAAAGTTCCCCCGAGACACATCTGAACTCTGAACTCTGCTCTCAAAACCCTTTCCCCTATTTCAAACTTCTGCTATAATTATCAAAAACCAAATACGGCAAAGAATCGCTATGAACGGAAATAAAAAATTATTTGTCTTTTTACTGGATGCGCTCTGCTCCTCGGATGTGGAATTTATCAGGACACTGCCCCATATGGGCCGTGTCATACGTGACGGCGTGCTGATCGAGCATGTGGAGCCGATCTATCCCTCCTTTACCTATCCCTGCCACTGCGCCATCATTACCGGAAATACCGTCAAAGGCCACGGCATCCCGCACAATGAAAAGCTGGAAGTCGAAAACAATAACGCCCCCTGGTACAAACAGCGCAGCGATCTCAAATGTGATACCATCTTTGATTACGCCCGGCGGGCCGGGATGAAGACCTGTTCACTGAGCTGGCCGGTCTCTGCCGGAGCGGACATTGACTACAACATGCCGATGATCGTCCCCATGCATTATACCGGTTACGATCCGCTGCCGTATCTGGAAGGCAATGCCACGCAGAACCTGCTGGACGCGTATTTCTGGAAATACGGCCGCTACATCAAGGGGAAGGACCGCAGTCTCGATCTCTTCACCATGGCGCTGGCGCCGGACATTATCCGGGATTTCGGCCAGCCGGATCTGATGTACGTCAAAATGTGCGATCTGGATACACACCGTCACAACCATGGCTTGAATTGCCCCGAAGCGTACGAACAGCTGCGGAAACATGATGAGGAATTCGCGGTCCTGGAAGAAAGCGTCCGGCGTTACGGCGATTATGAAAACACGAACTTTGTCATCCTCGGCGATCACGGGCACCAGGATATCAAGCATTATATCAATATGAACATGGCGCTGCGGGACGCGGGCTTTATCCGTACCGATGAAAACAACAAATTACTGGACTATGACGCTTACTGTTTTTCCACCTGCATGACGGGCTGGATAAAACTCAAAGATCCGGATGACAGGGCGATGTATAAAAAGGTGTATGAATACCTGCAGGGCCTGCGGGATGATCCGGAATTCCCCATCGGCCTGGTGATGACGAAAGAAGAAGCGCTGGACCGTTACGGATTTACCGGCCCGATGGATTTCATGATCGAGGGACCGGAAGAGGAACCCGCGACATTCGAGGCGACCCTTGCGGGTGAAGATATTTTCAAAGTCCATCTGGGGCCGGGGTGTTATTTCTCGCTCTCCAGCCATGGGCATACGCCGGAACGGAACGAGACCACCACATTTTTTGCCTGCGGCCCTTCGGTCCGCAAAGGCGTGGTGATCCCCCGGACAAAGATGATCAATGAAGCGCCGACAATGGCGGCGATGGTTGGATTGAACATGGACAAATGCGAAGGCCATGTGATCAAAGAGATCCTCGCGGATTGACGGGGAAGAAAGGTACTGTGTATTTATGGAAGTCAGACTTGAAAATCTTACCAAACACTTTGGCAAAACAGCCGCGGTGGAAAATTTCAACGCGGTACTGGATTCCGGTGAACTGACCTGTCTGCTGGGCCCCTCCGGATGCGGAAAAAGCACGATCCTGAATATGCTTTCGGGTATCATTCCGGTAACGAGCGGGAAGATCTGGTTCGATAACCGCGACGTGACGGATATGGAACCGGCGGACCGCGGGATCGGTCTGGTTTTCCAGAATTACGCGCTTTATCCGCATATGACCGTGATGGAAAACATCGCGTTCCCGCTGGAGATCAAGAACGTTCCGAAGGATGAACGGAAGGAAAAAGCCTTCGAAATGGCGAAACTGGTCCATGTGGATAACTTCCTGGAACGGAAACCGGGACAGCTTTCCGGCGGCCAGCAGCAGCGTGTTGCCATTGCCCGCGCGCTGATCAAACAGCCGCAGCTGCTTCTGCTGGATGAACCGCTGTCCAACCTGGATGCCCGCCTGCGCATCGAGATGCGTGAGGAGATCCGCCGCATCCAGCTGGAGACCGGCGTCACCAGCGTTTTCGTCACCCATGACCAGGAAGAGGCCATGTCCATCTCCGACTCCATCATCCTGATGAAACTGGGCGTCCTGCAGCAGGAAGCCCAGCCGCAGGAATTGTATGATGAACCGGCTAACGAATTCGTCGCGGATTTCCTCGGCACACCCCCGATCAATAAAGTGTTCGGGACCATCGAAAACGGCGGCGTCCGCATCGACAGCGGTCCGCTCTGCAAGCTGAGCGGCCTCGAAAATGCCCGGGAAGGGCATAAGGTCCACTTCTCCATCCGTGCGGAAAGCTTCCTGGTGAACAGCAGCGAGCCGCTGATGGAAGCTCAGGTGATCCGTGTCTTTGTGATGGGTAAGGAAAAGCTGGTTTACCTCAAACTCGGTGAATTTGAAGTCCGTGCCTACATCGATTCGGACCAGGACCTGAAAGCGGGCGACACCGTGAAGATCGGCCTGCGCCGCAAAGGTGTCTTTGTCTTTGACGCGGAGACGGGGGAGCGTATCAGATGAACAAACTGAGGGAAAAAAACCGCGGGCTTTATAACGCGCTGATGAAAATAAAGCCCCTTCTCTATCTGGCGCCGTTTGCGGTGGGGGTGATCGTTTTCTCGCTGTACCCCATCATCAACGTGCTCATCATGTCGTTCAAGAAGAACTATAAATACCTGAACGGGGCATATGACGGCTTCGGTTTTGATAACTATGCTTACGTTCTCAACAGCCGTGATTTCAGGAACGCCATCGGTATTACCTTCAAATATGTGCTGATCGCGATCCCGGTTTCCATGTGCCTGTCGATCGTGATCGCCACCCTGCTGAACAAAAACATCAAGCTGCGGGCCTTTTTCCAGACAGCTTACTTCCTGCCCATGGTGACCTCCGTTACCGCGGTCGGGCTGACCTGGAAGTATATGTTTAATTACAAGTTCGGCGTGATCAACTGGCTGCTTGGCATTCTCCATATCGAACCGGTGAACTGGCTGCAGGATCCCAGCGCGAACTTCTGGGCGCTGGCGATCTACGGTATCTGGTCGATGATGCCGTTTACGATCATCCTCCTTCTTTCCGGGCTCCAGAATATCGACCCGATGTTTTATACGGCGGCCCGGGTGGACGGCGCGAGAGATCTGCGAATTTTCTTCCGCATCACCGTCCCGCTGCTTTCGCCGACCATCTTCCTGGTTCTGATCATCAACTCCATCAGCGCTTTCAAGATCTTCAATGAGCTGTTCCCGCTCTTCTCCGGACCGGGTGTCGGGAAAAACCTGTATACCATGGTGTACTATATCTATGACCAGTTCCGGGGACGCACTCCACCGAAATACGGTTATGCCGCCGCTGCCGCGATCATCCTGTTCCTGATCATTTTTGTCTTCACCCAGATCCAGCAGCTGATCCAGAAGAAGTGGAAATATTGATTAAAGAGTTCAGCGTTGAGAGTTCAGAGCAGAAAATATCGATCCTGATGGGAGGAGAATCTTGTTCCTTGATCCTTGTTCCCTGATCCCTGCTCCTGACTTCTGAAACAAAGGAGACTTTATGAAAAAAATAAAAATCTCATCCATACTGACGTATCTCTTCCTGGTGCTGGGAGCGGTCATCATGATCTTCCCGTTCTTCTGGATGATCACGGGATCTTTCAAAACCAGCCAGGAAGTCAGTGTTTTTCCGCCGAAATGGCTGCCGGGATCTTTGTATTTCGGAAATTATAAATTCGCGTTTGAGACGGCTCCCTTTGCCCGTTATTTCCTGAACTCGGTGATCGTTGTCTGCAGCTCGGTGGCAGTCTGTACCTTCACCACCATCCTGGGCGCCTTTGCCTTCTCCCGGCTGCGCTTCCCCGGACGTTCCGCGATATTCGGGGCGCTGCTGGCGATGATGATGGTTCCCTTTGAGATGCTCATCATCACCAACTACCGTACCGTCGTGCAGTGGAAGATCCACGATACGCTCTGGGCGATGATCATCCCCTTCATGTCGTCGATCTTTTACACCTACATCCTGAAGAACTTCTTTGATACCGTGCCCGACAGCCTCTATCAGGCGGCCCGGGTGGACGGGTGTTCGGACTGGAAATATCTGTGGCGGGTGATGGTCCCCATCGCCAAACCTTCCCTGGTGACGATCGTCCTGCTGAACGCCATCGCCTCCTGGAACTCCTTCCTCTGGCCGATGCTTGCCACCAGCTCCGCGAATGTCCGCACCCTGCCCTTCGGTCTTTATAACTTCGTGACCGAAGGCGGCGCGCGCAACGAGGTGATGATGGCCGCGGCGACTATTGTCGTTCTGCCGATGCTCATCCTCTTCCTCTTCGCCCGCAAGTACATCGTCAACGGTGT
>DAIMGK010000023.1:0-38335 GCA_036723985.1 Flexilinea sp.
ATTATAATTTCATAATGTCTTTTGGACCTTTTTTACTTTTGACACCCAAACCAGCATTGAGCCGAAGAGAACCGTCCCCCCGGTTCATTATTCCAACTTTCCTAACTTGTTCATTCACCGGGATAGCTGTGGAAACAGTTTCTGACGGGATCGAAATCGGGTAACAAAAACGGGGTCGGTTCTGCTGACTCGCAAGGCGAGTCAGGCAAAACCGACCCCGTTTTACTTTGACCGGAATTCCGTTACAGTGTAGCGGCGTATCCCTTATCCCGGAAAAGCTTCATCATCTCATTGGTCAGGCTGTCGTCAGTCGGCTGGAGGATGATGTCCTCCCGGGCGACCCATTCGGCATATTTCAGCTCGGAATCATCCCGATGGATCGTTTCATCCCCATCCACATCACAGAAAAACCCCATCAGAATATCCGACGCGACACCCCAGGGCTGTGATTTGTAGTAACGGAGATTTTTAACTTTCAGCCCTACCTCTTCCATGACCTCACGATGGACAGTCTCTTCCACAGTCTCGCCGATCTCGGTAAAACCGGCGATCATGGCATTGTGGGCAAATCCGGTCTTATATTTTGTCAGTACGATCTTCTCTCCATTTGTGACACCGACAATGACCGCGGGATTGATGCGCGGGTAGATCTTGTTTCCGCAGGAAGGGCAGTTCATCGCCCGCTCGACCGTATCATATTCAGTCTTCGCGCCGCACACACCGCAGAATTTGCTGCTTTCATACCATTTCCACAGATGCCAGCCGGTATACGCGGCAAAAATACCGGCATTGTCAGTCCGGCTCAGCCCCCGCATCTCATGCAGGTTATACCATTCATATCCATCCGGCAGCTTTTCGGGATCCGGCGCGAGGAAAAAGCGTGTGCTGCCGATCGAGAAAAGATACACCGCTGAAAGGTCTCCGGAGAATTCTTTCCGCATGGGATACAGAAGTTCTCCGGTATCCGGATCATGATGGCAGAAAAGCTTTCCGTTCCTGAATACAAGGATCCTGCACTCCTCTGACGGAGCCTGATGTATGTAATGGTTATCGAATTTTTCCGGATAAATGTCCTGTATCATAAATCTGCTGTTCCTTATTCCTATTGATGATCTGCTGCTGTTCAGGATCCGATCTGCGGTGACGGTTCCGGCTTCTCCTTCGTATCCGTCCCCATCCCTGCGGAAGATGACGCCTGATAATGATCGCAAATATCACTGAGAAAACATTCTCCGCATTTCGGCTTCCGGGCATCGCACAGCCGCCGTCCCAGCAGGATCAGGTTCACATGGGCAGTGCCGTATACCTCCGGCGGAAACAGGTCCAGCATCAGCATATGCGTCTGGTTGACATCCATTTTTTGCGGACGGAGCCCAAGCCTTCCGGTGATCCGGTAAATATGGGTATCCACCGGGAAAGCCGGCATCCCGAGGGAGAACACCATCACGATGGAAGCCGTCTTCAGGCCGACACCTTCGAAGGACGTCAGCCAGGCGCGGGCTTCATCCGGGGTTTTTTCCTTCAGAAATGAGAGATCGTAATCCGGAGCCGCCGCAGAGACAGCCCGCAGGACCTTCTGGATACGGGGGGCTTTCTGGTTCGCCAGCCCCGCGTTCCGGATACATTCGATCACATTTTCCGTGGGTGCATCCCGGACCTGATCCCATTCCGGATAGGTATCTTTCAATTTCGCGAACGCGATGTCGCGGTTGCGGTCGTTTGTGTTTTGGGAAATGATCGTGTTTACCAGCTCATCGACCGCCGGCAAAGTATTCCAGTCAGGTATTCCCCAATGATCCAGCAGCCTGTTATATACGATCTCCGCTTTTTCCTTTGCATCCATAAACCGGTACCCTTTTCCCTTTCCTGTTTCCATTCCGGAACTGTATTTCAGAAACCATTTTTATTATAACTTCATGTTATTGATAAATTGGCATGAAAGTTGATACTTATAGAATCATAAAAGGTGACCGCCGCGAAAGCGTGTGAGTCTTATGAAGAGCCTGATACCTGTTTAAGCGGGGGCGAAAATCAGGTGCGGGGCAAAGCCCGGGAGCCGAATCATAATTCAGCGCAGCGGTTCCTTGCGGCTCTCGCTTTTGCAAACACACGAATACAAGCTTCCGCACCTTGCGAAGCATACTATCCCGCATGCGGAGGGTAAATACAAATTGAGCTCTTATCGCAGAAAACATGATCGGAAAAAATCAGCTGAAACAGAAAAAAAGTTTTGAAAATGAAGAAAAATAAGAAAATTGTTAAAAATCAGCTGAATTACACGAGAGATTAAAGAAATCAGGGAACGAAATCACAACGAATTTCGTTAAAAAGAAAAAGGTTGGCATACAAATTGCTACATAAGTTAACAGGGAACAAGAAAAATGAGCAGATTACGTGCATTAGGAGTTGACATCAGCCACTGGCAGGGTTACCCGGATTTTGAAAAAATGAAGAAAGCCGGCGCCTCCTTTGTTTACATCAAGGCAAGCCAGAACTTATGGGAAGATCAATCCTTTCAGCACAACTGGGCCGGCGCGAAAGCCGCCGGACTGCTTCGCGGCGCTTATCACTTTTATGATATGCGCAGCGGTTCCGATACCCCGAAACGTCAGGCAGAATATTTTGCTAATCTTCTTGCCGACGACCCTGGTGAATTGCTCCCCGCCATGGACTTTGAATGTCCGGGGGTGGCAGGATATCCGGATTACCCGGAACACGATCAATCCGATAAGATCGTCCGTCAGTTTTCGGAAAAGGTGAAGCAGATCCTGGGTGTTTACCCGATCCTTTACACGAACCTGGCAGGTATCATGCATCTTGACCCGCTTACAGAACTGGTCAAATCCCTGGAACTTTGGATCGCATGGTATAACCTGAAATCCCATCATCCGAAATATGGGGTGTGGTCCGACTGGCGGATATGGCAGTATAAATCCACCGGAGACGGTATCGCCTTCGGCGTGGAATCGAAAGGCCTTGACATGAACGCTTTCAACGGCACCGTAGAAGACCTCTATGATTATGCCAATGGGCTGGGATTGTCAAAGCAGAGACTTACTTTGTAGAAAACATAGTTAGCGCCAAAAACTCTCTCTCTCTCCTTACGTTGGCGCGGGTATCTATGTTTCGTTTCGTTCTCTCTCCAAGAACGAATTTCTAACCATTGTCATGAGGGCATCCTTCTCCGGGGTGCCCTCGACAATTTAACCCCGAAATCCGGAAACAGACGCAAGACATTAGACCATACGATTTTTTCAAACGATATATGCAGAAAAATAATAACTCATAAGATTTATTCGCCATATACAGAGAAATTTTTAGTAGGTTATAATAATAATTATAGAGATTTCCCGGAGCATGTTTTTCATTCTGCTCACCGGTGTTATACCTATGAAATAAGTATCAAAACATGAGGAGGCGGACTTGTGAAAAAAGATCTGATTCAGCTGCAGCATATATCCAAGTCGTTTGATGGACAGCTGGTTTTGGATGACCTGAACCTGTCCATTCGTGAAAATTCATTTGTGACCCTGCTGGGTCCATCCGGCTGTGGGAAAACCACCACATTGCGCATTATCGGCGGGTTTGAGCGTCCGGACGAGGGACGGGTGATTTTTGACGGGCAGGATATAACAAGCCTTGCTCCAAACAAAAGACAGCTGAATACAGTGTTTCAAAAGTACGCGCTGTTTACTCATATGGATGTTGAAGATAATATTGCTTTCGGCATGAAGATCAAAAACAAACCATCCGGATATATCAAAGACAAGATCAAATACGCGCTGAAGCTCGTCAACCTGGAAGGTTTCGAACGCAGAATGCCGGATTCGCTTTCCGGCGGACAGCAGCAGCGTGTCGCGATCGCCCGGGCTATCGTCAATGAACCGAAAGTTCTGCTTTTGGACGAACCGCTGGGCGCGCTGGACCTGAAACTGCGGCAGGACATGCAATATGAACTGATCCGCCTGAAGAACGAACTGGGGATCACATTTATTTACGTCACCCACGATCAGGAAGAGGCGCTGACAATGTCGGACCATATTGTGGTCATGAACCAGGGCTACATCCAGCAGGAAGGCACACCGGAGAAAATTTACAATGAACCGGAAAATGCCTTTGTCGCGGACTTTATCGGCGACTCAAACATCC
Source organism: Flexilinea sp. (assembly GCA_036723985.1). GTDB lineage: Bacteria > Chloroflexota > Anaerolineae > Anaerolineales > Anaerolineaceae > Flexilinea. The sequence goes on from DAIMGK010000023.1 coordinate 4,150, forward strand.
TTCACGCTACCATGGTCCGTGATGAACTGGTCAATATTCTCGGCACAAATTTCGTCTGTGTGGACAAGGGCTTCGGAGAAAACAATCCGGTGGATGTGGTGATCCGTCCGGAAGACGTGGAACTCGTTCCCCGCGGAAAAGGTATACTCCCAGGAGTTGTCTCCCATGTGATCTTCAAAGGCGTCCATTACGAGATGGAAGTAATGGCCGGCGGATTTGAGTGGCTGGTGCATTCCACCCGTCTGAATGAAGTCGGCAGTGAAGTGGATATCAGCGTTGACCCCTTCAACATTCAGGTCATGAACAAGCCCGAATCCGAAGATGAAGAAGTCCTGAGCATCGAAGAAGTGTAAAGGAGGCAGCGATGTTCACCAACCGCAAGACCTCTTTTGTAATGTCCTCGCCTTATCTGGCATGGGCATTGATCTTCATCCTCGTGCCTATCGCCATGGTGTTTTACTACGGGCTTACCGATACGACCGGCGCTTTCAGCTTTGCCAATGTTGCTGCCATTGCCCAGCCGGAGCATTTCAAATCCCTGCTTCTGGCACTGGAGCTTTCCATTATCAGCACCATCATCTGTTTTCTTCTCGCGTACCCGCTGGGAATGATCCTTGCGGGCAACAAGATGAGCAGTGAAGGGATCCTGACCACACTCTTCATCCTGCCCATGTGGATGAATTTTCTGCTCCGTACGCTGGCCTGGATGACCCTGCTGGAAAACCGGGGCGTTATCAACTCATTGCTGAGTGTGCTGAACCTTGGCCAGATCCGGCTCATCAATACACCGGCTGCCATCGTGATCGGTATGGTCTATAACTTTCTGCCGTTCATGATCCTGCCGATCTACAATTCGCTGGCGAAAATCGATGAAGCGGTCGTAAATGCCGCACAGGATCTGGGCGCGAATAAGCTCCAGACCTTCCTGCGGGTCATACTGCCGCTGACGCTTCCCGGAATTCTGAGCGGCGTCACGATGGTCTTTATTCCCGCGCTGACGACCTTTGCCATATCCACCATGATGGGCGGTTCCAAGATCCTGTTGATCGGCAACGTGATCGAGCAGGAATTTATGCTTACCTATGACTGGCACCTCGGTTCCGGTCTGTCGCTGGTCCTGATGGTCTTCATCATCATCAATATGGTCGTTTCCATGATTTCCGAACAGAAGGAGGGTGACTGATCATGAAAAAGAAAATGACCCTTCCGGAGAAGATCTATCTCGGGATCATCCTGGTTTTTATGTATGCGCCGATCCTGACGCTGATCGTGCTCTCTTTCAATCAGAGCAAATCCCGTTCGCGGTGGGGCGGATTCACCTTCAACTGGTACATTCGCCTGTTCAATGACTCGGCTGTCCTGAACGCGCTCGCCAATACACTTCTCATCGCGCTGATCTCCACCGTTATCGCGACGATCATCGGGACGGTCACAACAGTCGCACTGGTCGGACTGAACCGCAAGACCCGTGCTGTTATTATGGGGATCACTAACATTCCCATGATCAACGCGGATATCGTAACCGGTATCTCACTGATGCTGCTGTTTCGTGCTCTCCATTTCCAGAACGGATTTGTGACAGTTCTGATCGCACATATTACTTTCAACATTCCTTATGTGATGCTGAGTGTGATGCCGCGCATGAAAACCATCAGTCCCAGTGTCTATGAGGCTGCCCTGGATCTGGGCGCGGAACCCTGGTATGCTTTCCGCAAGACGGTCCTGCCGGATCTGCTGCCGGCGGTATTGTCCGGCGCCCTGATGGCGTTTACCATGTCCATCGATGATTTTATTATCACCTACTTCACCAAGGGATCCGGTTTTGATACACTTTCAACCAAGATCTACAGTGAGGTCAAACGCGGGATCCAGCCGGAGATTTATGCCCTTTCGGCAATTATTTTTGTTCTGGTACTGATCCTGATCATCGGATCAAACAGCATGCGGAATGTTCAGACACAGAAACGGGATTTGACCGAGCGCCAGCTAAAGTTCCGGAAGATCAGAAATATTGTTCTGGCATCCGGTGCCGGTATCGGCATCATTTTCCTGGCCATGCTTTTCGGCGGTGTCTTCCGGAAACACACGAATCAGGTGTTTGTTTATAACTACGGCGAATATATCGACCCGGATGTTATCAAGATGTTTGAGGAAGAGACCGGGATCGAGGTGGTTTATGACGAATATGAAACCAATGAAATCATGTACGCCAAAATCGCCGCTGATCCTTCCTCTTATGATGTTCTCTGCCCTACGGATTACATGGTTTCCAAGATGATCAGCCAGGACATGCTGGAACCTTTTTCCCTGGATGAGATGCCGAACGCGGTGGATTATATCGGAGAAGAATTTTATGAAGCCGCACGCAATTTTGATCCGAAAAATCAGTACTCGGTTCCCTATTTCTGGGGGACGGTCGGGATCCTTTATAATACGAATATGGTCAATGAACCTGTAACGAGCTGGAACATCCTTTGGGATGAAAAATATTCCGGGGAGATCCTGATGCAGGACTCCATCCGTGACGCTTTTATCATTCCCATGGCCCGCAACGGTTTTTCGCTCAACACGGTCGATCCTGAAGAGATCGAGATCGCCACACAGGATCTGATCAAGCAGTCTCCGCTGGTTCAGGCTTATGTGGTAGACCAGGCCCGCGATAAAATGATCGGGGATGAAGCTGCCCTGGCGGTGATCTACTCCGGTGAGGTGATTTACTGTCAGCGGGAGAATCCGGACCTGCGGTATTCGGTTCCGGATGAGGGATCCATTGTCTGGTTCGACTCCTGGGTCATCAGCAAAGAAGCGCGAAACAAGGAGAACGCCAAATTGTGGATCGATTTCCTCTGCCGTCCGGATATTGCTCTGATGAATTTTGAGTACATCACTTATTCCACACCGAACACCGGTGCTATAGACCTGTTTGATGATGAGATCCTTGAAGAATATGAAGAAGCATTCCCCGGCCCGGAAGTGCTCGGCCGCTGCACCACTCTGACCTATCTGGGTGAAGAAGGTGACCGTCTTTATGCTGAAGCATGGAAAAAGCTGAAATCAGCGAACTGATCCGGCAGTACCATTCGTTCCTGCTCCGCCAAAGAACAGGCGATGCCCGTGACTTACGGAGCAGGTCTCCATTGATTTACTTCCGCTTGCGGAAAACAGAACTCTGAATCGCTGGGAAAGGATAAACAGATGAAAAAAACAGTATTGACCACACTTGTTGTTCTTTTACTCTGCTTTACCGCAGTTACCACACAGGGAAAAGCGCCTCTTGACCCCACCGCGCTGGGAGATAATCTTTCCTGGAATATGACATGGATGGAAATCATGGTATTGCTCGCGAACAAAAACCTTGAGGATAGCAATTTCCAGTGGTTTACACTGGATAATGAGACGATCGGAAAAGGATTCATGGGATTTTATGAAGATGAAGAAGGAATATATTCCTATACATTTTATATAGATGAAAATACCGAATGTCTCAAAGGCGTGGAATATGTCAATTTTGCCAAAGAAAGCAATACGATGATCCCGATAATGCAGAATATTTTTGATGCCTACGGACCGGATGAGTTTCCGGCTTACAGAAACAGTGAGCTGAATAATAAACTGGAAATGCTGGATCACGGGACCATGACTGCCAGTGATAAAACAGTCTGTATTCTGGGATACAAATACGCGGCCGGCGATGTACTGGACTATGTGCATCTGTCTTTCTGGGATCGGTCGTTTTACAACTGATATCTGATAAAAAACAAGGAAACGCCTGCAATCCCTTTATTTCCCTGGGATCGCAGGCGTTTTTTATGTGAATATGTGACTGTTGTGGCCCGGGGTGACAGTTCCCTGCGGCAAAGTTCTGAGCCTGCGGAAACCGTCCCCGTCGCCTCTTACAGCTGTTCCGCGGCTTCCATCAATACTTCGCTGAGCGTCGGATGAGCGTGAACATTCAGCGCCACATCCCGGGCAGTCAGGCCATGGGAAGCGGCAAGGGACAACTCCGGCAGCAGCTCACTGACTTCCGGTCCCACCAGTGACGCGCCGATGATGGCACCGGTCTCCGCATCACAGAGCAGCTTCACCCAGCCCTCATTCTCACCCAGCCCCAGGGCCTTTCCGTTGGCGATAAAACCGGCTTTTCCGATCTTGTACGGGACATTCGCCGCTTTTGCCGACTCTTCCGTGTAACCGAATGATGCAACCTGCGGATGGGAATAGGTCGCGTGAGGCATCAGGTCATAGCGCAGCGGGGCGGGGTCTTTTCCCGCGATCAGATTACCGGCCAGTTTTCCCATCGCCTCGGCGGTATGAGCCAGAAGGACTTTCCCCGCCGCGTCTCCGATGGCATAAATTCCGGGGACGGAAGTCCTGCCCATGTCATCCGCATCGATCCATCCGCGGGATGTCACCGCGACACCGGCCTTTTCCAGGCCCAGATCAGCTGTATTTGGGCGGAATCCCACCACGATCACGACCTGATCCGCCTCGACTGTGCTCTCCGTATCACCCTGTTTCAGGTGCACTGTCACACCGTCTTCTGTCTTATCAACGCCGCAAAGAGCTGTTTTGGTTTTGATTTTGATCCCCTGTTTTTTGAATGCCCGCTCCAGTTCCGCGCCTGCTTCCGCGTCTTCATTCGGAAGCAGATGATCCTGCATCTCCACGATCGTGACTGCCGCGCCGTAACTGTTCCACACCGTCGCGAATTCCACACCGATGGCTCCTCCGCCGATGATTACGATCCGCTTGGAAAGGGACGGCTGAAGGATCGCCTGCCGGTAGTTCAGGATCTTTTCCCCATCCGGCATCATTCCGGGTATCTCGACAGGCTTTGTGCCGCAGGCAATGATGATATTTTTCGCGGTCAGTTCTTCCTCACCGCCATCGTTCAATAAAGCACGGATCGTATGGGCATCTGTAAACTCCGCCTTCCCGAAATATACATCCACACCTGCGTTTTTCAGCAGAAAAGCGATCCCCTGGTTGAGACGTTTGGATACTTTACGGGAACGTTCCACCGCAGCGGTGTAATCAAGTGTCAGATCATCACAGGAGATACCAAAGGTCTTGGAGTCTTTGCGCAATGTGCGGGCGATTTCCGCATTTTTCAGCAAGGATTTGGACGGGATGCAGCCGACATTCAGGCAGACACCGCCGAGACTGTCTTTTTCAATTACAGCTGTTTTCAAACCGTTCTTTGCCGTTTGCAGGGCAGCAGTATACCCACCCGGGCCTGCTCCGATAACAATAACATCATATTCCTTCATTTCATTCCTCCGGGGGACAGTCTCATAAAGGGACAGTCCCCGGATGTTTCTTTTGAACAGCAGCATCAAACGCTGTCTGCTGATTTCAGCATCTGTTCCTTCAGTATTTCGGCTGTCAGCCTGGGATCCGCCTTTCCCCGGGTCCTGCGCATCACCTGTCCGGTAAACCAGCCGATAAGGGTTTCCTTTCCCGCCCGCCAGGCAGCCGCCTCTTTCGGATTTTCCGCGACAACAGCGGCACAGATCTCCCGGATGGCTGTTTCGTCACTGACCAGACCCAGCCCCTTTTCCTTCACGATCAGGGCAGGTGTTTTGCCGCTTTCCTGGACTTCACTGACCAAAGACCTTCCGGTGGAAGTGTTGACCGCGTTCCCATCTACCAGCCTGATGATCTCAGCCAGATCCTTCGGGCAGATACGCAGCGCTGAAGCGGAACAGCCCTGATCATGCATGATCCGCAGGATATCATTCATCATCCAGTTAGATACACGCCGGGGATCACCGCCATAAATCTCCAGCGCTTCTTCAAAGTATTCTGAGATATCGCGTTCAGAGGTCAGGATCCTCGCGTCATAAGATGGCAGTCCATACTGAGAACAGAACCGCCGGCGTTTTTCTACGGGCATTTCAGGCATTTCCCGGCTGACAGTTTCGATCATCTCCTCAGGGATCAAAACAGGCATCAGATTCGGCTCACGGAAATACCTGTAATCCACCGCGTTTTCCTTGGAGCGCATTTTCCGCAGTTCCTGCGTGTCATTGTCCCACTCGATCGTCCATTGTTCGATAGAATGCCCGGCATCCAGTTCCATTTTCTGCCGGGCTGTTTCGCCGGCAATAGCTTTGCGCACAGCGTCAATGGTGTTGATGTTCTTGATCTCGCATTTTCTGCCGAGGATGCCGGAACCTTTCCGTGCAAGAGATACATTGACATCACATCGCAGCTGCGCTTTTTCCATGTTTCCCTCCGAAACACCGATCCAGCGGACCAATTGACGAAGCTGTATGAGAAAAGCAGCCGCTTCCTCAGCCGAATGAATATCCGGACATGTCACGATCTCCACCAGAGGTACGCCTGCCCTGTTCAGGTCGATCAGCCGGACTCCGCCTTCATTCTTCGTTTTTCCGGCATCTTCCTCCATATGCAGGTTATCGATGTGTACACGAAACTGACTGCCGTTTTCCGTATCCACGTCCAGATATCCGTCCGTTCCGATGGGACAGTCATTTTGCGAGACCTGATAACCGCCCGGCATATCCGCGTAAAGATAATTCTTCCGGTCAAAATAATTCTCCCGGTTGATCTTCGCGTGAAGGGCAAAACACAAACGCAGGGCTTTCCGGACCATTTCGGCATTCGGGGAAGGCAATGCGCCGGGCTGTCCGGTACAGACAGGGCAGATATTGGTATTGGGAGGATCGTTCCAGGAATCCGCTTTACAGGAGCAGAAGGCCTTGGTCTTGGTATTGAGCTGGATATGGATCTCCAGCCCGACAGAGGGAAGATAGTCGCTCATGCCGCGCCTCCGAAGGCCTGTTCGGCGGCAAAGGCGATCCGCAGGATCTTTTCTTCACAGAAATCATACCCTGCCGCCTGCACACCGATCGGAAGGCCTTTAGAATCGAAACCCGCCGGAAAAGAAATGCCGGGTATTCCCGCGAAATTCATTGGCGAAGTAAATTGATCGGCATAGCGGATCAGGATCGAATCACTGCCGCCGAATTCAAAAGCAGTCACAGGTGTGGAAGGCGTCAGAAGGGCATCAAGCCTGTATTTCCCGTTCGGATCAAAGACACGGTCATAATCCGCACGGATCAGTGCCCGTGCCCGTTGTGCCCGCCGGTAATATTTTTCATAAAACTCTTTACGGCTCATGAACAGACCCGTTAAGATCCTCAGCTTCACCTGGTGTCCGAGACCCTCCCCGCGGGAACGGGCAAACAGATCGTACATGTCCTTCGGCATCCCTTGTGAGGGATTCCCGTATTTCAGGCCATCATAACGCTGCAGGTTGGAATATGCTTCGATCCGGGAGAGCACATAATAAGCCGGAAGTGAGTATTTCGTTCCCGGCATCGGGACATCATCAATGATCTCCGCGCCTTGCGCCCGGAGGATCTCCGCAGTTCGCTCAACTGCTCTCCGGATCTCCGGATCAATGGGGTAGTTTTCATACGAGTTCGTTTCATCCATCACTGTGACCCGCATCAGATCCGGAGAAATGCCGATACGCAACCCCTTGATCCCTCTTTTCAACAGAGCCGGATAATCATCTACAGGAATGTTAGCGGTGGTATTGTCTCTCCTGTCAAAACCGGCGATGGTTTTCAGCACTAATGCCGCATCGGAGACTGTCCGGGTAATTGGGCCCATAGTGTCCATAGATGAGGCAAAGGCAATGGTTCCCCAGCGGGAAACCCGCCCGTAGGTCGGTTTCAGCCCGACGACACCGCAGAACGCCGCCGGTTCCCGAATCGAACCGCCCGTATCAGTTCCTAATGATATTGATCCCTCACAGGCTGCCACAGCCGCGGCAGACCCGCCGGAGGAACCGCCGGAGACCCGGGACAGATCCCACGGATTGCGCGGAAGCGGAAGAAATGCGGATGTTTCGTTTGTACCGCCCATCCCGAATTCATCGCAATTGGTCTTGCCGAACAGCACCGCGTCCGCCGCGTTCATCCTTTCGATGACAGCCGCGTCATAGGGAGGCAGCCACCCATTCAGGATCCGTGAACCGCCCGCGGTCGGGATGCCGCGGGTACAATAGAGGTCTTTCGCGGAATAGGGAACGCCGGCTAATATACCTACGGACTCCCCCATGGCGATTTTACGGTCAATTTCAGCGGCTTTGCGGTATGCTTCCGATTCGCAAAGTGTAACGAAAGCATGGATTTTTTTACGGTCTTCGTCCGTTTCTGATGAATGATCCGGTGAACCCTGCCGTCCGTCTGCCTTTTTTATGTGATCCAGCACAGCTCTGAGCAGTTCGACTGCTGATATTTCTTTCCCGCGGACCATTTGCGCCTGTTCCATCGCCGATAATGCTGTCAGTTCCATAAAATTTTAACCTTTCTGCAGCTTCTGATGGAACACATCCGGAGATACGATATAACGTTCCCGGGACAGGGGCACCTGTTTGATGATCTCATCCGGACAGGAGAAGGGGATCCAGTCATCTGCCCGCAGCGGACAGCGGACTGACGCCGGATAGGGATTGCCGTGGATCACGGGAGATATGTCATCCTCCAGCGGGATCGCTTCCAACTGCCGGATAATATCCATCTGACGGTTCATTTCGTCCCGTATGATTTCCGCTTCTTCAGGAGAAAAGCGGATCTCTCCTGTCTGCGCAAGTTCTTCAAATAATTCACGGCTGATGATCTCTTTCATGCCATATGGCTCCCTGTGTAATTGTACCAAAAAAGGCAGGAATATCGGCGTAAGACATAAGACGTAAGAAGTTATACGGTGGTTGGTGCACTGAGGATTTTACATGACAAATAATCTCTTTGGGGACGGATACGCGACAGCAGAAATATCATCGTAATAGTTGAACAAGCTAACAAGTCCGGAGTCGCTGAAAGAACAGACCCCTTTTGTATTTCCTGTAAGAACTAAAAGGAAAAATATCACAATTTTTTTATTGGTATTATTACGGAAAATTATGATTTTTGACATTGTACTTTTTTGACATTTTACTGAAATTTTGTGATATAAATATGAATTGTATTTAATGAAACGGTGATTGTGAAAAAATGCGCATATATGTTTTTACTGCATTGATTCAGACTGCCGAATTTCATGGGATCACCCTTTTTGGGTTTGAATGTTAGGAGATGATCGATAATGAGTGAAACAGTAAAAGGTACAGTTAAGTGGTTCAATGAATCCAAAGGTTATGGTTTTTTGTCACAGCCTGAAGGTGAAGATATTTTCGTTCACTACACAGCAATTCAGGCAAATGGTTTCCGCACGCTGAAAGAGGGTCAGGAAGTCGAATTCAATGTCGAACACGGCCCCAAAGGCCTGCAGGCCAGCAATGTTACAATTCTCTGATCTCAAAACCTGCAAAACCGACAGATTCAAAATCTGTACACAGTGAAAATAACGGCTTCTTTCGAGAGGCCGTTTTTTCATTTATCATGATATTTTTACCATGTTTACCTGTCATAAGTCATTTTTCACCATTTTTTTCCCCCTGAATTGCGTATTTACTCTTGATTTTTTTGTGACATTGTGTATACTGATATTATGTGAGGCAATCAGAGAAATTATTCTGGTATCCTGATAATAAAAGGGAAAGGCCCTTTAAATCTTATTAATAATTTGGAGGTAAACAAATGGAAGGATATTGTGTAAAATGTAAGGCGAAGCGTGAGATCCAGAATCCCACCGCTGGTTTCAATAAGCGCGGCAGCGCTGTTGTTTTCGGTACCTGCCCGGAATGCGGAACCAAGATTTATCGCATCGGCAAGACTGAACTTCATGAGGGTATGGAACCCCCCGCGAAATAAGTTCTTCTTATTTTCGTGTATCGCAGAAAGCTGTCTATGTTGGCAGCTTTTCATTTTTTAATATGCAGATCATATAGCGAATGATCAGCCGGTCAGCTGTGAGGGAAATCATGGGAAAAAATCATATGACCCGGGAATCGTTGTCAAAGGCTTTGGAAGGCTTGCCTGTGGGAGAGATCCATTTTTTCGAGCGCATCGGATCCACCAATGACTGCGCGTTTGAACGCGCTGAGGCAGGCGCTCCGGATTTGAGCGTGATCACGGCTTTTGAGCAGGAGAAAGGCAGAGGCAGGATGCAGAGACAATGGGTCACGGTTCCGGGAACATCCGTCCCTGTGACCGTGATCATCCGTCCTAATGAAACTGAAATGGGATATTTAAATCTGTTTTCTCCGCTGACAGGACTTGCTGTGCGCGAAGCCCTGCGATGTGGTTTCGGTATCGAGAGCCAAATCAAATGGCCGAATGATGTATTGCTGAACCGCAGAAAGGTATGCGGTATCTTATGCGAGACACAATGGGAAGGCCCGATCCTGCGGGCTCTGATCCTGGGATTTGGGACCAACCTTCTGCACGGCTCCGCGCCGGATATTGCCGATATCAATTACCCCGCCACTTCCGTGGAAGATGAGACCGGGATCATCATCCCCCCGGCGGAATGGATACGCTGCTTTCTTGAACAGATGATCCGGCTTCGTCCTCTTTTGGGAAGTCCTGAATTCTTTACACTATGGGAGAGCTGCCTGGCTTATAAAGATGAACAGGCTGTTATCGTCCGTGCTGACGGAACATCAAAGACATGCTTTGTCCGTGGTATCGATCCTGAAGGAAATTTGGTCGTTGAAAATGCAGACGGTTCACGGGAAAGCCTTCTTGCGGGAGAAATATCACTCAGGGTTCAGAATTAAGAGTTCAGAGTACAGATAGGACAGTCATCGCAGACTCAGACCTGAGTCGGAGGTGACTGTCCCCTGAAGTCAGCGTTGAGAGTTTAGCTGCGGGAGGTTTTATTTCGTCTCCTCTGTCAGGAAATGATACAGGACTTTGTAAACCGCCTGAAGGCTTTCCTCGGAAACCTTATCTCCGGTATCCTCCAGCGTATGCCACCAGGGATAGTCAAAGTCGATCAGGTCCGCCGCGGGAATACCCTGACGGATAAACGGGATATGGTCATCATACATTGTGTATTTCTCAGTATTCATAAACTGCTTTGAAAATCCCAGCTTTGCCGCAATTCCGAATAACACATCATTCAGTTCCGCATCCGAATTTTTTTCCCTGTAAATGTTCAGGTCCTTATCACCGATCATATCGATCACGATAACAGCATCCGGTTTCCGGTCCAACGACCCATATTGCTCCGCCAGCAGCTGTGACCCCAGGCACCAATCCGGCCAGCCCATCACTTTTCCCTGATCTTCCGCATCGAAGAAAGCCAGCGTGACACGTTTTTCCGGTAGATCCGGCAGTGTCTTTGCCAGTCCCAGCAGGACCGCCACTCCTGATGCCCCATCATTCGCCGCGGGGACCGGCTTTTGGCGGTTTTCCAATTGTTTTTCCTGATCCGCGGTCAAACGGCTGTCATAATGAGCGCCGATAACAATCCACGTACCCGCTGATTCAGGACCGCGGTCAGCAATAATATTCCGGACTGTCTTTCCCTGGTATTTCTCCTCATCACTGCGGACATTCCAGCCTGCCGTTGTCAGTTCAGATACAGTCCTGGCGGCAAATTGGGCATGTGCCTCACTTCCCGGTGTCCGCGGTCCAAGCTCCATCTGCCACTGCACCAACGGCATCAGCAGGATCTTCTCTTTTCCGGCGCTGCATGAACAGACAAAAATCAGAAAAGTGAACAGAAGAAAAACCGGTATCTTTTGATGTTTCATCGGCAGTTTTTTTCCTTTCATCAGGATAATACAAAAAATTCACATGGCCTTTTATAATATAGGGACGGAATAAAACCGTCCCCATATTTTGTAACGCTCTGAAGAGTTGCCTTCTTTACTTCAGTTCACGATTGGTTTCATACCAATCATCACCATCCAGATCGGCTTCGATTTTCAAGCCTTCTCCGTTCTGCCAGTCCACATAGTTGAAGAAGAACATACCGTTGGCTTTCAGGCTGATCGGTTTGGATTTCGGAGTTACGACATGGAGCTCACCCTCTTTATCCCAAAGCGTAAACTCCGCTGACACATCAAAGGTCGAATTGATGAATTTATAGATATCCTCGTCATAAAGCGCGGAGATCCAGATACCGATCTCACCTTCATCATAGTTATGGAAGATCAGGAAATCCACCGGCGCATCCGGAGTCTTCAATTTGCCGTTCCGGAAAGTCGTTTCAAATTTGAAATTATATTCGCCGTACTCATCGGTGATGACAAATTCAACACCCGGCAGTTTATCGCCGTTTGCCATTACTTCGAACGCTTCAAACTCAATATCCTGTTCCTCGTAATAGGTGGGCGGATCATACACAAAGTTCGGAGATTCATAGGCTTCCAAAACATCTGTGAGCTTCAGGTAACGTCCCGGAGAAGTGATCGTAACATCAAAGGTCTTCCCCTTTTCCTGCGCTTCCGGATAATTCATCCACAGGTAATACTTGAGGTCATTCGGCAGCAAAGCTGAAGTCCGCATCATGGTACGGGAAATCTCAACACCATCAATCTCGTCGAAGGTCTCATTGCTTTCCCAGTCATAACCGGCACGGAGATCATCATCTGTTTCGATGTAAATATTGATATCGGACGCGACAGAGATCTTGTTCTTCTCCACGAAATAATCCTCAATAGAGGGGACAGCTGTCGGGATAGCCGTCGGACGAACCAGCGGCTTGCTGGTCGGCACTGCGGTAGGCTGCCGGACCGATGGTGTCTGGGTCGGGAAAAGCTGACTGCTGCCGGAATCCTCCGGGGAAAGCCAGGGCGAGAAGATATCCCAGATAGAATAACCGCTGTCAGGGACTTCGGTTGGGGTTCTGCTGCTGCCGGAGTCTTCCGGACTTATCCAGGGGTTGAAAATATCCCAGATGCTGTATCCTTCATCTGACGGCTGATAAGGCTGATAAGGCTGAGGTGTTTTCGTCGGCGTGTAAGAAGGGCTGCCGCCGGAATCACTTGGAGCGATCCAGGGACTGAGAATATCCCAGATGCTGTATCCTTCATCTGACGGCTGATAAGGCTGGGAAGGCTGCGATGGTTGGGAGGGCTGCCAGGGATTCCAGGACGGCTGTGTGGTGCAGAAATCACATTTGAACTGGCCCAGCCGGGGCTCAATGGGACCGATCTGGATAGGGTTGGTCTTGCCCTGTCCGGAATAATTACCGACACTGGCCCAGGGATTCGTTGATGTTTTATAGGACCAGCTGTTTTTAATGGTATCCACCGTGATGTAGCGTTCTTCGTTCGGGTAATTGTTATCATACACCATGATCAGATAGATCCCGTTTCCTCTGTCAATGACGGCATATGCGGTGACCGCATGTCCGCCGCTGAGGTTGCGCTGGTAGATCCCGAGGGGGATCGGCGTGTTGGGGTCACTATTGAAATGCTTTATCAGGTAATTCACCTGCGTTTTCGGATCATTTTCGATCAGGTAATCATCCATAAACCACTGGGTCGTAAACCAGTAAGCGATCTCCCGCTGCAGGGAACGGTTGTTTTTCAGAGAAAGATTGTTTACGGAGCTGGCACCGAAGTCGGAAGGGTTCTCGATCCCTGAATAGAAAAGGGAACTGAGCACGGCCATACCCTCGCAATGGCCGTTTGCGACAACACTGTTGATCTCATTCATCCATTTTTCAGCCACCTTCGTCAGCGTACAGGTTCCATCCTGTGCCACGGATTTGCAGACCTGTGTGCCGAACAAACGGACCATTTCCGCGCTGGTCAGGTTTTCCACCCGATAGCAGTTTCCACCCCACATGCTGCCGTTTCCCCCGCTGCAAACCTGGGAGCCATAGTTTTCAAATCCAAACCCGTCTTTTCCGACACGGAAACCGGTATCCGCCACAAGAGTATCTTTTGCCGATACGGTTTGAGAAAGGGAAAAGACTGTAATCAGGCAGATAAGAAGAATAAAAAGTTCACGGTGTTTCATAGCAATTCTCCATTCATGATCCATATATTGACTCAGGAGCCGGGCATCAGTCCTCCATGAACACCGGATGCCGATTCGTTCAGGTTTTATCCCGTCCGGCATTCTGGAGTGACACTTTCTTAAAAGTATAAAACCTTTTTTATTTTTTTCAGTAAAACTGGCGATAGTTGAAGTTGAAAAACAGACTTTAATCATAAGACATAAGACGTAAAACGTTAGATATCACTTCGCGCCTTTACTGACATATTGGCAGATCAGGGGGATCGGAACAAAATACAGAAAGCTGTTTTGATACGGAGACTTCATGAAATTCGGCGTTATAATAGTTTTATGGAAAAATCGCGCCTGATATCGATCGTTGTACCGGTCTTCAATGAAGAAGACGCGCTGCTGCTTTTCTGCGAACAACTGCGGGAGATGCTGGATACACTGGACCGGCCCTGGGAAGTCATATTCGTCGATGACGGCTCAAAGGACAAGACCGGTGAACTGATCGACAGGCTTGCCGCTGAATTCCCGGCGGTCAAAGCAGTACACTTCAGCCGAAATTTCGGTCACCAGGCAGCCTTATGTGCAGGATTGGAACGAGCAAAGGGTGATTATGTGATCTCAATGGACGGCGACGGACAGCATCCTCCGAAAATGGTCCCGAAGATGATCGAACTGGCTGATACCGGCTACGACATTGTTTTGACCCAGCGGATCGAAGCCGGACAAAGATCTTCTTTCAAGAGATGGTCATCTGAAACCTTCTATCACCTTCTGAACAAAGTCAGTGATACACAGACACTGCCGGGCGGAGCCGATTTCCGTCTGATGAACCGGGAAGCGCTGGACGCACTGCTCTCTCTGCCGGAATACCATAAATTTCTGCGGGGAATGGTTTCATGGATCGGTTTCCGCTCAGTGATCCTTCCTTTCGAAGTTCCTGAACGGCTTGCCGGACGCACAAAATATTCTCTGAAAAAAATGTTCCGGCTGGCTTCTGACGCGGTTTTTTCATTCTCCATGGTACCGCTTTACATCGGGCTTTCCGCAGGGGCACTGTTTCTTCTTTTAGCTCTGTTTGAAGCGATCTATGTGCTGAGTTTCTGGATCAGCGGGAACACAGCAGGCCTGACACCGGGATGGAGTTCTCTGATGTTCATGCTGCTTATCATCGGTGCAGTACTGATGATAATCATGGGATTTATCGGTGTTTATGTCGGGTACATTTTCCAGGAAGTCAAGCACCGTCCGGTCTATATCATAAAAAACGGAAAGACAGAAGTTCCGATTCAGAACGAGTCAAAAGAGGAAGATATTCTCTCCCGGAATTAAGTATTTCTATACAAAAGGTGACGGATCCATCCTTTGGATAGCACCCATCCCCGGTGAATCCCCGGGTTACTCGTCACAAAGTATTATTTTCCCTCATGATCTGCAGGATCACGTCAAAATCATCATCCGGAGCGGATTTATTCGGTTTACGGTAACCGCATTTCAGGCATTCGTGAATGATGATCCTTTCCCCTCTGCGAAGTTCCACCGCTACAGGCTTCATCAATCCGCCGCAATCCGCAGCCCGGTCGCCCGGGGCGATGTCCACATGTTTGCTGTAAAGGCAGTAAGGACAATGATTGGTGTAGCCATTGCCTTTCACTTCCCTGCCGCAATTTTCACAGACAAAATCTTCCGTTTTCCGAATAAATGAAGCTGACATCAGCATTTCTCCGGGACCGATCCGGCGGCGGACTCAATATCCTCCGGATCGATCCAGTGGATCGAAGGGTCGCCCGGTTTGAACCAGTTCGCCTGGCGCCGGACATAATTATGTGTGCGGTACTTGATAAGCTGCGCCGCCTCCTCCAGGCTTGTCTTTCCGTGAAGATAGTCACAGATCTCTTTATATCCGATCGCTGACATAGACGGGAGTGATTCCGCGTAACCTTTTGCAAGCAATCCTGCCGTTTCCTCAACAAGTCCGTTTCGTATCATCTGATCGACCCGCACATCGATGCGGCGATATAATTCATCCCGATCCCGCTTCATCCCATAGACCACTGCCTTATAAGGAGATTCCCTGACCGTCCGCTGTTCGGAAAATTTCTTTCCGGTGGTCAGGATCACTTCAAGTGCTCGGACCGTACGGCGCATATTCTGCCATTCGATCTTCACGGCAGCTTCAGGATCAAGCAGGGAAAGCTCACGATGCAGCGCTTCCGGGCCGATATCCGCGCCCCGTTTTTCTAGATAAGCGCGCAGCCGGTGATCCGGCTCTCCCTCAGGAACGCTCCATCCTTCCAGAATGGCACGCACATACTGGCCGGTCCCACCCACAAGGATCGGCACTTTTCCGCGCCCGTAAATATCCCGCACCGCCTCATCTGCGGCTTTTTGGAAAAGCGAAAGACTCCATGTTTCATCCGGGTCAGCCACATCGATCAGCCAGTGCGGAACCCCCTGCCGCTCATCAAGGCTTGGCTTCGCGGTACCGATATCCATTCCACGGTAAAGATACCGGGAATCGACAGAGACGACCTCGCCATCCAGCAGTTTTGCCAGGCGTATCCCGGCATCGGTTTTCCCGGACGCGGTGGGGCCGACGATGAAAATAACGGGGATCTTAATCATCTGCGGTGACATCTTCAAACCATTGGAAGTCACGGATCGTTTTCCTGTCACTTTTGTAGACCAGGGCAATGATATCTACACGCCATGGAATTTCATCATTGTCGGGATATTCATGGTTCAGATAAAAGAAAGCGGAGCGAATAATATGCCGTTTTTTTCGGTAATTCACAGCGCTTTCCGGATATCCGAAATAAACACTGGTACGGGACTTTACTTCCGCGAACACGATTTCATGTTCCGGACTGAGGAGGACCAGATCGATCTCTCCGTAAGGGGTACGGTAATTCCTGTCCAGCACCTGATAACCAAGGCTGACAGCCCGTTCAGCAGCATCCTGTTCCCCCCGACGCCCGAAAACCTGATTCTGACCGTACAAAACTAAGCGCCGTTCTTTCGGATATATTTCTGTGCCATCATCAGCGCAGCGATCGTTTTGGAATCTTCCATCCCACCGTTTTCAACCAGCTCATACGCTTCTTCGACAGTCATTGAAATATTTGAGATAAATTCATCATCATCCTGCGGAAGCGGATTCCATTTCAGATCCCGCGCAAGATAAATGTTGAGATACTCGCTGCAGTAACCGGCAGAAGCATAAAAACCGCCCAGCCGTATCATTTCAGAAGCCTCCAAACCGGTCTCCTCCCGCAGTTCACGGGCAGCGGCAGGATCCGGGTCCTCCGCTTCATTGATCATACCGGCCGGAAGTTCCAGCAGCTCTTTATCGGCGCCAAGACGGTATTGCCGGACAAAAAGGATCTTTCCGTCCTCCGTCACAGGGACGATCACGACAGCCGGACCGTGCCGGACCAGATCATAGTACCGCTGCCTGCCATCAGGCAATTCAGCCATGACTTTTTCGACACTGAAAACATGAGCTTTACAGACCTGTTCACTGTTCAGGATTTTCATATCTTAATTCTCATCCTTTGACTCTGCTTTGGGAAAGCCGGGAATATTCATGCCGCCCGCAGCCGAAAATAAACCGAACAAGGGGTTGGACATAAGGCGAGCCTCATCCTCCTCATCACCGGGTTCTTCCTGCCACACTTCATCCGCCTCAGCTTCCAGTATCTGCTGCCGGATCTCATCATCCTCATCAAAGACATCATCTTCGATATCATCTTCACCATATTCATAAGCTTCGCTCATAGATCACCTCTTATTTCCAGCGGAAAAGCCCCTTAATGACTTCCCATATCTGACTCCATACCGAAGTCTGTGGTTGTTTGCCCGCGTTAGGATCAAGGACCACAGGATCGCTCAGCGTGCGGGCATTCCCTTCAGTACCTTTGGATTTCTTCTTACTACGGTTTTTCTTCTGCGGCTGCGGCTGGATCGGCTTCGGATTAACAGGCGCGGAGGCAAAAGAAGCGGAACGCCGCTGCTTATAATGCGTAATAGCTGCCGTCAGATGGGCAAAATACAGAATAATAAACGCGGAAAAATAGATATACAGCAGCAGCAGCGCGATGACCGCAACCGATCCGTACACCAGGTCATAGCGGTTCATCGGGCTGAGCACATACGAGCTGAACAGGCGGGTAAAGAGCCGCCAGGTGACAGCGAACAGTAAGGCGGATATCCGGGCAGCACCCCGGTCCACTTTCGCTGTGGGAACCGTATAATACAGCACGAATGCCGCGACATACAGGAAAAATATCGGCAGGACATAAGTCGATACGATATTGATAATGATCTGTATTGACCGGGTCAGTTGAATGTTAAAAAATGCCAGCGCGTCCGAAATATTGAAGACAAAGGAGAACACCATCAGAGCGGCGATCAGCAGAATAGCCACAAGGATAAAAATAATGGACAGCGCCCGGTTGATAAAATAACCGCGCCGGTTTGTTTCCGGATATGCTTTCTGGACATTGAAAATCAGGCTGCTGACCATTCCCGAGCCGGACCATAATAATGAGATAGTGGCCAGAATGGAGTTTGAACCGCGGTTCGCCAGCAGGCTTTGAAGATTTTCCGTGATCAGTACTTCCGCCCCCGGGATCGTCTCACTGACAAAACGGATCAATTCTGTCTGGACATAATTGATATCGAGAAAATAACTCAGAAATATAACAGTAAACAGGAACAGCGGGAATATGGAAAACAGGAAATAATAAGCGATGCTTGCAGCCGCCTGGCCGGGGATATTGTTGACCATACTGGTGATGGAGTCAACAATAACGGCCATAAAAGCATCGAAGCGACGCGTCCCGCTGCGGGAATTCTTTTGCTCCTGTGGCTGTTTTTCACTCATTCTGCTTTTCTCCGGATCCCGACTTTCAGGGTTTATAGATCGTCAATCCCTTTTTTTCAAATTTCTTCAGTCCGCCGGTGTTGATTTTAATACAACCCTGCAGATCCAGATAACGCAGTTTCGGCAGTTTCTGTACAAAAGGCGCTGCTTTTTCAGTGATCCGGTTGCAGTAACTCAGGTTCAGATATTCAAGGTTAACAAGCTTTGGCAGGAAGGCCATTCCTTCGTTGTTGATATCGCAGGCACCGATATTCAGATAGCGCAGCTGCCGCAGCACACCGACAGCCGCCATACCGCTGTTGGAAATACCGCGGTTTTCAGCAAGGTTCAGATAACGAAGGTTTTCAACCGGCAGCAGATCCTCTGCCAGTCTGCGGATCTCGGCGTCATGTATTCCCTGGGCACGGATGCCGAGAAAATGATCGGAGTCAATATGGAATATCCCCGGTCCCCGGTCATATTCCTGCCAGTCCAGCCAGCGGGAGGAAACAGCCTCACACGGGATCGTATAAATCGTAACCTCCTGGCCGGTCGATAATCTATAACTTTCCATAATAAAAATTATATACTTATTTAGGTATATATTCTCAGTTTTTTCCTGAAATAATGCTTTTTGTATATGATATGACTTTTTTCGGCTATAATAAGTTAATTGTTAAATAGGACGAAAAAGTCTATTTTAACAGACGGGCAGCAGTTCCCGTCCCGTTCTGTGCGGAAAAAACATTGATAAATACGGATATTCACTTTCTGCGCCGGCCATAAATCAGGTCAGCAAAGTTCAAAGTGAATTCTGAAAAAAAATGGGGGTCCTTCATGAACGTTTCAGTATCTCAACCGAACCTGGCACAAGCTCTCAGCATCGTTTCTCATGCTGTATCCAGTCGAAGCACTTTGACAATTCTGGAAAACATTCTGATTTCCACAGAAGAAGACCGTATTTGTCTTTCCGCGACAAATCTCGAACTGGGGCTGCGATATTGGATCCCCGCAAAGATCGACCAGGAAGGCGCGATCACTGTTCCCGCCAAAATGTTTACAGATCTTGTTTCCAAAATGCCTTCCGATACGGTCAATATGGAACTGAATGAAGTGAACCAGACCCTGACAGTCCGCTGTCAGAAACTGGTCACGGACATCCGCGGGATCGAAGCTTCCGAATTTCCGCCGATGCCCGAATATGATGATGCCGAAGGCGTTCCCTTTGAAATGCCGGAAATGAAGAAGATGATCCAGCAGGTCTCATTTGCCGCGGCGGTAGATGACAACCGGCCGGTCCTGCACGGTGTGAAAATGAGCGTGAACGGAAATGTACTGGCAATGGCGGCGACTGACGGTTATCGCATTGCCATCAAGAAGATCATCCTCAAAGACGGACTTCCCAAGCCGGTATCCGCGATCATCCCGGCAAGCGCACTCAAGGAACTTGCCCGCATCGCGAACGCGAATGACAAGACGGTTTACATGGCATTCTGCGGCGAAAAAAGCCAGGTGATCTTCCATCTGGAAAACGCGGAGCTCATTTCTTCCCTGATTGCCGGTGAATTCATTAATTACGAAGCAATCGTTCCGACTTCCTTCAAAACCACAACTGTCGTATCGACCGCTGCTCTCCAGAGCGCCTGCAGCCAGGCGGAAGTGATCGCCCGTGAGAATAAGAACCTGATCAAAATGAATATCCGCATTTCCGAAAACAATATGGCGAAGATCATGATCATGACACAGGCGGAACAAAGCGGCGGATCACAGGAGAATGTCATTGACGCGAACGCGGACGGTGAAGATATCCAGATCGCATTCAATGTACGGTATCTGAAGGATGTCCTGGATGTTATTGATGCCCCGAACGTATCCCTTCGGACCAACGCGACAATGTCCCCCGCCATGATCACGCCGATGGATGATCAGGTCGATTACAAATATGTCATAATGCCGATGCACTTTGCGTAGTATATCCATTAATATGATGTATTATTGAAGTATGATGCAGCAAGATTTTAATCCAAATACTCTGGCATCGATCGTAACTACGCTGTCAGAATACCCGATTCTTTCTGAAAAAATTGAAAATGAAATGTATAACCGTCTGTTGGTAGACGGTTATATTTCTGTAACCCCTTTCACGCAGAATATACGGGATATTGCACTCTGGACCCAAAAACGGGAAGGGCTCAAAAACCCCTTTGCCCAGGAACCGCCCCTCGTATGGGAAAAACGTCTGGAGCGCGTACAGAGCATGAGGATCCGTCAGGAATTTGCGCATTACTATACACTGGATACGTTTAACGCGATCGTAGACAGTGTGATCAAAAACTCATCTTCAAGCGCAAACAGCGGGGAACCGGCTGTCATGTGGCACAATATTCAGTATGCCACGATCGAAACGATCATTGAACAGGCTCAATCCCTCGAACGTAAGCCCATAGCGGAACGGAAACAGTACGAAGCGCAGTTGATGTCGGCAAAAGTTACCCTGATCCGCAGACTGCTCAGCAACAAGATCCCTTATATCGTCATCGCAAAGAAGGTTTTCACGATCCACGACCTGCTTGAGATCAACCGGCGCATCATCGGCCGGGGCACCATCGGCAGCAAGGCTGCGGAACTGCTGCTGTGCAACCGCATTCTGAATAATTCCGAAGATGCGGACATCCGGAACGCGATTGGGGATATCGAATCCATCTTCATCGGAGCCGATGAGTTTTACAACTTTATGATGATCAACAACCTGATGAAATGGTATGATCAGAAATATAAAGATGAATCCGAAATAAACAGAGAGTTTCCCAAACTCAAAGAAGAATTTTCCAAAGGGGAGATCCCGCAGGAAATCGTAAACAGCCTCCGGGACGTACTTAACAATTTCAACGGTGCGCCTTTCATCGTCCGTTCCTCCAGTAAAATGGAAGACACGTTCAATCATCCCTTCAACAGCATGTATCCGAGCATCGCGATAGCCAATCAGGGGTCGCCGCAGGAGAATCTCACAGCGCTGCTGGATGCTATCCGCACCATTTACGCCAGTGCCTTCAATCCGAACGCACTGACCTACCGGAAGAAGAACGGGATCGTAGATTATACGGAAGAAATGGCGATCCTGATACAAAAGGTACCCGGCAACAGCTACGGGCCATACTATTTCCCGGATATTTCCGGTGTCGGTTCCTCGCAAAGTCCTTACAAATGGCGTCATGAGAGTCCGAAAGATGAGGGATATCTCCGTTTCGTTGTCGGTATGGGATCCCACGCGATGAACCGAAGCGGGGACGATTACCCCCATATTATTGAGCTTGCCGACCCGAACCGGCGCCATTCGACATTTACGCTGAATGAAAAGCGCCTTACACAGCAGTCAATGCAGGTCCTGAATCTGAAGACCAACCAGCCCGAATTGCTGGACGTCCAGGATGTGCTCAGCAGAAATTATCCGGCTCTTTATCTGATCGCACAGAAAAAGAACGGAGAGACCCTGAGTTCCCTCCAGAACGGTGAGGACACGGAAGTATACCATGTCACCTGTGAGGATCTGATCCGGAAAACCAACTTCACCCGTTTGATGCGGGATATATTCCATTCCCTGGAACGGACCTATGGGAAACCGGTCCTGGTGGAATTTACCGCCATGCTGGATATGGTTGACCCGCGGAGCAACAATTTCAAGATCCAGATCCATAACTGCCGGCCGGTAAGCACACCGGAAAACATGAAATACCCCATTGCTTTCAAGAGCAGCGAGGGCAGGAGAATGCTGTTCACCTCGGATCTGTTCATCGGGGAAGGCGTCATCCAGAATATTTCCTATGTGGTTTATGTTGACCCGAATCATTATCAGAAAATATTCGGGAAAACCAAGCTGGAATTTTGTGAACTTCTGAACGAGATCAACCAGAAACTCAAGCGGCAGAACTTCATCTTTGCCGCGTCATCCCGCTGGGGAGCGATCGAAAATCACGGGATCCCGACGGAGTACCGCCACGTTTCCAACGCAAAAGCACTCGTGGAACTAAGCGGTATCTATGAGCAGACGATCCAGGATCCCCACTGCGGGACACGGTTTTTCCAGTCCCTTTACGAATCCGGGATCTATTCCATCACGACCAACGGCGACAAACCGGAAGATATCGACCCGTCATTCTTTACAGACAGTCTTGACCTGACAGAGGACTTCATCAGCCTGCCGGCAAAATTCAAGAACTGTGTGCGCATCCTTTCCACAAAAGACTGGTACGGATCCCGCAGCCTGACGATCGAGATGGACCGGAAAGCAGGCGTCGTCAGGGCATTTTTCGTCTGAAACAGCAGACCGCCGTTTTATGATCGGGAGAGAGCATGAAAAAATATCTGTTTTTGATTCTCATAATCATCTGTACCGCTGCCATGGCCGGCTGTGACAGGACTCCGGAACTTTCGGAGGCTGTAAAACCGGTTGAAGCTTTCTATGATGCCATCGTAACACAAAACAGAGACCGCATCGGCTCCATAACATGCACCGCATGGGAAAAGGACGCGCTGCGGGAAGTGGACTCGTTCATGGGGGTAAAGTCCGAACTGAAGGACTTCTCCTGCTCCGTAAGCGAAGGTATTAAAACCGAAGCGGTCGTTACCTGCAAAGGCAGCATCGCGGCTTCTTACGGCGCTGAAGTCACGAACTTTCCGCTGGACGGGATCCCGCACAAAGTGATCGTCGAACGCGGGGAATGGCGGATCTGCGGCCATTAGGACATGAAAAAGTTTTTCTCACGGGAAACCCTTGACGCACTGCTCCTTGCACTGCTGATCATCGGTCTGATCATCGTTACCGCCGACGAAGCTCCCCAATGGATCTACCAGGGTTTTTAAATGCAGCTGACAGACATTTTTTTTCTGGCCGGACTGCTTATGATCCTGCGCCTGGTCCCCAATGCCCGGATCAGGCATGGGCTGCTGATCGTATGCAGCAGCCTGTTTGTTTTTATCTTTCAGCCGGCGCTGCCGGTGCGTGAGCTCGATTTTTTCCTCCCTTTCCTGACAGTTTTTCTGACGCTCGCCGTCTATGCCTCATTCAGCGGACAAAATCCGCTGAAGACCCGGCAGAACCTGACTGAGACCGGGCTGATCCTGATCACGCTGCTGCTCCTCACCGGTACACGGCTTATCAGTTATGACCCGATCCTGACCGCCTCGCGCCCGCCGCAGTTTTACAGGGCAGCCATTGCTGCCGCTGCCGGACTCGCGGTATGCTTCTTCCTGAATGCCATGGCGGTACGGGGGAAAAAGTGGCCGCTCCGCATCTGCATCGGATCGATCCTGCTCCTGCTCATCATCCTGAAAACACCATATTTATCACTGGAACTCAGCCGTGTCCTCCGCAGCCTCAACGGTCAGTCGGCGGACCTGGCGCTGAGCACGGATGTCCGCTGGTTCGGGTTTTCCTATATCGCCTTCCGCCTGCTTTCAGTCCTGTTCGACAGCCTGAAAGGGCGCAAAGCGGCCATGAGCGCGGGGGATTTCCTGATCTATGTCTGTTTTCCGCCTGCGCTTTCCGCGGGCCCTATTGACCGCTGGGACCGTTTTACGAAAGAATATGCCGCCGGTCCGAAGAACAGTTTCCCGGATGACCTGCGGAACGGGTTCGGAAAGATCGCGGCAGGGCTCTTCCGCAAGTTTATTCTCGCCGATTCGCTGGCGAAAGCGGCGCTTTCGGCGCAGAACGCGGGACAGTTCATACACAGAGGATGGGCGTGGGCGGCGCTTTTTGCCTATGCGCTGCAGATCTATTTTGATTTTTCGGGTTACAGTGATATCGCCATCGGGATCGGGATGCTGCTCGGCATCAATATGCCGGAAAACTTCAGCCGTCCGTATTTGAAACCGGACCTGACAAAATTCTGGAGCAGCTGGCACATGACGCTGACGCAATGGATCCGTACATACGTATTCAACCCGCTGACTCGCGCGCTGCGCGGGAATAAAGACCATCCGCTGCCGCAGTGGCTGATCGTCCTGATCACGCAGCTCACCACCATGCTGCTGATCGGGCTCTGGCACGGCGTCAGCATCAACTTCGTGATCTGGGGGCTCTGGCACGGACTGGGGCTGTTTGTCCACCAGCAGTATTCACGGAAGACAGGCCCGTGGCTGCGAGAAAAGGGAAACCTGTTCCGGAAGGTATACACCGTCTGCTCGACGGTCCTGACCATCCTGTATGTCAGCCTGGGCTGGGTATGGTTCGTTGTGCCCGGTTTCCATGAGGCGCTGAACTTTTTCGGGAGGCTGTTCGCGTGAAGAAAAACCTTTCGATCCTCATCAAAACAGTCCTGTTTCTTGTGCTGTTCGCGGTCCTGTGGAATTGGTGCCAGCCTCTCCGCGTCCTGAACCGGATCAGCCTGTATAATATCATTTTCCCGGGCAGGGAGCGGCTGCCTTTCGGGGAGAGCCCGAAGACTGCATATAACTTCAGCATCGGGAGCCTTGACGCCGCTTTCGCGTCCCATAAGATCAGCGGCGCGCCCGCGAAGGATCCGCTTACCCTGCGTGTCATTGCCGTCGGTGACTCCTCAGGCTGGGGAACGCTGCTTCTGCCGGAGGAGACGCTGTGCGGGCAGCTGGACGGGAAAAAGCTCACGGACGGGCGGACCGTAGCGTGTTATAACCTTGCCTACCCCACCCTCTCCCTGACAAAGGACTATCTGCTGCTGAACCGGGCGATGGATTTCGATCCGGACCTGATCCTCTGGCCAATGACGATGGAATCTTTCTCGGCAGACAATCAGGCTGATAATGAGCTGGTCCGGGCGAACATGGAGGAATATTATAAATGTTTTCCGGACGCCGCACCGGAAACAGCGGAGGTTTCTCCCGTCGAAAAGTCGATCTGGGGACAGCGCAGGGAAGCGGCGGACTGGCTGCGGCTGCAGCTGTACGGCCTCATGTGGGCGGGAACGGGCATTGACCAGAATTATCCGGACGAATATCCTCCCCTGCGGATCGATCAGGAGGCGGATCCTTCCTTTCACGGATACGAAGGAGCGCTGCCGGATGAGGCACTGGCGTGGGATGTTCTGGAGAAGGGCCTGGCCCTTGCCGGAGAGACCCCGGTACTGATCATTAATGAACCAATCCTGATCAGTTCCGGCAAAAATTCAGAAATCCGCTATAATTATTACTATCCACGGGAGGCTTACGACAGCTGGCATGAATCACTGACTGCCCGGGCCCGGGAAAACGAATGGAACTTCCTGGATCTCTGGGACGTTCTGGAGACGAAAGATTTTACGAATACCGCGATCCACTACAACGCGGAGAGCGCCTCGTATCTCGCGGAAAAAACCTTTGAACAAATAGAGTTGCTGCTGTCAAATGGAACATCACAGGCACAGGCCGGCGGCTGAGGCCGGCATCGGGAAAAAACTGCACGCCTTCATACTGAAGACGCTGAACTGTCTTACAAAAGCATCCGCCGCCGGTACGAGGGCGGGATCCGGATCTTCCGGCAGTCTGCGTTTTCTCTGCATTATCCTCACCATCCCTTTCATCATGATCATAACGGCTGCCGGCATCGGCCAGGCGGATGAACCTGTCCGTCCGCCGCGTCCGGAGGATTTTGGACGGACCTGGCAGAATTATCCCGTACTTCCGGAATTTTCCGAACACGCGCGGGACATCCTGCGGGCCGGTATCGAAGCGGGGCATGATCCCCATGCCTTTTCCAAGGTCGGCGACTGCGACACGAGCACTTCCTGGTACCTGATGGACTATGACAACGATCCGGTTTACTATGATCTGGGGGACTACACCTCCCTGCAGCCGGTGCTGGATTTCTTCCGGGGGTCGTTCGGAAGGCTGAGCCTCGCGGCAAAACCGGGTTTCTCGGCAGCCTCCGTCCTCTCGACCTACTGGCTGAATTACGACTTCTGCCAGGTGGGAGAACTCCCGCTGACCTGTGAATACCGGATCCACGATCCGCTCACCGTCCTGATCTCACTGGGTACAAACGACGGCTACAATCCGCCGGTATTCAAAGAAAACATGAGACAGATCATTGAAACGACGCTGGCGGAGGACCGCCTGCCGATCCTGATGCTGAAGGCTGACAATGTGGAAGGCAGCTTCGCCATCAACCAGGACATCGCGGATCTGGCGGAGGAATATGACCTGCCGGTATGGAATTTCTGGGCGGCGATCCAGCACCTGCCCAACAATGGGCTGCAGGAAGACGGCATCCATCTCACTTTTTACTGCAATTACTTTTCGGACCCCAAAAGCTGGGATACCGCATGGGCATACCGGAATCTGACGGCGCTGCAGGTCCTTGAAAAGCTGCAAACAGAAATACAAACTATACTAAATGCCCGATAAAGGAACAAAAAATGGACGATATTATTGATCTGCTGACTGAAAAAATCACCAAAAACCTGCTGAAAGATCCGAAAATGGAACTGGAGCGGACCGAACCGCTCATCAGCAGCGGACTGCTGGATTCTTTCAACCTGGTCGACCTCGCGCTGATCGTGGAAGATGAATTCGGCGTGCGCATTGAGGATTTTGAACTGAACGCGGATACCTTTGACACGCTGGAAGAACTGGCCCAGCTGATCGCAGAAAGACAGTGACCCGCTGGGAGTTGGTGGTTGGTAGTTGGTGGTTATAAGTGCCTGAATTCATGATCCAGGATCCGGATAACAGGTATCAGGAATCAACTGACAACTATCAACCGCCAATGAACATCTGAACTCTAAACTCTGAACTCTATTCTCAGTCCACGATTTCCGGGTAACGGTCCCAATCGGCGGACTGGGCGATGGGCATGGAAGAATAGCTGTCAATAAAGTACTGAATGACCCGCCGCATGGGAGGAAATACCTGATCCAGCGGAATATTCCACGGGGCAAAAAATCGGATCTCGGAACCGTCCCGGGGCTTTGCCCTTAATGAGCCGCGGATGCGTTTCGGGAAAAACAGCATGTAGATCGGATAGACCCGGACAGAATCCTCGCTCAGGTAGGCGAGATCGGCCCCGGAGAAGATCTTCAGCAGAGAACAGCTTTCCAGCAGAATGGAACAGTTATTCAGCACGCTCCGCTGGAGGCATTCCCGGATGGTTTCATTCGGGCTGAGCCAGCCGCCGGGAAGCCGCCAGTAGATGTCATCCCTGTTCCGGACCAGGAGGAGATTCCCCTGGGGATCGGTCAGGAGGGCAAGGGGGCTTGTCTCGAGAAGAGGCATCCCCGGCGCGGCGTCGTGCAGATTTTTCCTGTAATTGATCATGAAAAATATTCCTTCAGCTGCCGGGCGGATCCGGGATGGCGGAGCTTCCGCAGTGCGCGGGCTTCGATCTGGCGGATGCGTTCTTTCGTCAGCCCGAAGACTTTGGCGACCTCTTCAAGCGTCATCTCATTGCCGTCCGCCAGGCCGTAACGGTATTCCAGTACCTGGCGTTCCCGCTCATTCAGCTGGCGGCTCATGGCTTCTTCGATTTTTTCCCTGAGCAGCAGTTTTTCGGCTTCATCGCCCGGCTGGAGTGCATTCTCATCCTTCGGCATACTGTCCTTGGGGGCGGATTCGTCATCATCGGTATCAGGGGTCTCAAGCGAGATGGGGTCTTCGATGGTCCGCAGCAGGTCACGGACTTTCACGCCTGCCTCGCGGATCCGGTCGGTCAGGCCGGGGCCCGGCTCTTCATTCTGTTCGCGGCAGCGTTTCAGGGCAGCCTGATCCTCAGGCTCAAGGATCCCGCCCTCGATGGCAAGTTCCTCCATGGTCGGGACCCGTTCCAGCCGTTTTTCCATTTCGTTTTTGATCCGCTGCAGCTTCATGACCGTTTCAAAGGTATGGGCGGGTATGCGGATCAGGCGGGACTGTTCCGCCAGGGAACGGGTGATCGCCTGACGGATCCACCAGGTGGAATAGGTGCTGAAGCGGAAACCGAGCCGTGGGTCGTATTTTTCCACAGCGTGAAGCAGCCCCAGGTTCCCTTCCTGGATCAGGTCGGAGAAGGAGGAGCCGCGTCCCTGGTATTTTTTAGCGATACTGAAAACCAGTTTCAGGTTGGCACGGATAAAGATCTGGAAAGCGGTGCCGGCATCCGCCTGGATCTCACGGAGGCGGGCTTCGGTGCTTTTGGTATCGAAGAGGTCTTCGGGGAGCTCCGCCGTTTCCGGAAAACACCGTTCATGTTCATCGTAATACGCGGGGACCGCGCTGTTCAGTTCCGGAGGGAAAAGGCAGATCTGGAGAAAAGCGTCAAAAAGAGGACGGAACACCTTTTTCCATTCCTGATCCCGGGAGGGATCGGGGCTCAAAAAGGAATAAAGCGTAAAGTGCTTATCATATGACTCAGCGGGAGAAATATCGGCCGCGTCGGCGAACAGCAGAGAAAGATCCGGCTGGGGGACCGGTTTGGCCGCTTTGCCGTTGAATTTTTCCAGCTGCGTCAGATATTCATCCCAAAGCGCCCGGAAATCCTCATAAATGATCTTTCCGATATCCGGCCGGGCTGTCTCAAGATAGAGATCGGCTGCTTTGCCTGCCCGGATCAAAACCGCGAGACGAAACTCATCCTCCGCCTCCAGGATCTCGATATCGCCGATCTCCCGAAGGTACAAAAGGACGGGGTCATCCGGATTTTCCACCATGGAATGATCCAGGGAGACATCCCCGGGTTCAAAACCGTCATCCTGCAAATCAAATAAGTCCTGATCCTGTTCGCTCATTTTGTTTTCCGTTTCTGAGGTGGTTGGTATTGATATCATTGATGAGAATATCCAGAAGGCGCCGGCGCTCCAGCGTATGGTTCAGCATCTGCTCGTAGGTCCGGGTATTTTCATCATCATCACTGCTTTCCTGGAGCAGTGTCTGCAGTTCGGATTTGTCAAACTCGCATTTTTCCTGCCGCATGAACGCGACAGAGCGGATAACTTCTTCGTCCAGATCCCGTATTTCATTCAGGTCAGCCATTGACCGGGTATTCATCGCGGTAAAGGTTTCCCGCACGGATTCGGGAAGGTTCTTTTCGATATATTCCCGTGTGTCCAGTTCCTCATCCTGATCCAGCGCGTGGAAATAGATACGGGCGATCTCGTGAAGGCCGGACTGGTTGAAATCCGCGGGGCTCAGGGGCTCCAGCCGGAAAGCCCGGAACTGCCGGTCGATCACCGCCAGGGATCCGGGATTGTCATAAGACTTGAAAAGGCAGCGGAGGATCTCGTTCTCCTTGTTATGGATGCTGTCTTTGGGGTCAAAGAGCACGGGGACGGGGGTGGTCTTCAGCCGGGGCTTGGCAGGGAAAGCGGCACGGCCCGAAGAACCGGCGGCAGGCTGCGAATAGGTCAGCAGGGACGGATCGATCTCGAGAAAGTCCGCCAGCTGCCGGCGGTAAGTCTCCCGTTCGATGAGATCGGGCACCTCGCGGATCAGGGGCATGATCTTCGCGGCGATCTCGGATTTTGTCTTCGCGTCGCCCAGGTCCCTGCCCTGCGCCAGTGTCTCCATCATATGGATGACGATGGGTTTGGCGGACTCGATGATCGCCCGCCAGGCTTCCGGATCCTCCAGGACGACTTCATCGGGATCCAGCCCTTCGGGGATGGTAACGACACGGATGTCGACATTCAGACGGTGTTCCTGCCGGAGCATGTTCCGGCTGTCATCCCCGGTTTCGGGACGGGACGCCTCACGGATGATATCGATATCCTTCACCGCGGCATGATAACCGGCGGCGTCGCCGTCCAGGGCGAGGATGATATGTTTTGTCTGACGGGTGAGCTGCTTTGCCTGGAAATCCGTCAGCGCCGTCCCCATGGGGCAGACGGTGTTGCGGAATCCCTCCTGATGCAGCACGATCACGTCCATGTATCCTTCCACAAGGACGACCTGGTCCTCCGTGCGGATGGCGGAACGGGCCTCGTTGAGGGCAAACAGCGTCCTGCCTTTGTCGAACAGGACAGTCTGGGGGGAATTCAGGAACTTCGGCGTGTCGTTGGGGTCCAGGATCCGGGCACCGAAGGCGATGGGATTGCCCCGGGAATCGGTGATGGGGATCATGACGCGGTTGCGGAAGCGGTCGAAGATGCGGCCGTTGGGGATGACTTCACCCTTGTCATCCCGCTGCTGGCTGACGACGCCGGTATCGATGAGTTCCTGACGGGTATATCCCTTCGCCAGCAGGTGCTGCGTCAGGCCGTCCCAGGAATTGAGGGCATAACCCAGCCGGAAAGATTCAATGGTCTCCGGCTTGAGTCCGCGTTTTCCGGTCAGGAAGTCCAGGGCGGGCTTCCCGGCGGGATGCTGGGTCAGGTTGTTGTGGAAATAGTCAACGGCCTCGTTCATCAGGTCGTAAAGGCGTTTTTTCTCTTCTTTCGGGCCCTCGTCCCGGGAATAGGGGGTGAGTTCCACGCCGGCTTTCTTCGCCAGCAGTTCCAGCGCGGTCTGAAAGTCGCAGCCGTCCCGTTTCATGACATAGCTGAAGACGTCGCCGCCCTCCCCGCACTGCCCGAAGCAGCGCCAGGTCCCGGAGTCGGGAAAGACAACGAAGGAGGGTGTCCGGGTGTTCTGGTGGAAGGGGCAGAAGCCGATATAGTTCTTCCCCGTCCGGCGCAGCTTCACGGTCTCGGACACAAGTTCCACGATGTCGATCTGGTTTTTTACATCTTCAACACTTGACATTATTTTTCCCTGGTTAGTGGTCAGTGATCGGTGGTTGATGGTTAGTGGTTGATAGTTTTCATC
Organism: Flexilinea sp.; assembly: GCA_036723985.1. GTDB lineage: Bacteria > Chloroflexota > Anaerolineae > Anaerolineales > Anaerolineaceae > Flexilinea. The sequence goes on from DAIMGK010000023.1 coordinate 35,623, forward strand.
TGCCACCTGAAACCTGCTCCCTGACCACTTGTTCCCTACGTCCTACATCCTACATCCTGATTTCTGGATCCTCGCTCCTTGTTCCTGACCACCGGCCACCGATCACTGGTCACTATTCCCTGCTCAATTCATCCTTGCAGTCATTGATCTTCATCTCGATCTCGCCGAGGGTTTCAAGCTGTTTCTGGCCGGATTCGATAGAGGCCAGCACAAAGCGTTCGAAGGGGCGGATCGCCTCGTCCATCTCGCTGATCTGGTCTTCCACTTCCTGGGTAAATTCACCCTGCAGGGAGTTGATGAGCCTGGTCTCGATATCGGTGATCTTCTCGTCGAATTCCTTCTGGGCCTTTTTCTTATAGTAAGGCAGGACGAGAAAACCTGCCACGCCCACCCAGAAAGCGGCGATGATCCCGAGGACATCGGCGGCGACAGTCGTGGCGATGGCGGTCAGGGCAGCCCCGATCCCGATGGCGGAAACTTCAATGGCAAGCCCGGCGGTGACAGCAGCCTGGGCGTGTTTCATGCCGATATCCAGCGCGATATCCGACTCGATCTTCTCCAGGATCGTATCGATGGAGGTCTGCATGCGGGTCAGCAGCTCGGACCGTTTGTCCTGAGCTTCCTTCGGGAGGATCGAGGAGGGGAACTGTCTGTCCCGGTTCTCGATCTGCATGCGGATCATCTGCACCATGCGCTGCTGCTGGGTGGCAAGGGTCTCCACCATTTCGGTGGTCTTCCGCTCCACTTCGATCGGCAGGTTCTGCAGTACGTTTTCCTGGAACATCAGGCGGTTTTTGTCTTTTTTCAGCAGATTCGGCAGATTTCTGAGGACAAAGAGCTCATCAAAATAGCGGTGGCCCCGTTCCCGGATCTCATTGAAGATGGCGTGGATCTCTTTCATGGACCGCGCGATCTCTTTGTTCATGTCTTCCTGATAAAGATCCAGCTGCCCGCGGATGGCATCCGTGAGCTTGCGGTCTTCCTGATAGAAGCGCTGTTCTTCCCGCACCCGCTCGGCGGCGTCGGATTCGACTTTCGAGGCGATCCCCAGCGCGGAGAGCATTTTCATGTTGAAGCGGGCGCGTTCATCCATCTTATCCTGGATATATCTTTCCAGCGCCTCAAAACCGCTCCCGGTCCAGAGCTCCTGGGACATCTGCGCGCGGGCTTTTTTCGCCATCCGGGCAGAGACGGGGAGCACGGGGACTTCGCATTTCAAAGCGATTTCGGCGTTCTGACGCACGAATTCACAGACTTGATCCAGCTCTTCCCGCGACTCCAGAAGGTCGATCTTGTTGAGGATGATGACGGTCTTTTTTCCCCATTCGCTGATCCCGCGGATGAACTGGTGTTCGCTTTCCGAGAAGGGACGGTCGGCGGAGGTCAGAAACAGGACCATATCCGCCCGGGGCAGGAACCAGCGGGTCAGCACTTCATGCTCGGTGATGACCGCGTTTGTCCCGGGGGTATCCACAAAACTCAGGGATTCCAGCATCTCCGCCGGCAGGGAGATCAGCAGACCCCAATCCTCGACGGGCTTGACGGATTCGTTTTCCCCGTAGCGGATCAGGTTGATCTTGGCTGTGGTCGGGGTCACGCCCTCCGGAAGTTTTTCGGTATTCAGCAGGGCGTTGATGAAGGAGCTTTTCCCGGCGTTGAATTCGCCGACCACCACTACCAGGAAGCTGTCCTCCAGCGCCTGCAGGGTCTCTTTCAGCATGTCCAGCTGTTCGGGAGGGGTGTTCGCCGCCGAGGCGCATGCCAGCAGCTCGGTCAGCACATCCCGGACCCTTTTGGTCATTTCTTTTTGTTTTTTCGAATAATTTATAAGCATCTCATCGGTTCCTTGTCGTTATTATCTGATAACGATGACCTGCCGGTATTCCTGATAATACCCGGTCTGTTCGGTTAAATTCATAAACCGTTTCAGCATCTCCCGAAACACTCTATCCATTATAACAGATGTATGAAAGAGAAAAATAAGAAATATATTATATCGCCCCCGCCTCCCGGCCTCCCGGGGGCTGTACCCGAAGGGGGCGAAGCTCCAACTCCGAATCCAAACCGGACGCAGTCCGTTCCTTACGGAGTTGGTACACGCTGTACCCTGAGGAAACTCACTCCTGACTCGCCAGACTGCCTGTCGTTACGCTTGGATCGATAGGGACCATATCAAAGATTACTTTACGCCCAGCCGGTTGTATGGCTTCCGAGTCGAGATGAGTTAATTAGGGTACAGTCCCCATAACGTCCCGACCCGCAAGACTGCCGCCCTTCGAAGCTTCCGGGGACTGTACCCTGAGGAAACTCACTCCTGACTCGCCAGACTGCCTGTCGTTACGCTTGGATCGATAGGGACCATATCAAAGATTACTTTACGCCCGGCCGATTGTGTGGTTTTCAAGTCGAGATGAGTTAATTAGGGTACAGTCCCCTTCGGGTACAGCCCCATAACGTCCCGACTCGCCAGACTGCCGCCCTTCGAAGCTTCCGGGGACTGAACCCAACGGGGTCTGTACCCTGAGGAAACTCACTCCCGACTCCCAAGACTGCCTGTCGTTACACTTGGATCGATAGGGACAATATCAAAGATTACTTTACGCCCGGCCGGTTGTGTCGTTTCCGAGTCTAAAGTGAATTTCCTCAGGGTACAGTCCCCTTCGGGTACAGTCCCCGGACCATCCTGACTCGCCAGACTGCCTGTCGTTACGCT
>DAIMGK010000024.1:0-36947 GCA_036723985.1 Flexilinea sp.
GACAGCGGGGACGGTTCACGTGTGTCCCGGTATCGGGACACCGCGAAATGTCCCCACTGTCCCAAGCCGAACCGTCCCCGCAGTCCCAGAACACATAAATGGCAGCTTCAATTTTTCGTTTTTACCATCTCAATAGATTTTGGGATATAGACTTTGGAAGATAATTCGGGTACAATTATTTAAATGAGAAAAAGGGATCGGTCGTCCCTGTCTCCTGCGGGCTAACCGCAAATAAAACAATGAATTCCGTATCTGTTCAGATGTGCGGCAGTAAAAGTTATCCATGCCTGTCTGCGGTGACGGTTCCGCCCTATAGCGGCTGTACTATTTCGGATAGATACATTCAAAAATATATAAGAGGTTTTTTATGCAAAATATTCCTGATGTCAAGCTTGGCATTGTGGCTGTTAGCCGCGACTGTTTCCCGATCGGACTTTCCATCCAGCGCCGCGAGGCGATCAAAGCCGCTTACAAGGGCGATCTGTACGAATGCCCGGTGACGGTGGAAAATGAAAAGGATATGCTGAAGGCTGTGGCGGATGTCACGGCGGCCGGATGCAACGCGCTTGTGGTGTTCCTGGGCAATTTCGGCCCGGAAACTCCGGAGACTCTCATCGCGAAGAACTTTGACGGACCCTGCATGTTCGTGGCTGCCGCTGAAGGCGACGGTGACCTGATCAACGGACGGGGCGATGCTTACTGCGGTATGCTGAACTGCTCCTATAACCTGGGTATGCGCCATCTGAAGGGCTATATTCCGGAATATCCGGTAGGTACGGCTGACGATATCGCTGCCATGATCGCCGACTTTGTACCGGTTGCCCGTGCCGTGATCGGTGTGAAGAACCTGAAGATCATCACCTTCGGTCCCCGCCCGCAGGACTTCTTTGCCTGCAACGCGCCGATCAAGGGCTTGTATGAGATGGGTATCGAGATCGAGGAAAACTCTGAACTGGACCTGCTGGTTTCCTTCAAAGCCCATGCCGGTGACAGCCGGATCCCGGATGTCTGCGTGGATATGGCCGCGGAAATGGGCGCCGGACGCTACTATCCGGAAATGCTGGAACGCATGGCTCAGTTTGAGCTGACGCTGCTGGACTGGGCGGAAGCACACAAGGGCGCCCGCAAGTATGTGGCGTTTGCCGATAAATGCTGGCCTGCCTTCCCGGAACAGTTCGGATTTGAACCCTGCTACGTGAACAGCCGCCTGGCTTCCCGCGGGATCCCGGTGAGCTGCGAAGTGGATATTTACGGCGCGCTTTCCGAATATATCGGCGCCTGCATCTCCATGGATGCCGTCACGATCCTTGACATCAACAACTCCGTCCCTGCCCAGATGTGGGAAAGCCAGATCCGCGGTAAATATGATTACGCCCTTACCGATACCTTCATGGGCTTCCACTGCGGCAACACACCTTCCTGCAAGATGTGCGCGGACCGGGCTGTGAAATATCAGCTCATCCAGCACCGTCTGCTGGAACCGGAAGGCTCCGATCCGGACTTCACCCGCGGTACGCTCGAAGGCGATATCGCTCCGGGTGAGATCACCTTCTACCGCCTGCAGTGTGACAGCGAAGGTGTGGTCCGGGCTTATATCGCCGAGGGCGAGGTCCTGCCGGTTGCCACCACCAGCTTCGGCGGCATCGGTGTCTTCGCCATCAAGGAAATGGGCCGCTTCTACCGCCATGTCCTGATCCAGAAACGCTACCCGCATCACGGCGCGGTCGCTTTCGGCCATTACGGCAAGGCTCTCTTCGAAGTCTTCAAATACCTCGGCGTGCAGGATATCGGCTACAACCAGCCGAAGGGCCTGCCCTATTCGACAGAAAATCCTTTCGCGTAAAGGATATCAGTGGTCAGTGGCCGGTGGAAAAAATTATTATTGATCCACCAACAATAAATTGCGGATTGTTATAATGCAGCATATTTCGTTGTTGGCGGATCAATAGTTTAGCTAATACGTTTTTCTGAGGAAAATCGGCAATGTATAGAAAAATCGGCAGTACTAACCAAAATCAGCAGCAAATAGTACCCGATAAGCAGGTTGAAGAAGAGAAGAAACTCCAGGAAAAAACCGCGCAGCTCGGTCCGCAGATTGGGAATGAGGCGGTGCTTCAGCTTCTTTCAGGGGATGATGGCGGGAACAATGGGGGAGCCGGCAAAGGAACCAGCCTGCTGGTGGATGCACTGACCGATCCGAAAAGGTCAAACGGGGAAATCAAAGATATTGTGCTCCCTAAAAAGGCTGAAGCTCGGAACCAGGCGCTTCCGCAAGCATCTGAGCCTCCAAAGCAAAAGCAGTTACTCTACAAAGACCCAGATGATCCGAAACAACGGGATAAATCGTATATCGATGCTCCTGAGAACACCCTGCCTCCTGATGACATGGCCGTAGAAATGGATGCGAGTGACTTGCAGAATGTAAGTTATGTGGAAAATAGTCCCAAGACCCTGGATGAGGATGACATGCTCATTCCTCCCGACCCAAAGAAAAAAAAGATCAAGCATTCCCTCGACCATGAAGAAATAAATGCCGACATGTACCCGGTAAAAGGCTGGAATTTCACTCCGCAGAAAATGGAAGACGTGAAAACCACCAGCGGGTTTGCCAAATTCAAGAACAAACTGGCCCACATCTTCGGCGGTGTTTTTAATTTTCTGTCATCAGCATTCGGCATAAAACAAAGCATCGCCGCGATAAGACGCTACGCCGCGGGCAAGAAAAAAGAGAAGCTGAATGCGGATGTGAGAACAAAAATACAGGACAAGCGGGATCATTCTGCCATTCCCGGTTGGGAGGGTGCGAAATTTGACCCAAATGCCAATTCCGGTGAGGATATTCTGGCGGATTTCCGCCGCGTCCCGACGGTCTGGTCCAAATTGACCGCGGATAAAGCATCTGAGGGAGAGGATGAAAATGAAAAACCGCTGCCGCCGACGATCACGATCTACGTTGACCAGCCGAAAGATAATTCATCGCAAAGCATGGCTTTTACAGAAATGGGACATACCATGATCGGCATTGAATACAGCCGTTTCAGCCAAATCTCGAAGCGCTATGAGCGTTACAAACTACAGTACGGGTTTTACCCGGTGTCCCTTGGAACTTTCTCCGATAAAATGGCCAAAGGCGTAAACGATATCATCGTTCCCGGAAAAATGATGGATGATGCCGGCCATACATACACTGTGAGCCGGCGATACCCTGCTACAGCCAAACAGGTCAATGCCATTCTCCAAGCCTCAGAAACGTATGCGGACGGCGGGTATGGATGTTATGCCCGTAATTGTACGACCTTTGTCAAGGATATGGCTGAGATCGCACATCTGCCGGTCAGTGATAAACTGTTTGAAAAGGATGAAGTCGGGTTTTCCGATATAGCGAACGCAGGCAGAGTTGCTGCGGGAATCCCGGGAGACAACAACCTGGCCAGCGTGGAAGAAAAATTAGTAGACTTCTCTCAGAAGGAAGATGAATCCTACGCGAATTTCGGCAATAAGCGGATAACAGAGCAGGATTTCCAAAACTACAATCAGTCTTTAAAAAATGGACCTGCTGAAAAAAAAGAAACATATATTCCCGCATCAGTCGGAGAGCATCTGCGCAGAGAAACCACCGGCGAGATCGGTTCCTATAATTACACGGGAAATATTCAACCCTTTAAAGATGCCTCAAGTATCACGGCGGAAGATATACAAACGATCAGGGAAGAGATAAACCAGCACACGGAGGATCTCCGAAAAATCATTCTCTATCAGGTATTAAAGGGAGTCAAGGATCCTACCAAAGAGCTCCCGCCTGAACTGAAAAAATTAATCATTGGTCTCTCCAAATACGGCGATTCACTCTCCCCGCTTGAGAAAGAACATGATGGGGGGAAAAAACCTCCGCTCAAAAAAATCCAAACCGCCCGTCAGAAACTGTCCGCGAATATCAGCGATCTGAACAATCTTTATTTCCGCTATTTCAAAGGGGACAAAAGGCTGCACGAACCTGTAATGAAATTGATCTCACTTTTGAATGTCGGTATCACAACACTGGATGATGAGTATTCAAGATCCTTTGAAGAAAGAGCTCCCGACGAGGATCTTGGTTCTTTGCCACAGATGATGAATCAACCCCAAAAAATTCAGGCGGGAGGAAAAGAAGAAGAATTGTCTCCCAGTTTTTATGAAGCTTATCTGCAGATTTACAAAACACCGGATAAAGCGGTCCCGGCTGCTCATCGCTATGAGGAGCTGAAAAGGATGGACGACAACGGCTATAAGTGGTCTTTACATCCCATAGACAAAAAAGAATGGGAAAAGGCAAAGAGGATATACGGACTCGCAATGGAGTTTGTAAAATCTCACCGCTATATGCTGGAAAAGAATACTTATAATCAGCAGGATGTCGATTATGCGTTTATGCAGCTTGACCGCGAAAACGACAAGAAGGCGAGTGGACGTCTGTTGCAAGCATCTTCGGGGAAAATTTATCTTGCATTGATATTGAAAAAGATATTCGGCGGAGTCTCGCAGCGTTTCAAAACGTATATAAATCAGGACGAACAAAACAAACAAGAGGGGAACCTGATCAAATGGCTGGATGAAGATATGTCCAATGCTCTTTCGAATAATAAAGATAAGATGCTCACTCTTGTGCGGGGACAGAAAAAATCACAGGAAAAAAAGAACGGGATGGAAGTGAATGTGGACAGCCTGTCAAGAGATATTCAAGACACGATCTATTCAAATTGGATTTCTGTGGTTTTTGATGAAGAAAAAAAGGATATTGATGAGGATCTTCAGGAACAAATGAAAAATATTTTCCATCACATCACCAGCGATGGGTCCTCTGCAAAAAAATTTCAAAATCTGCTGAAAGCACTTGTCAAGCAGGTGATGACAGAAGACCAGATCGCCCAGGATGACCTGGTGAAGCTGTGGAATAAAAAGAAATCCTGACCACATCTGACAGCAGAAATCTCTGGGACGGTTACATTGTAACCGTCCCATGATGGTTTCATTTGGATACAAAGACCGTTTGTAATCAGCCGAAGCCTTTGTACGAAACCTTGGAAATACCGTCAGCACACTCCTCCGGTACCCGGCTATTATGAAGGACCTTGTCCTGCCAGCAATTCATCATACCGTCCGGTTTCCACTACGGAAAAGGTATCTTCTTCGAGCCTCAGATAACAGTAATCGAATTCCCGGTAAGGTGTGTGATTCACGTAAGCCACAATATTGCTGATAGCAGCGCCATGGGTAATCACAAGAACTCTGGTATAAGAATAATTGTCACGAATACCCTTCAAAGCACCGCATAACCTTTCTACCAGCTGATTGATGCTTTCTCCACCGGGAATTGGAGAATCGTAGTCAACAAAAGCCTTCCTGACTTCCTCATGCTGCAGAAACTCTTCTATGGGTTTTCCAAGAAACGCACCCATGTCCATTCCCCGGAGGCGCTCAGAAAAAAACACCGGTACTTTCAGATACGCATTGATATAATTTGCAGTTTCGGTAGTTCGGTAAAGATCAGAAGCAAATACTGCCTGAATACCGGTATTTTTTAATAACTCCGTTATGTACTTTATCTGCTCTTGTCCGGCTTCCGTAAAATGTGTACCGGAATCATCCATGTGACTTTTGATAATGCCATTCACATTCCAGTTCGTTTGTCCATGTCGAAATAAGCAATATTCCATGTGCTTCCTTTCCTCTCTACACTCTCTATTGTCCCACAATTCCAAATTTTTCATGTAAAACATCCAGCATAATATCATTCCACGAAGCGGTCCAATACTCTTTTCTGAATTCAGCCATATTCCTGCGGTATAACGGCACATCGCTCAGGAAATCATCAAATTCCTTTTTCTCAAATCGTTTTATCACTTTCCCTAATTTGTATTCTTCCACCATTTTTGCACAGTAATTCTGGTCATAGGTAGAAAAACTATAAATCAAAACAGGGGTATCCAAACTGATGGCCTCACTGATCAATTGATGTCCAGCTGAAGAGATTATACAGCTGCAATTTGAAATATCCTCTGTGAACTCTCCGCCTATTTTCTTAAAGACAAACTGCGGATATTTTTCATAGCCTCTAAATTCTAAATCTGAATAAATAACAAAATGATAATCGCTTCGATCCGTCAGCATCTGCAGAACTCGTTCAAATTGATTCATATCATTCGTATATGGTGAGAAATAGATGACTATTTTTGAATGATCGATTTCACTTTTTGTCAATTTCCTGATGATCGGAGGAAGAACGGTAACGTCTTCCTGGTCTCCGATGTCAATCGGGTTGAAAGTTGAAATAAACCGATGATTTGTTTTAGGAAAAAAATATCTCAGTCGTGCTGCTCCTTCATTTACCGTGAACCCGTTTATTTCCTCACTGTTTAAAAATAAAAACTTGGAATGCTGGTCCATACAGATCAGAGGAATATTCATCGCATACGCAAATTGCGCTACATTGGGTTCATAGTCAGTCATTATCAGATCCGGCGGTTCACCATCAAAACAATGCCGAGCCTGGACCGCAAATTCCAAAAAGGATTCAAACTGATCCTTTTTCCTTCCGCGATATTTTTCTAAAGTATCTTGAAAGTCAACGCCTGCATTATTGCAGGTTACCCATGGGATATGGATCAATAATTTTTTATTTCAGGAAACTCAGAATCAAAATTTTTGGTGCTGTTTTCAGTCAGGGCAAGAACCAGCTCAACATTGCACTTCAGCAATTCCTTTATGATGCATTTTTGCCTGTTGGTATGACCATTCCCGATATCACAGACACCCAGTAAGATTTTTTTTGCATTATCCATTTCCATCCATCCTCAGAAAACTATATCAGATTTGTTTCATCTCGCTAATATATAAAAATCGAAAACACAGGTTATAATCTTTCCGCGTAATTGTCGAAAACCTGATCAAATTCCTCATTCGTTTTGATTCCGCGAACAAGGTTTCTTACATTGAGTTTAGCCATATCCAGGCGATAGAAATGCTCTTTGTGATCCGGCCCCCGCATTTGGCGGATCAACTCGATGCGTCCGAATTTATCCCAATGATCGATCAAATATAATTGGTTCCCAATAAGAATAATAAATATAATTCAATTATAGTCGAAATGAGACTATTTTTCCAAGATAAAACATATAAACATAGCTAATGGTTCATAAATCGCACGCAGGGTGCGGTCTTGCTGTGCGGGCTGCACCGCAGCAGCAAGGCAGACTACGATAGCTCATGAACAGTAACTATTGAGATACCATCTATAAATTGCGTTTAATGGTATAATAGATTCATGGAAGATGAATTAAAAACTAATGCAAGAAACCTGACTCAGGCAACACAATACGAGATCAGAAAAAGCATAATAAGGCTATCTCAACAAGGGAAAAACACCCACGAAATCGCTGAGATTTTAAATGTAAGTGAACGGCACGTACAAAATACAAAGCTGAATTATAAAAATGGAGGAATGACAGCAATAAAGCCGGGAAAGAGAGGCCGAAAATCAGGGGAAAAACGGAAGTTGACACCGGAACAAGAAAAGGAAGTACAACAAATCATAGTGGATAAAACGCCGGAACAATTAAAATTCAAAGAATGCCTATGGACTCGAAAAGCAATTCATGAGTTAATACTGCGAAAATACCAAATTGATTTGCCTTTGTCAACCTTAGGACTATATCTTCAAAGATGGGGATTTTCGGTACAGAGACCTGTAAAAAGAGCATATCAACAGAATAAAGAAGCAGTAAATGAATGGGTAGAAGAAACGTTTCCCGGAATCAATAAAAGAGCGAAAGAAGAAGATGCAGAAATCTATTTTGGAGATGAAACCGGATTGCAAAATACATCCAATTATGCAAAAGGATATGCTCCGAAGGGTAAAACACCAGTTGTATATACAGAATCGAAACACATAAAAATCAATATGCTTTCAGCGGTTTCAGCTAAAGGAAAAATGCGTTTTCTTTTGCATAAGGAGAGCATAAACAGCGATAAATTAATCGATTTTATGAGAAGGTTGATTCATGATTCAGATAAAAAAGTGTTTTTGGTTTTGGACAATCTGAAAGCACTCCATTCAAAGAAGGTGAGTGAATGGATAGAAAAGCATAAGGATGAAATCGAAATTTTCTTTCTTCCGCCGTACGCTCCTGAATACAATCCGGATGAATATTTGAATAGTGATTTAAAACGCGGAATTGGCAATTTTCCCAGTCCTCGATCTGAGAAAGAGCTAATTCACAATGTACGTTCGCATTTGAAGAAGGTTCAATTGCAACCTGAAAAAGTGAAAGGGTTTTATCAACTGCCAACAACGAAATATGCTGCATTATAATACGCAATTTATTGTTGGCGGATCAATAGAAACGGCTGACTGCCTGAGAAACAGCCCTTTTGGGGCTCTGTGTAGACGGGGACGGCTGCGCGTCAGCGGAACTGTCCCCAGAGAAGCACTCTGATTTTTGAACTGCGATCCCGCATGCAGAAGGCCGGCGCTGGTTCAAAATGTTGAAAATAATTCAGGAATAAATAAAAGCTGCCGCTCAGCGCAGAAATCTGCAGTTGCGGCAGCTTTTTTCGTCTCAGAAATCTTTGGACCCGTTTATATGAATAAACGGTGTCCTTTTACGGACTGATCACTGATCACAGGCTGCTGACAGCTGACGGCCAATGACGAATGACCTTTAACTGACGGCTATTTCTCCTCATTGACCATGTCAAGATAGAATTCGTAAGCCTGGGTGTCGGTGAATTTTTCATGAACGATCTTACCGATAGCCTGGGCCATGATGGTGGCATGGTTGGACTGGAAGATGTTTCGTCCCATGTCGACACCGTTGGCGCCGTGGCTGATAGAGTCATAAGCCAGTTTCAGCGCTTCCGGCTCCGGGAGTTTCTTGCCGCCGGCGACAACGATCGGTACCGGGCTGGCGGCGACGATCTCTTCAAAGTTCTCGCAGTAGTAGGTCTTGATGATGTTGACGCCCAGCTCGCCGAGGATACGGGTGGCCAGTTTGAAGAAGCGGTCGGTGCGTTCCATCTGTTTGCCCACGGCAACAACGCCCATGGTCGGGACAGAAAATTCAAGGCCGGCATTGATGCAGCGGGAAAGGTTATCCAGGCTGGAGAGCTGCCCGTCCGCGCCGATGAAGGTCTGCACAGCCATGCAGTCCGCGTTCATGCGGATCGCGTCTTTGATATCCACAGCCAGGACTTCATGGCTCAGGTCATCATTCAGCATGGAAGAGCCGGAGGTCACGCGCAGCGCGACACCCTTCCGGTTTTCCGGCGGAACGCAGGCACGCAGCGCGCCGCGGGTCGCCATCAGCACATCCACATACGGGATCAGGGTCGGGATCAGCAGATCCAGACGCTCCAGACCGGCGGTGGAGCCCATGAAATACCCGTGGTCAAAAGCAAACATCACCGTGTTGCCGCTGACCGGGTTGAAGATATTGGATAAATGCTTTTTCATGCCCCAATCCAGATGATTGGCGCCTTTGATGTAGAAACCTTTGTTGTTGGCAAAAGGTTCTTCGGTATGATAATTTTTTGCGATTTTTACGCCTTCAAGATCTGCCATATTTCCTCCTTATAGGTTCAGGGATCAAGATTCAGAACTCAGGATTCAGGATTCAGAAGAAGAATTCAGGAAAGAGGCTCCTGATCAGAAAAATCTCTGCTGATTTTTTCAGATACTGGTCACCGATCATTCGCTGCTGAATCCTGTATCCTGTATCCTGAAAAATGACGGAGCGCGGCTGGCCGCACTCCGTCTTTGATTCAGACAAATAACCGATTAGAAGTTGTAGTTGGCAACGTTCTCAGCGGTGAAGACGACGCGTTCCGGAAGCAGAACGACACCGTTGTTGACGTCGGCGGTGGTGTCACCGGGGACGAGGGCTTCGTTGGCAACGATTTCGCAGTCGCCGATGCCGGGGACGGTGATGGTTTCACCGGCCTTGGCTTCATTGCCGGCGGCGAGGTAAGCGCCGAAGTAGCAGCCCAGAGCGCCCTGGATACCGCAGTCCCACAGACCCCAGCGGGTCAGGGTGCCGGCTTCGAGGTGGGCGGTCATACCGGACGGTGTGCAGAAACCGGTGATGGTGATGTCATTGGCGCCCAGACCCTTGTTTTCGGCAGCGGTGCACTGGCCCGGAAGAGCAGTGGAGTCGTTGCAGATGATGAGGTCGACATCCGGATGGGCTTCGAGGATAGCTTCACCGATGGTGACGGACTTCTGCGGATCCTGTTCGGAATAGTACGGATCAGCGACAGCGACCCAGGTCGGGTAGTTTTCCTTGATGTATTCTTCACCGGCAACGTACCAGGAGTTCTGGTCAGCAACAGCAGCCTGGGAATAGTGCCAGACATACTTGACTTCGCCGGCAGGATCCACACCGCGTTCCTTCAGGGAATCGACACCCATTTCGACCAGCATTGGGCCAAGGGTGGAAGGCATACCCTGGGAGACCATCAGGGTGCGGGAGTTGGAAGAGACATCGGAGTCCCAGGTGGTGACGACGATACCCATGTCGCGGGCTTCCTGGAGTTTCTCATCCAGAGCGGTCGCGTCAACAGAGGAGATGGCGATGGCATCCACACCGGCGTCGATAGCCTGCTGGATGACTTCGAGCTGATCGGTCACGGAAGCGACGGCGGAGCCCATGTATTTCACTTCGATGCCCCATTCCTTGGCATACTTCTGCGCGCCGTCATTGGCGGCTTCGAAGAAGGAGTTGCCGGTGAGCTTCGGGATGAAAGCGACGACTTTACCTTCGATGCTGTTCTCAGCGAAAACAGAGACAGCGCTCAGCAGCATTGCCAGAGCAAGAACGACAAATAATACTTTTTTCATTTTTTTCCTCCAAATTTATGGCACATTATCCGAACATGCCATTGATACACATTTTATAAGGATTCAGGATGCAGGATTCAGGATTCAGATGATTTGATCCCATCCCATTGCCTGATTGAAGCCCGTTCCTTAATCCTGCGGAAGATTATTTATTAAACCATTCAGCATTCTTCCGATTTCAGCACACAAATTCAATAATAATTCTGTTTTATCCTGTTTCAAATAACCCAATCGTTCGCATAACATGATTTGTGTTTCAAGCTCTCCCAGAGAACCTCGTGCAATGTTTAGAAACCTTATATTGTCTTTTGTTGATTTTCTCTGATTTCCTTCAGCGATATTGGAAGGAATAGAAACGACAGCTCTGCGCATTTGATCTGAAAGGCCATATAGTTCTTCTTTTGGCAATAATCTTACGGTTTGATAAATTAAAACAGCTAAATCCATTGATTTTTGCCAAACAGATAAATCCTTATAATTTTTTATTACCATTTCAAACTCCATTTTGTGGCTGTCACGCTTACTGAATCCTGAATCCTGAGTCCTGAGTCCTGAATCCTGAATCCACTAAGAATCCAAATGCCTCACGATCCGGATCAGTTGGCGGCCGGATACTACCAGGAGCAGCATGACGCCGACGGGGAGGTCGAGGTTTTGGGAGCTGATGCCGAAGCAGAGGGTCAGACCGAAGCGCAGCATGCAGATCACAAGGGAGGCAAGGGCGGTCCCGATGATGGAACCCTGGCCGCCGGTGGAAAGGGTCCCGCCTAAAACAACAGCAGTGATGATAGAAAGTGTGTAGGTGGAACCGAGGTCATACTTTGATGAGTTCAGCTGTGAAGTAAGGAGAATACCGGCGATGGCAGCGCCGATACCGGTCAGCATATAGGTGCTCATTTTGATCAGCCGGGTATTAATGCCGGAGTATTCCGCTGCCTGCGGGTTGACGCCGATGAGGAAGATGGAGCGCCCGTATTTTGTCTTGTGCAGCAGGATGTACATCAAAACGACAAGAATGATAAAAATAACGATCTGGACGGGCATTTTCCAGCTGCCGAACAGCTTCGCGTTGCCCAGCCAGCGGAAGGAAGAGAATGTCCCGTCATCATTCTTGGAGGGGAATCCGCTGATGCCCTGATACGCCGGGATGGCGGACATTCTGGAGATGACCAGACCGAGTCCGGAATAGAGGAAAGAGCCGCCCAGGGTAACGACCATCGGCTGTACGCCGCAGTAGGCGATAAAGAATCCGGACAGTGCGCCGCAGAGGGCCGCAAGCAGAATCGCCGCTCCGACCGCTGCCCAGATATTGAAGCCGAAGTCATTCCATAAAACGCCGATTGTGATCGAGGTCAGCCCGACGATGGAGCTTGCCTGGATGTCGATCCCTCCCGTGATCATGACCATGGTCACGAAAAGGGAAATAATGCAGATGCTGATATAGTTGGTGATGTTTGAGAAAATGCGGACCGGCTGCAGGAACTTATTGTTCATGGAACCGAATACGACAAATTCGAGCACCAGAATGAGGAGCAGTACAAATTCCCAGCTTTTGACGAGTTTCAGGATCTTATTTTTCATTTTTTACAATCCTTTCTCAACCGCGTGGGAAGATGCGCGGGCCAGTAATCGTTCCCGCCGTGCGTTTTCAACCGCCCGCTGCTGTGTCAGCGCGTCGATCACGACAATGGCGATCAGCATGATGCCGGTGATGGTGTTGTTGTAGTCCGAGGAGAATCCCAGAAAGACCAGCAGACGGCTGATGGAGCTCATGATCACGCCGCCGATCGCCGCGCCGATCACGTTGCCGAGACCGCCGGAAAGGGAGATCCCGCCCAGCACGCAGGCGGCTACCGCCGACATTTCATAACCGTTTCCGGCGATGATGGTGATCTGCCCGTATTTGGAGGCAAACACGATACCGGAGATACCGGCGAAGATCCCGGAAAGGATGTAAGCGAAAAATTTGACCCGGGTGGCGGGGATCCCGACCAGGGTCGCGCCGCCGATGTTGTCGCCAACCGCAAGGAAATATTTCCCGCGGCGTGTGTTCAGCAGAACTGCCAGCACCGCGACGATGACGATCATCATCAGGAAAAAGACGCCGATACCGGTATTTCCGACAGTGGAGTTGCCAAAACGGGTGAAATCCCCGGAGAAGTTCTCAATGGTGCGTCCGCCGGAGTAGATGTAAACGATCCCCCGGACAACGCCGCAGGTGCCGAGTGTGAAGATCAGGGACGGAACTTTCAGGACCGCGACCCCGAGACCGTTAACTGCCCCTGTCACAGCCCCGACCAGAACTGCCCAGCCCAGCATCGGGAGCCAGCTGCCGTTTTTCTGTGCGATAACGCCGGAGATCGCCGCGGTCAGACCCATCACGGCGCCGATGGATACATCGATCTCACCGGTCATGATGGTGAACATGATGCCGATCGCCAGCAGCATGAATACACAGGAACTGTTGAAACAGGCGATGATATTGGAATAGGTAAAGAAGGAAGGGTTCACGATCCCGGTCAGCACAAATAGCGCGATCAGGAACAGCAGACTGGAGACCCAGCGTACACCTGTAATTTTCTTGATCAAATCTTTCATATGTTCAAACCAATCTCTCAAATGAAAGGCGTAAAGCGCCATCCTTATTTATTCAATATTCACCGTTCACGGTTCACTGTTCACTAATCCGAAAGAAGCGGCAGTCAGGTTGTCCTGATTGATAGCGCTGCCGCAGAACTCGCCGTTGATATGGCCCTGGAAAACGGTAACGGTCCGGTCGCATAGTTCCATGATCTCTTCCATGTCGGAGGATACCAGCAAAACCGCTACGCCCTCATCGCGCAGATGGTGGATAATGCTGTACACATCACCTCTGGCAGCCGCGTCGATACCGCGGGTCGGTTCATCCAGGATGACCAGCTTCGGTTTGGTGGACAGGGCACGGCTGAGGACCACTTTCTGCTGGTTGCCGCCGGAAAGGCTTCCCGCCAGCTCGTCGTGGCTCATCGTCTTGATGCGGAAATCGGAAATGTACTGATCGGTGATCCGGTTTTCATTCCTTTTATTCAGGAGGAACTTTCCCAGGATGCTGTCTTTCAGCAGCGCGGAAGTGGTATTTGCCGCGATGCTGCTGATCTTGAACAGACCGTGCAGATGCCGGTCTTCCGGAACATAGTCGATCCCGGCGGTCAGAATATCCTTCGTCTTCATTCCGGTGACGTCTTTCCCGTCCAGAATGACTTTCCCGCTCAGGACTTTGTCCCGTCCGAAGATGGTGGAGACCAGTTCCGTGCGCCCCGCGCCGACCACACCGGCGATCCCCAGGATCTCACCGGGGTAAACCTGAAAAGAAATATCCTGAAAACCGTATCCGCTGAGGTGCTGTACTTCAAAGATCGGTTTCAGGTTTTTATAATCAATGACTGTGGTGTTGGATTTCAGCTCGTTTTCATGTGTCGCGTCCGGCGGCAGCAGACCCTGTACCAGCATTTCACGGGTGAAGTTTTCCACCGGACCTTCCAGTGTGATCTGCCCGTCGCGCATGATGGAGACGTGGGTCGCGATGTCGAAAACCTCTGCCAGACGATGGGTGATGTAAATGATGCCGATGCCGCGGTTCTTCAGGTCGGTAACGACTTTAAAGAAAGCTTCCACTTCATCAAAGGTCAGGGCGGAGGTCGGCTCGTCAAGGATCAGGATCTTGGAATTGCGCATCAGGCCGCGCAGGATCTCGACCAGGGTCTGTTCGGCGATGGAAAGGGTACTGGCTTTGCGGGAAAGGTCCAGCTTCCAGCCTATCTCGGACATGATTTTTTCCAGCCTGGATTTCAGGGAACTCGTGGATTCTGTAAATCCCATGGTGATGTTTTCGAGAACATTCATATTCGGGAAAAGCATAGGCTCCTGCGGTACCATATAAACACCTTCCGCAAGAGCGACTGCCGGACTGCTCATCTGGACTTCTTTGCCGTCGATGAATATCTGTCCGCCGTCCGGCTGATAGATACCCATAATGATCTTCATCAGGGTGCTTTTCCCTGCTCCATTGCCGCCGATCAGCGCCAGAACTTCACCCCGGTCAACGTTGATATCCACGCCTTTCAGGACGCGGTTCTGACCGAAAGCTTTGGTCGTTCCTTTCACCTGGAGTAATTTTTGTTTTCCATCAGTTTGCATAAAAACGGAGCTCCTGCTTTTATGTGAAACCATACTTTTGTCATGGCTATTACAAATTTGTTCTTAAGGTTACCAGTGTATTCCTGATTTGTCAATAAATTCGCACCTGTCATTTGTAATATTTTTTTCCTGAGCAGTGTAATAAAAGTATGAGTAATGTCATATTTATAAAAAGCAGTATGATTCTCTATTGACATCACTGTTTCTGCTGATTATAATAATTCATACTTTTGTATATCGTATAATACAAATGTATGAAAATGATTATCAAAAGACAGATGCCTTTGAAAAAACGCACGATCCGGAAAAAATTTAAAATCAGAGGTAACCGCCGGGATCATAAATGATGGATATCGACAGTAAACGCAGCGTACTCGAAGAAGATCAGATGGCAAAGATCGCCTGGTATTACTATATCGACAATCTGACCCAGCAGCAGATCGCGGACCAGTTGGGTATTCCGCGCCTGCGTGTTATTAAACTTCTTGAAAAAGCCCGTCAGTCCGGCATCATCCAATTCAGGATCAGCGAAAATAATTCCCATATCGCGATGGAAAACACCATCGCGAAACATTTCGGACTGAAAGACGTTTTTATTGTTCCTTCCATCCCGGTCATGGAGAACCGCAATGAAGCTCTGGCACAGGCCGCCGCGATCTATATTTCCAACCGCCTGCCGGATAATGCTTACATTAATATCGGTTATGGTGACACCACCTGCCGGGTGCTCAACCATCTGGCAAACAACAGCAGTGTACGGATCTCCGTTGTGTCCCTGACCGGCGGGGTGAATTACTATTTGCCCAATACCGTTTCAAATGTATTCAACGCCCGCCTTTATCTGACCCCGGCTCCTTTTGTGATGTCTACTAAGGAGATGATGGAAGCGGTCAGCAACGAACCGGCGGTAAAGGAGATCGCTGAAATGGTACCGCTGTCTGCCATGACGATCGTCGGTATTGGCGGAATGGACGAAAATGCCACGATCGTCCGCAACGGAACGATTTCACCAAAGGATCTGCGCTATCTGGCTATGCAGGGAGCAGTGGGCGATGTCCTTTGTCATTTCCTGGATGTCAACGGTCACCAGGTGGAAAGCCCCATCGATGACCGCCTTATTACCACTTCGCTGGAAACCCTGACAAAACAGAATAATGTGATCGGTGTCGCCGGCGGGGAAAACAAGGTCAGTGCCATTATCGGCGCATTAAACGCGAATATTCTGGATATCCTGATCACAGATCAGGATACCGCAGAGATGATCATTAAAAGAAGCAGTTAGGTGGTCAGTAATCATTGGTCAGTGGTCAGATTTTGAAAAATTGAATTTTTCCGGGAAATTTCATCCCATAATTCATAATATCAAACAAATTCTGATCCCTGATCACCGGTCACTGAACACTGAAAAACGGAGGTTTTTATGGCGAATCAATATCTGATGGCAGTGGATGCCGGTACCGGCAGCGTACGCGCGGTACTGTTTGATCTGGACGGCAATCAAATCGGCTGCGTGCAGAAGGAATGGGATCATAAGGAAGATCCGCGTTTCCCCGGCAGCATGGATTTTGACTGGGTCTTTAACTGGCAGCTTGCCTGCCAGTGTATTCAGGGCGTGATCGCTGAAACGAAGATCGATCCGAAAGAGATTGCTGCAGTCTCCACGACCTGCATGCGTGAGGGGATCGTCCTCTACGATAAGGATGGGCAGGAGATCTGGGCCTGCGCCAATGTGGACGCCCGCAGCAATGATGAGGTCGCTCAGCTTATCGCCATGAACCCGGAAATGGAAAAGGAGATCTATCTCCAGTCCGGTCAGACCTACGCGCTGGGCGCCCTGCCGCGTTTGTTCTGGATCAAGAACAAAATGCCGGAGGTCTATGAAAAGATCGCGGCGGTGGGAATGTTCAACGACTGGCTGATCTATAAAATGACAGGAAAACTGGCTGTGGAACCTTCCAACGGCTCCACGACCGGTATCTTTGACCTGCGGAAACGCGCCTGGGATCCCGCGATCGCGGCAAAATGCGGACTGCGGACGGATATTTTCCCGGATGTCATCGAATGCGGTTCCGTGATCGGCGAAGTCAACGCGAAGGGCGCCGCGGATACCGGACTGGCGGAAGGTACGCCGGTAGTCGTGGGCGGCGGTGACTGCCAGCTGGGGACTATCGGTGTCGGGGCTACTTCTGTCGGTGAAGCGGCTGTATTCGGCGGCAGCTTCTGGCAGTATGAGTTCAACACCGCGGACGGTAATACCGATCCCGGCTGCCGGGTCCGGGTGAACTGTCACGCGGTTCCCGGTGTCTGGCAGTATGAAGCCCTGGCGTTTAAACCCGGTCTGGTGATGCGCTGGTATCGTGACGGTTTCTGCCAGCTGGAAAAGAAACTGGCCGAAGAACAGGGCTGCGACCCCTATGACCTGATGAACAAAGAAGCTGAAAAGATCCCCGCAGGTTCTTACGGCATGATGTGCTGCTTCTCGGATGTGATGAACTTCATCAGCTGGAAACATGCTTCCCCGACCTTTACCAATTTTGAACTGGATCCGGATAAATTCAACCGCTACACTTTCTACCGGGCGATCCTGGAAAATACCGCCCTGCTGGCAAAAGGCCACATGGACCTGGTGGAAGAAGCGACCGGGAACAAACCGAAAGAGATCATTTTCGCGGGCGGCGCTTCCAAGAGTGACCTCTGGAGCCAGATCCTCGCGGATGTCATGGGTCTTCCGGTGAAAGTCCCTGTAGTGAAAGAAGCTACTGCCCTGGGCGCGGCGATCCTTGCCGGGTATGGTGTGGGTATTTACGAGAGCATCCCTGAGACCGCTCAGCGGATCGTCCGCATCGAAAAGACCTATCAGCCCAATATGGAAAACCACAAAGTCTATATGGAAGAATATGAAGTCTGGCGCAAAGTCTACGCTGCCCAGCTGAAGCTTTCCGATCAGGGCCTCACCGATTACATGTGGAAGGCCCCGGGAGTGTGATCAGGCAGAAGGTAAAAAATAGCCGTAAAGGTAATCATCCGCGGATGAAAAGGAAAGCAAAAATTAGTAAAGAACAGACTGACCACTGATCACTGATCACTGGCCACTAAAAGGAGAAGAAATGTTTATTGTTCATGAAAATGATTTTGAATATCGTTTCGGTGACAGCGGCCCGAAGTATCTGATGAAGGGCCCCCGCATGAATTTTGCACTTGTCCGCTTCAATCCGGGTGAGGATTTCAACGCCCATTACCATAACATCATGGAAGAGAATTTTTACATTCTCGAGGGCGAGATCGATATCGTCGTCGACGGGGTTGTCAACCATCTTACCGTGGGCCAGATGATCCACATCGAACCCGGGGAAGTCCATTACTGTATCAACCGCTCCGACGTCCCGGTCAAAATGGTCTCCACTCTGGCTCCTTTCCAGGAGAAAGACAAAGTCGAAGTCGAAAACCCGAAGCTGTAAAAGAATCTGTCCGATATACGTTAGATGGCGGCAGGATCGCCGCCATCCACAAAACAGAATGGAACGATCCGGTATTTTACACAATGAATTACCGGATCGTTTTCATATGGGTTTGTCCGGATCAAAGGGGACAGTTTTCGTCTTTCATATCCAGTAACATTTCGATATCGCGGCAGCAGTGATCAATGCAGCGCCGGCTTGGGGGAAATTCCGGGTGTCGTTCGGAAAAATCGATAATGCGAATACAGCCGAGCAGCCTGGCTGTTCGGACGGTCTCCTTTATTGAAACAGGGCTGCCTTTCAGATATTTTTCAAAAGTTTTGTCGCAGATCGACCCTGCTGTGTCCACATCGATGCCTAAGAAGTACGCGGCTTCCGGGTCGATCGACGGAAATTCCCTATAGGAGTTATAGATCGTTGAAAGCTCAAAGATCGGATCGCCCGTGCACAGAGTGTCCATATCGATCAGCATAAGTTCATCATGGCTGACCATGATGTTTTTCAAATGGTAATCCGCGTGCAGGAGCGTTTTACGATCCGGTATCCGGTTTACCAGCTGCAGGAGCATCTCGTAATGGGCTGATGAAAACCGGCCTTTGGTTTTTTCGGTCCAGTTCAGTGTCTGCTGCTTCATATCCGGCAGTCCTTCCTCATCCGCTCTGATACTGTGGATCTGCTTCATCAGTTCAACCGACCGGTCGATAAAACGGTCCAGATGTTCCCGGGATCCCCTGATGTATTCACTGGCGGATACTGCGTCCAGAAGCTCAAACATTGTTCCGATTTTCGTACCGACCCGGACGATATCAAAGGGAATGGCAGTCGGGATACCTTTTATAAAAGCCCAGCGGGCAAGCGCCTGTTCCTTCCGGACAGCATCCATCGAAACGCCGTCACGGTAAACCTTTACGATCATATCCGGAGTGAGCTTATAGACTGTACCGTAAGTTCCGCTGCCGATCTGCGCACATCCTTCGATACTGATTTTCCGAAGGTCTTCAAATTTTTTTTCTCTGATGTATTTCATTCAGGATCCTCGTATTTTGTTTCTGACGAAGTATCTTCCTGCCGGTTCTGTTCATCCGGGGATCGTCATCCGGATAGAATTTTCTCATATTATTTGCTTTTTTTCAGCTATTGTTGACATTTGTTATTGATCAGTGTGTACGTTCATTACGGTTTATAAGCTTTCCGCCCGCGGGGGCTGTACCATTATGGGACAGTCCCTGACAGGGCACACCCGTGAACCGCTGCCCGGAAACAGGAGAAACAGGAGAAAACGCAGGAGAAACGCAGGAGAAACCATCAGAAATGGTAAAGAACTTATTGTCATTTCCGGTATATGATGGTAAGATTATTTTGTTGATGAATCTTAACTGTATGCAGAGGTTTGAAAATGCAGGGAATTCTGCTCATCGCGTCCCGACCTTCCATTAAAGAAACTTTTTCTGAAATGCTTTCTCCGGTGTTTCAGGTGTTCTGCACGGAAACAGAAGCCGAAGGATTGTCGGTACTAAATGAGAATTACAGGAAAATCGCGGCGATCCTCATTGAATTGGGGCTGGCGAGAAAAAACGGGTTCAAATTTGCAGAACACATGCTGGAAAGCACCCGTTTTTCCATGATCCCGATGATCGCTATTTCCGATGAACTTCCCTCTCCGGAAGACATGGATTGTATCGAACGCGGTTTCTTCGATCTTATCACTGCCTACGCGCCAAAGCCCCTGGTCTATAAACGGATCGGAAATGCTATTCATGCCAAAGACTCCCTCTCGCTGACGGAACTTGAGAAAATGCTCAAAGCCCTTCCCGCCTGTATCTTTTTGAAGGATGATGAGGGAAAGTATGTGTTTTCCACGCAGTACTGGAGCCATCTGGATACCCATAATGATCCTGATTGGACGATCCGCGGGAAAACGGATCTTGAGATCCGCAAAGACAAGCAAAACGCCATGAGAGCCATGGAGGCTGATAAAAAGATCCTGGAAACGGGCAAGGGTACGGATTACATCATTGAAGAAAATACATCCGGCTCGCAGGAGTTTCTCCAGCTGATCAAGCGGCCGGTATTCGATGAAAACGGGCGGATCAGCGGCATTATTGCGCTGATCAATAACGTCACCGACCACCAGCTTTTAAAGATGGAACTGGAAAAGCGGGCAAAAACCGATACGCTCACAGGACTGCTGAACAAAAGCGCGTCACAGGATCTGGTTCGCATGATCGCTGCCAACTATCAGAAAGAAAACGGCCGCTGTGCCCTATTGATCCTTGACATCGATCTGTTCAAACAGATCAACGATACATACGGCCATGCCGAAGGCGACCGGGTCCTGGCGGAGATCGGGCGCATCATCAACAATAACTGCCGGACACAGGATGTGGCGGGCAGGATTGGCGGGGATGAATTTATGATCTTTATGCGGAACATCAACGTCCCGGAAAACGCCTGCAATCTGGCGAGACGCCTGCAGGATGAGGTATCCGCCGCCTTTGCGGGGGATCATCTCGCCGGCCGTATCTCCCTGTCGATCGGCATCGCACTCTGTCCGGAACACGGAAACCACTTCGAAGATCTTTTCCGTGCCGCCGACCGGGCGCTTTACTATGTCAAAAAACACGGAAAAGCTGCGTATAAAGTCTATCAGGAAGACTTATGATCGGGTAATATTTGAACTGATAACATTTTCGCAGGCAAATAAATAAACGCCGGACGGTTGATAAAGGATCCGCCCGGCGTTTTTTTTACTTAGTTCAGCGTTTTCAGATATTTGTCGCGACGATCATGACGCCGGAAAAGATCAGCATGCACATGATGATGATCCGGGCTTTCCGTTCGTCGAGGAAGCTGACGGATCTTGCCCCGAGAAAGACACCGGCCATGGAAAAGGGCAGCGTGATCAAACCGCGTTTCAGGACGGAAGGCGTCATCAGGCCCAGGATGATATACATCACCAGCCGTACAGCGTTTTCCGAGGCGAAGATCGCGCAGATATTTCCCCGGAAAGATTCGAGGTCATCCGTGGTCAGCGTGATATAGATCACCAGCAGGACACCGATCCCGAACAGGCCGCTGGAGAGGCCGGCAAGGATCCCCACCAGCAGAAGCAGGACTTTGGATGTCTTTATCTTCCGGCTGCTTATTTCATTGTAAAGCATGCCGATGCCGACGATGACAATAAAGATCCCGAAATAAAGTTTCAAAGTGGATGTGTCGGTATTTTTCAGCAGCACGGTGCCGGGGATCGAACCCGCCACGAGAAGGAGCGCCATCGGTACCCAGATCTTTGTCTTCAGCGCTTTCCGGTTTTGCCACGAGATGAACAGGTTCGACGGCAGGCTGAGCAGTACGCTCACCGGTGAAATGTCAATATTGTCGTGCGCGAATGAGAGGATGGAAGAAAAGATCGGCGCATCCCCTACTCCGCACAATCCCTTGATAAACCCTGCAAACAGGGCGGCAATGATCCATATCAGCATGTGTTTTTCTCCGATACTCTTATCTTACCACAAAGCACGGAACCGGTTTGCATTGAAAGGTGATACCTGACACTTTTTTCCGGTTTTTTGATGTATGATTAACCCGGCAGCGGAATAAGGCTGCTGAACGGAAAATTATGGCAAAACGACAAAGACCTTACATTACAAAACGAGAACTGCAGCGGCGGTATCCCTGGCTGACGGATCTGATGATCAAACGGCATCTGCCGCCGGAAGAAACAGGACTGATCCCCGGGAATCATTCAACACCGGCATGGCCGCGGCGGAAAGTATTGAATATCTGTGAAAGTGATCCGGATCTGAAGGCGGATAAGGAACGGGCGGAAAAGCGGAAAGCGCGGGAGGCACGCATGGATGCCGAACGCAGCGCTTACATGGCTCAGTTCACGCCGGACCGGAAATTTGAATATGCCGCGCACCTGCGCCGGAAATTTATCCTCCACATCGGCCCGACCAACTCGGGAAAGACCTACACTGCCCTGGAAGAACTGAAGCAGGCACGGCTCGGTGCCTATCTCGGTCCGCTGCGCCTGCTGGCGCTGGAGGTGTTTGACAAGCTGAACGCCGCGAATGTTCCCTGTTCTCTCCTGACCGGTGAGGAAAGCATCCCGGTGACGGGGGCGGGGATCACCGCCTCGACGATCGAGATGGCTGATTTCCGGATCCGCTACGATGTGGCGGTGATCGATGAGGCCCAGATGGTCAGCGACCCGGACCGCGGCTCCCGCTGGCTGGACGCCCTCTGCCGCATCGACGCGGAAACGGTGCATGTGTGCCTTGCCCCGGAAGCGGAAAAGCTCATCCGGGAAGTGGTGGAAAAAACCGGTTCAACCTATGAGATCATGCGCCATCAGCGCCTCTGTCCGCTGGTGGCGGTCGCTCCGCTCCAGTCGATCGCGGAAGTGAAACCCGCGGACGCGGTGATCGCTTTCTCCCGGCGGGGCGTGCTGGCGATTGCCGGCGCGCTGGAGGAGCGGGGGATGAAACCCGCGGTGATCTACGGCAGCCTTCCGCCGGAAGCGCGCCGGTCGGAGGTGTATAAATATACCTCCGGAGCCTGCAATGTGGTGGTGGCGACGGACGCCATCGGTATGGGGATCTCGCTTCCCATCCACCGGATCGTCTTTTCCGAGCTGCGTAAGTTTGACGGGAACAGTATCCGGCCGCTGAATCACACGGAGATCCTGCAGATCGCCGGCCGGGCAGGCCGTTACGGGATGTATGACGTCGGGCAGGTCACTGCCATCGGTGAAAACCACCTGATTCGCCATGCCTTATATCATAAACCTCCGGATATGCAGCGGATCCGCATCGCGTTTCCGGGCGAAGAGGCGGTCGCCTCGGATTACCCGCTGCGCCGCCTGCTTGAGGAATGGCAGCGTCTGCCGCAGGAAGAATGGTTCGACCGGGAAGACATGAGCGACGCGCTGATGCTGCTGCGCTCCTTCCCCAGCAACCGCATCAAGGTGGAGAAAGACCTGATGTACCGGCTGATCTCCTGCCCCGTGGATACCGGGAACCTGACTATCGTATCCTACTGGGTGACCTGCGCGAAAGCCATCGCGCTGGGCGAGGAGATCCCCGTACCGAATTACGGGATGTCCACCCTTGACCGCTGCGAGACCCAATACCGGGCGCTGGACCTTTACCATCATCTTTGCCGGCGTTTCGGACAGGAAGACCGCTGCGAGGGCTTCCGCCGGGACGTCATCCGCCAGATCGCAAGGCTCCTGATGCAGCCCAAGGCGGACCTGGGAACGGGAAAAGCCGAACGCCGCACAAACAGTTGAATCATACCCGGCGGCGAAAGGGAAAACTGACGCCGGACCGGCTCTATCACGAGGGGAGCGGGATCGGCGGGGTGAATGTCTGTCCTGTATGGAAAAAGATACTCCCCTTTCCGCATCCTCAGGTCTGCTCCGGCCGGGCAAACCTGCGGATGGCTCCCGAAGATCAGTTATTCCTTCAGCGAAGTGATTCCGCTCCGTAAATGATAAACAGACCAATACCCGATCCCGCGCCCTGACGGGCAGATAAGATCCGGAATAACGCATAAGATCAAAATTCCTGTCCGGGAAAGATGACCTTTCCTTGAAGACAGGAGTTTTTCTTTTGACGGTAAACGCGGGCAGAAGATGTTATAATTTTTTACGTAACTATTCGGAACATGTCGGCGGTGACGGTTACGCTGAAGCGGAACTGTCATCGTGAGAAGCGCCCGATGAAAAAGGGTGACAGTTCCGCTGAAGTGTAACCGTCACCTTCTGAATAGATACTTTTTCACATAATAACAGATCAGTTAAAAATCGTATCTGTTCAGAGATCCTGTTTTGGGATGGTCTCCCGTGGACCGGCAATGATCCGGAAACAGCTCTCCTGATCGCCCGAAAGCCGCCGCGAATCCCCGGAAACCATGGGCCTGTCCCCGCCGGCGCGATCAGCCGGCCATCGGCCGCCGAATCGATACGAAAAACCTGTACAAAGGAACGGTTTGTTGTTTTTTTGAATGGATCCGGCAGGATCACAGGGAGTTGTACCATGATCGATCTGAAGGAAATATTGGAGAAACATCCGGAAGCAGCCGGTAATTATAAACAGATGAAGGGGCTGCTGATGGACAAATACCCCGATTATGATAAAGAATACGAAAAGCACATTATTCTTTTATTCATCGAATCCGGTGTGGTTGATGAATTATTGAGAAAGCATAAGGAAGAACAGATCATTACTCTTTTGGATGAAAAGAGATATCTGAAAAAGCTGGAAAATCGTTACGGCTATTCGAATGACCGTCTGGAACCCATACTCAAGTTATGGCTCGATGCCCTGCAATTGAAAATCGAAGATGATGGCAGCGGTACACAGCCGGTCCAGGCAGAGGAATCCGATCCTGAAAAAATATATGAGCTGGGGATGGAATTCTATAACAGGAAAGAATACGAAGCTTCTCTGCCGTATATCAAATCCGCCGCCGAGCAGGGCTATGCAAAGGCTCAGTTTCAGCTGGGATATATGTACGAGAAAGGATTTGGGGTGGAGTTATCCCATATTGAGGCAGTGAAATACTATCGATTGGCTGCTGACCAGGGAAATGCAGTTGCGCAGAATAACCTGGGATATATGTACAAAAATGGGTTTGGGGTGACGCGGTCTTATGAGGAAGCAGTGAAATATTTTCGCCTGGCTGCAGAACAGGGACTTGCGGTTGCGCAGAATAACCTGGGATATATGTACAAAAAAGGGTATGGGGTGACGCGGTCTTATGAGAAGGCAGTGAAATATTATCATATGGCTGCAGATCAGGGAAATGCGGAGGGGCAGTATTACCTTGGATATATGTACGAAAAAGGGTACGGGGTGACGCGGTCCTATGAAGAGGCAGTGAAATATCTTCGACTGGCTGCCGATCAGGGCCTTGCGTCGGCGCAGAATAACCTGGGATGTATGTACGAAAAAGGGTATGGGGTGATGCGATCCTATGATGAGGCAGTGAAATATCTTCGACTGGCTGCCGATCAGGGCCTTGCGTCGGCGCAAAATAACCTTGGATATATGTACGAAAAAGGGTATGGGGTGACGCGATCCGTTACGGAGGCAGAGAAATATTACCGACTGGCTGCTGACCAGGGATATGATGCAGCTGATGTAGGTCTTAAGCTGTTGAAATTGAAGTCCGATCTGGGGAAGATTTTTCATCCCTGATCATGAAAAAGATCCGCGGCAGGGCCGCTGCCGGGACGGAGGGATGGAAATGTCCGGATCATAATGCGGTCAGCCGGACAGTACAGCGGATCAGGGACAGGAATGGATTGCCCTCGGGAGGAAAGCTCGTATCGTGCGGGATAAACGGGATGTAAGGAACAGTGTGGTTTCTTTTTGAAAAAATGAAATGACCGAGGAGGATGAAATGATCGATCTGAAGGCAATATTGAAAAAACACCCGGAAGCAGCCTGCAGCAGCAGGATCATGATGAGTCTGTTACAGGATCATTATCCGGATTATGAAAGTAAAAATGAGATCCGGATCCTGATTTCATTTATCGATTCGGGGATCACTGCCGATCTGATATCACGGAAAAAGAGTGATCAGACAATAACCGTTCAGGAACAGGCGGAATTGGTCAAAGAGATGGAGAACCGGTACGGGTATCAAAAAGACCTCATCGAATCTACATTCCGGATGTGGGCCGGAGCCCTGGGATTGGAAATCGAAGGCGATGCCGAAATCGTTCAGAATGGTGAAGCAAACCGGGAGAAGAAAGGATCTGCTTCATTACAGAATGATGAATTGCCTGTCCAAAGCGTCACACAGCCGATGCCGGCAGCGGCTTCAGATCCGGCAAAGATATATGAACTTGGAGAAGACCTGTTTAACAGTGGGAAATATGAGGCTTCACTGCCATATTTTAAATCCGCTGCCGATCAGGGATATGCGTTGGCGCAGCATCAACTGGGATTTATGTACGGAATGGGATTTGGTGTACCGCACTCCGATACGGAGTCACTGAAATATTTCCGGCTGGCTGCCGATCAGGGAAATGCGGAGTCGCTGTATCACCTGGGGTTTATGTACGATATGGGGCTGGGCGTACCGCAATCTTATACGGAGTCAGCGAAATACTTCCGGCTGGCTGCCGACCGGGGGAGTAAGGAAGCCCAGTATAACCTGGGGAATATGTACCAAAAAGGGAAGGGTGTTGAACGATCCGATACGGAGGCATTGAAATACTATCGCCTGGCTGCCGACGGGGGTTTCAGGGAAGCACAGTATATCCTGGGATATATGTACAGAAATGGGCAGGGTGTTGAGCAATCCGATACGGAGTCAGCGAAATACTTCCGGCTGGCTGCCGATCAGGGAGATGCCAAGGCTCAGAATAGCCTGGGGCTTATGTATGATACCGGGCAGGGTGTACCGCAATCCTATACAGAAGCAGTGAAATACTATCGCTTGTCCGCTGAGCAGGGATTTGCGTCGGCGCAGTATAACCTGGGGCTTATGCATAGAAACGGGCATGGTGTACCGCGATCCGATTCGGAAGCAGCGAAATACTTTCTCCTGGCTGCCGGCGGGGGTATCAGGGAAGCGCAGTTTAACCTGGGATATATGTACCAAAACGGGCAGGGTGTACCGAGATCAGATACAGAGGCGGCGAAATACTTCCGGCTGGCTGCTGATCAGGGAGACGCGGAGGCGCAGTATATCCTGGGGCTTAAATACGAATACGGAAACGGCGTCGCGCAATCTTATACGGAGGCAGTGAAATACTACCATATGGCAGCCGATCGTGGATATGCACCGGCGCAGTATAACCTGGGATGTATGTATGAAAATGGGCAGGGTGTTGCGCAATCTTATACGGAGGCAGTGAAATACTACCATCTGGCAGCTGATCAGGGAAATGAGCTGGCGCAGAATTCCCTGGGGTATATGTACGATAACGGGCTTGGTGTCACGCAATCCTATACAGAGGCAGTGAAATACTACCGTCTGGCTGCCGATCAGGGAAATGTGGAGGCTCAGTTTAATGTGGGGGTCATGTACGAAAATGGGTATGGGGTCGAGAAATCTGATAAAGAGGCATATAAATATTACCGGCTGGCCGCGGATCAGGGAGATGTGGATGCGGTAAATAAGCTTAAACAGTTGAAATGGAGGTTCTTTACTGAATAGATATTTTCTGACCCTGAATATGGATCGGAAATACACGTCAGGAAAGCTGCCGGGACAGCGGCACAGAGACAACGGGTTCATCTTCGTACGCAGGCAAAACGGATCGCGGATCGGGGACGGGAGCGGAATGGTCCCGGAAGGAAGGCAGGATCCTGTGGGAAAAACGAAATGAAAGGGACGGTTTGGTTCCTTTTTGAAAAAAGGTGACCGCCGCGAGAGCGTGTGGATCTTATGAAGAGCCTGATACCTTCTAAAGCGGGGTCGGAAATCTGGTGCGGAGCGAAGCTCGGGAGCCGAATCATAATTCAGCCCAGCGGTTCCTTACGGCTCTCGCTTTCGCAAACACACAAATATTCGATCCCGCATCTTGCGAAGTATAATGTTCAGCATGCAGCAGGCTATTACAAAATGAGCTCTTATAGCAGGAAAGATACAGTGGGTATGCAATGATCGATCTGAAGAGAATATTGGAGAAACATCCTGAAGCGGCCGGAAACAAGAGGAATATGATGGGGCTGCTGCAGGATAATTATCCGGATTATGAAAGGAAATATGAGTTCCGGATCCTGATCGCATTTATCGAATCGGGGTTTATTGCCGATCTGAAGTCCCGAAAAGAGAAAGGTCAAACAATAACCGTTCAGGAACAGGAGAAAATGACCAAAAAGCTGGAAAACGAGTACGGTTTTCAAGCAGACCACATTGAATCGATATTCCGGCTGTGGGCGGATGCCCTGGAATTGGAAATCGAAGGCGATGCAGGAATTGTCTCGAATAATGAAGCGAACCGGGTGGAGAAAGCACCTGCTTCCCGGAAGAAAGATGTATCCTCTGCACAGCAGACGCGGCCCTCAGCTTCGGCTCCGGAAAAAACATATAAACTCGGAATGGACCTGTATAACAGCGGGAAATATGAGGCTTCGCTGCCATATATCCAATCCGCCGCCGAACAGGGATTCGCTGCTGCGCAGAATAGCCTGGGCGATATGTACCGATATGGGCATGGTGTTACAGAATCCGATACTGAGGCACTGAAATACTATCAACTTGCTGCTGATCAGGGACTTGCGGAGGCGCAGGTTAACCTGGGAGATATGTACGAAGGGGATCATTCCTATGAAGAGGCTGTGAAATATTATCGATTGGCTGTCGCTCAGGAATATGCGCCGGCACAGCTTAAACTGGGTAATATGTACTATTTGGGGAATGGAGTCACGCAATCTTATCAGGAGGCGGTGAGAAATTATCGACTGGCTGCTGATCAGGGACTTGCCGAGGCATTGCGGAAACTGGGATATATGTACGAAAATGGGGATGGTGTACGTCAATCCGATGCGGAGGCAGCGAAATACTACCAACTGGCAGCCAATCAGGGCGATAGGTATGCGCAGAATAATCTGGGTGATATGTACTTCAGCGGGAAGGGTGTACCGCAATCCTATACTGATGCAGCGAAATACTATGAAATGGCTGCTAAACAGGGAACTGTGGATGCGCAGTGCAACCTGGGATATATGTACGAAAAGGGGGTGGGTATACGGCAATCCTATGATAAGGCAGTGAAATACTACCGTCTGGCTGCCGATCAGGGCTATCGTAAGGCACAGTATCTCCTGGGGGGCATGTACGAAAATGGTTATGGGGTCAATAAATCTGATAAAGAGGCATATAAATACTACCGGCTGGCCGCGGATCAGTGGTATGAGGACGCGGTAAAAACGCTTAGACGGTTGAAATGGAAGTTCTTCCGGGGATAGATATGTTCTGTCCCTGAAAATGGATCTGCAATGCATGTCAGGAAGGCTGCCGGCACGGGTGGATGGAGACAACGGGATCATCCTCGTACGCAGGCAAACCGGACCGCGGATCGGGGACGGGAGCGGAATGGTTTTGGGAGGAAGGCACGGATCGTGCGGGAAAAACGAAATGTAAGGAAGGGCTTGGTTCCTTCTTGAAAAAAATGTAAAAATGCATGGGGTATGGAATGATCGATCTGAAAAAAATATTGGAGAAACATCCGGAAGCGGCAGGAAACAGCAGGATGATGCTTGGTCTGCTGCAGGATCATTATCCGGATTATGAAAGGAAATATGAGATCCGGATCCTGATCACATTTATCGAATCAGGGTTTACTGACGATCTTATATCACGGAAAAAGGATGATCAAACAATAACCGTTCAGGAACAGACGAAATTGATCAAAAAGCTGGAAAACGAGTACGGTTATCAAATAGACCGGATAGAATCCATATTCCGGTTGTGGGCAGATGCCCTGGGATTGAAAGTCGAAGGCGATGCCGGAATCGTTTCGAATAAAGAAGCGAACCGGGCGGAGAATGCATCTGTATTCCGGAAGAATGATGTATCCTCTGCACAGCCGATGCAGCCGTCGGCTTCGGATCCGGAAAAAACATATAAACTCGGAATGGACCTGTATAAAAGCGGAAAATATGAGGTTGCACTGCCATATATCCGATCCGCCGCCGAAAAGGGATTTGCTGCAGCGCAGAATAGTCTGGGCGATATGTACAAAAATGGTCAGGGTGTGCCAAAATCCTATACAGAAGCAGTGAAATACTATCGATTGGCTGCCGATCAGGGACTTGCGGCGGCGCAGGTTAACCTGGGAGATATGTACAGAAATGGTCAGGGTGTGCCGCAATCCTATACAGAGGCTGTGAAATACTACAGACTGGCTGTCGCTCAGGAATACGCGCAGGCACAGCTTAAGCTTGGATATATGTACGAAAAAGGGTATGAGGTGGAGCAATCCTATACAGAGGCAGTGAAATACTATCGGTTGGCAGCTGACCAGGGATATGCGCAGGCACAGCTTGAGCTTGGATATATGTACAGAAGTGGGTATGGAGTTAAGCAATCCGATACTGAAGCAGTAAAATACTACCGGTTGGCTGCGGATCAGGGATATGCGAAGGCACAGCGTAACCTGGGGTTTATGTACAAAAATGGTCAGGGTGTACCTCAATCCGATACTGAGGCAGTGAAATACTATAGACTGGCTGCTGACCAGGGACTTGCGTCTGCGCAGGTTGACCTGGGATATATGTACGATGAAGGACAGGGTGTGCCGCAATCCTATCAGGAGGCATATAAATACTACCGATTGGCAGCCGATCAGGGAGATGCGTTGGCGCAGTTTAACCTGGGTGTTATGTACGACAAAGGGAAGGGTGTGCCGCAATCTTACACAGAGGGAGCGAAGTACTACCGACTTGCAGCCGATCAGGGAGATGCGGATGCACAGTACAACCTGGGGTTTATGTACGAAAACGGACAGGGTGTGCCGCAATCCTATCAGGAGGCAGCGAAATACTACCGACTGGCAGCTGATCAGGGAGATGCGGATGCACAGTACAACCTGGGGTTTATGTACAAATTTGGATGGGGTGTAACGCAATCCGATAGAGAGGCATATAAATACTTCCGGCTGGCCGCTGATCAGGGAAATAATGCTGCGGTAAAAGAACTTGAAGATTTTCGATGGAAGTTCTTCCGGGGGTAAATATGTTTTGTCCCTGAAAATGGATCGGAAATACACGTCAGGAAGGCTGTCGGGGCAGTTGGATAGAAATAACGGGATCATCCTCGTACGCAGGCAAACCGGACCGCGGATCGGGGACGGGAGTGGAATGGTTCCGGAAGGAAGGTACGGATCGTGCTGGAAAAACGAAATGTAAGGAAGGGCTTGGTTCCTTCCTGAATAAAATGTAAAAATACAGGGGGTATGGAATGATCGATCTGAAAAAAATATTGGAGAAACATCCGGAAGCGGCAGGAAACAGCAGGATGATGCTTGGTCTGCTGCAGGATCATTATCCGGATTATGAAAGGAAATATGAGATCCGGATCCTGATCACATTTATCGAATCAGGGTTTACTGACGATCTTATATCACGGAAAAAGGATGATCAAACAATAACCGTTCAGGAACAGACGAAATTGATCAAAAAGCTGGAAAACGAGTACGGTTATCAAATAGACCGGATAGAATCCATATTCCGGTTGTGGGCAGATGCCCTGGGATTGAAAGTCGAAGGCGATGCCGGAATCGTTTCGAATAATGAAGCGAACCGGGGGGAGAAAGCATCTGCTTCCCGGAAGAATGATGTATCATCTCCACAGCAGATACGGCTCTCGGATTCGGATCCGGAAAAAACATATAAACTCGGAATGGACCTGTATAACAGCGGAAAATATGAGGCTGCACTACCCTATATCCGATCCGCCGCCGAACAGGGATTCGCTGCTGCGCAGAATAGCCTGGGCGATATGTACTATGAAGGGGAGGGTGTACCGGAATCTGATAAAGAGGCAGTGAAATACTATCGTTTGGCAGCCGATCAGGGATATGCGGCGGCGCAGAATAACCTGGGGCTTATGTACGATAACGGGCAGGGTGTACCGCAGTCCGATAAGGAGGCATTGAAATACTACCGTCTGGCTGCCGATCAGGGATATGCGGCAGCGCAGATTAACCTGGGATATATGTACCAATATGGGCAGGGTGTACCGCAATCCGATAAGACAGCAGTGAAATACTTTCGACTGGCTGCTGATCAGGGAAATGCGGTGGCGCAGTATAACCTGGGATTAATGTATCAAGAAGGTCTTGGTGTGCCGCAATCTGATAAGGCAGCATTGAAATATTATCGTCTGGCAGCCGATCAGGGAGATGCGGCAGCGCAGTATAAACTGGGCGAGAAGTACGAATATGGGGATGGGGTGGAGCAATCCGATGAGGAGGCGTTGAAATACTATCGGCTGGCAGCTGCTCAGGGAGATGAGGACGCGATCGTAAAACTTGACATATTGGAATGAAAGCCCTTTCCGGAAAAGGTATGTTTTTCGGGGTTATTATTGCCGGTTTCCGGTTTCCCGTTTTTTCAGATGTCAGGTTAAGGTATACTTATTTTATATAAAGTAACCGGATGCAGCTGCCAGGATTGGCAGAGGAAAGGTTTATTATGAATTCAAAACTGATCTTTCTTGATATTGACGGGACACTGACTGCCCCCGGCAGCAATGTTCCCCCCGCAAGCGCGCTGGACGCCGTCCATAAGGCGCAGGCAAACGGGCATAAGGTTTTCCTTTGTTCCGGACGCAACCCCGCCATGCTTTCCCCGCTGATGAAATATAACTTTGACGGCGCTGTTGCCGGTGCCGGCGGATATGTTTTCATGGGAGATCAGGTGCTGTATGACTGCCCGATGGAAGCGGCGGATTTTGAGACGGCCATGCGCCTGCTGAAGGAAAACGGGGTCTACCGGACCATCGAAGCGAAAGACGGCTCCTGGTGCGACGCGGGCATGGGCGAATTCCTCGCTCAGGCGGGCGGCGGCAACAGCGAACTGCTGCGCTGGCGCAGGGCATTGGAGGAAGACCTGGGGATCCGGCCCATGGATGAGTATCCCGGCGTTCCGGTCTATAAGATCGTCTTCATGTGCAAAACCGCTTCCCAGATCGAAGCGGCGGAAAAGGTGCTGGGCGGACGCTACCATTTCCTGGTCCAGGATATGCGGGGCGCCGACTGCGTCAACGGCGAGATGATCAACCGGCAGTATGACAAGGGGAAAGGCGTGCGGATCATCGCCGATACGCAGGGATATCCGCTTGAGGATACCATCGGCTTCGGCGACAGTATGAATGATATGGAGATGATCGAGACCGTCGGATATTCCGTCTGTATGGACAACGGCAGCCCGGCGCTGAAGGCAAAAAGCGATATGGTCTGTCCTGCCGTCGAGGAAGACGGCCTCGCCAAAGCCTTCGAAACACTGGGTTTGATATAGCAGGTGTTTTGTACCCGTACAGGGGTCGGTTTTGACTGACTCAGCCCGCTGAGTCAGCAGAACCGACCCCACTGATTTAAGCCTTGGCATTGATTAATTTATTGGGGGTGCCGGGGACCACGCGTAAGTCTGCTCAGCGCGTGGTCCCCGGCTATATGAAACCGGGCGCGAAAGAACTCCGGCAGGCACAAACGATCCCGCTCCGCGCCGCTGTGATGCACATTATTACGAAAGCATTTTCCCCGGGCTGTCAATGTTATTTGTTTTTACAATATAAATCCTGAACTTTAACCCGCAGGTTTCAATGACTTAAATCAAGCCTCCTTTTTCATAAAAATACTGTATAATTTTTTATAATCGTTTTTTTCTGTTGCTGTAAATACACAAAAACAGAGACCGCAGGGAACAAGGAGGAAAATCCCATGGCACTTGATTACCGTAAATGTGCTGAGGAGATCGCTGCCAATATCGGCGGAGGATCGAACGTCGTCAGCGCAGCCCATTGCGCGACCCGGCTCCGGCTGGTAATAGCTGACAACAGCAAAATCAACAAAAAAGCTCTTGAAGAAGTTGACGGTGTCAAGGGCATGTTTGAATCCAATGGCCAGCTGCAGCTGATCATCGGAACAGGTACTGTCAACAAAGTTTACGAAGAATTTTTGGCTGTGACCGGCGCCTCTGCCGCAAGCAAGGATGACGTCAAAGCCGCGGCTGCTTCCCGTATGCCCCTGTGGAAAAGGATCCTGAAGACCCCGGGCGATGTCTTTGTTCCGATCCTCCCTGCCATCGTCGCCTCCGGCTTGATGATGGGGCTGGTCGAAGCTTTGGCGAAAGCGATCCCTTCCTTTGGTGAAAGCGGCTGGTTTGGTTTTCTGGACCTGGTGGCTAACACTGCCTTTGCCATGCTTCCTGTCCTGGTCGCTGTCTCCGCTGCCCGCGTATTCGGCGGAAATCTCTTTCTGGGCTGTGTCATCGGTTTGATGATGGTCCATCCAGCGCTGATGAACGCCTGGACCGTCACCCCAACCAATCAGCCGGCAGTATGGGATCTTGGCCTGTTTTCCATTAAACAGGTAGGGTATCAGGGCCACGTCATCCCGGTGATTTTGGCCGTTCTGTTGATGTCCACCGTCGAAAAATGGCTGCATAAGCATGTTCCGGAAATGATCGATCTGTTTGTTACACCGCTTGTTACCGTACTGGTGACCGCCTTCGCGACCTTTGTTGTCATCGGCCCGATCTTCTCCATTCTGGAAAATTACGTGCTGAAGGGTGCGGAATGGCTCGTTTCTTCTACCGGCGGTATCGGTGCTCTGATCATGGGTGCCCTTTACCCCTGGACTGTTGTCATGGGTCTGCACCACATGTACAACGTCATCGAAGCAGGTATGCTTTCCGGTCCGCTGGGGCTGAACATCTGGATGCCCATTGCTTCTGCAGCGAACTTCGCCCAGTTCGGCGCCTGTCTGGCAGTTGCTCTGAAGGCAAAAAATCAGCGTACCAAAGCCGTCGCGTTCCCGTCTTCACTTTCCGCTTCTCTGGGTATTACGGAACCCGCGATCTTCGGTATTAACTTCCGCTTTATGAAGCCATTCATAGCAGGTGTCATCGGCGGTGCCGTGGGCGCGCTTTTCGGTTCAATTACCCACCTGGGCGCGACAACTTATGGCGTTACCGGGATCCCCGGCCTTCTGGCGATCAACAACATCCCTGTGTACTGCATTGAACTGCTGATCTCCGCGGGGATCGCCTTCGCTGTGACAACCGTGATCTGGAAAGAGGAAGAGCCCGCGGCTGAAGCGGCCCCTGCAGCTGCTACGGCTGCTGCTCCGGCGCTGGAAGTCCCGACGGTCTCAGTGATCCGCTGCGCCGCAGGTTCCGTCCTGCAGCCGGTGAAGGGTACGGTCATTCCCCGCGAATCGATCCCGGATGATACCTTTGCTTCCGGTGTGCTGGGTGACGGTGTAGGCATTCAGCCTGCTGCCGGTCTCGTCGTCGCCCCCTTTGACGGGACGATCTCTTCTGTCGCGGACAGCCAGCATGCGGTCGGTATTGAAAGCAATGGCATGGAAATGCTGATCCATGTGGGCGTGGATACCGTGAATATGAAGGGTGACGGCTTCACCTGCCTCGTGAAAGAAGGCGATGCGGTCAAAGCCGGACAGCCCCTGATCCGCTTCAGCATTGATAAGATCAAGGCAGCCGGTTACAGTGATACGGTCGCGGTACTGCTCACAAACTCCGACGATCTCGAAAACGTCGAATGCGGTGTAAAATAAGTATTGATGAGAAACTATTCATAGCAAATCAGCGGGGACGGTTTTTGTTGACTCGCAGCAGCCGGGAAATATCTGCAAAATCATGACAAAAATCGTCCAAATATCGCGAGTCAGCAGAAATGTCCCAACGGCTCGCCCCGCTGGCAGAGAACATGGTTCTGAATAGTTTCATTGATGATCAGCGGCCGGTGGTCACCGGTCACCGGCCGGAAAAAACTGTATACAAGCCCGGAACGAAGAAGGCTCTCCTGTTCCGGGTATAATTAAAAAAGTCGGATCGGCGGTAATATCCGGGAAGGTGTAAAGTCCATATCCTCCCTGCCGCTGTTTCTGACAATGAATGAAATAAAGGAGAATAAGATGCAGAGTTTTGATTATGTTATTACCGATCCCGTTGGGCTTCATGCCCGTCCCGCCGGCCTGCTGGTGAAGGAAATCAAGAAATATTCCTCAACAGTTACTCTGACCAAGGGTGAAAAATCCGTCAACGCTTTGAAACTTATGGCGATCATGGGTATGGGTGTAAAACAGGGCGATACCGTCACCGTCACGATCGAAGGCGATGATGAAGAAGCCGCCGCCGCTGCCATCGAAGCGTTCTTCAAGGCGAATTTCTAAATCGGGTCACAGGTTTCAGATATCAGGTCGGGGGGTAGGATCCAGATGATCATTCCGGGTTCCTGCTCCCTGACTCTTATGATTTGATATCTGGCAGCTGGTACCTGAAACCAACACAGGAGGAATTGATGATCACGATTCAGGGTAAAGGCGCGTCAACGGGTGTAGCGATCGGGCCGCTTTATTTTTACCAGCGTGCCAAGAGCACTATCAAACGGTATACGGTTAAAGATACGGATGCCGAATGGGCACGGTTCAAGGCTGCTCAGGAAAAGGCGATCGAACAGCTGGGCGCGCTTGCCGAAAAGGCACGGGTCGAGGCCGGTGATGAAGCTGCCATGCTGTTTGAAACGCATCAGATGATGGCAGAGGACCTGGATTATGAGGAATCCATCCAGGCTTCCATTCAGGAAGATAAGAATAATGCGGAAGCGGCTGTCTCGGATACTGCCCAGCAGTTTGCGGATATGTTCGCGAATATGGATGATCCTTATATGCAGGCCCGTTCCGCGGATGTGAAGGATGTTTCCGGACGGATCATCTCCATCCTGACCGGTGT